>NZ_JBGIWG010000001.1:0-432201 GCF_041320715.1 Enterobacter sp. KB-221C9
AAGTTCTAACACTTGTAATGTTGTAAGATAAGTTAAAGGAAAGCTCAATTAAATATAAGTTATGAGAATGATCTATGTTAGCGCCTTGTTTTATTTTTGAATATATTTCGCTGTTTTTAAAGTTCAATGACAACAAAATCAACATTAAGTTTGGGTCGAATTTCTTCGAGCTGGTAATAATGATGTCAATTAACCTTTCATATATTTTTATTGAGTCTCTGAGGTTTACTTTAAAAGATTGAAGTATAGAAGCACAGTTGGATATAAAACTTGTGAAATTGGGAGCACATGGCGTGCAAATTACTTGCACGGATGCGAATTGCCCAATGATATTATCACCTGTTTTTGTTAGTAATAAATTATTGAGGTTTGGGGAGGGTAACAAAAAGCGACGGTCGAAAAATCTACTCAGATAGTGACTGGCAGAAAAATCATTTCCATATACTACTTTTATTGAGTGCTGAAGTTGTTCGGTATCGGTTGCAATTACAAAAACAACACCAGGTATGTTAAATATATGTTTTACTATTTCCAGAAGGTTGATAGCAAAACTTGGTCTGCATCTATCTAATTCATCAATAATAATAAATATTGGTAGTTCTTTTTCTATACAATCCTTACGTTCAATAAACTTAACCCATTTATCTATCCCTTTTCTTATTATTTCTATTTTTGAGGCTTTTTCTGCGTGCAATTCTAATAACTGTGCAGATAAGTCTTTTGTAAGATCAGATGCTGAATCAATACCCGTTATTTTTTTTATTAAACTATCAATGATTACTGGAGTGGCTGTTTTAAGTAAAGGCCCTATATTATCTACTGTCTTATTAATAAGAGTAGTGAACTTATCTGATTGGCCAGTTAACTGGCTTTTTATTGAACTGAAAACTGTTAAGAGTGGATCGTCTGAAAAGTCTTCTTTCCAGGCGTCTATATATATTGTAGGATGGTTGTTGGTAATCGTCTTGGCAAGACGTTTTGTGAAGTAAGTTTTACCAGCGCCCCATTCTGCATTAATATTAATTACTAGATTAGATGAGTTACCTCTAGCTGAACATATTTCGTAAAGATATTTGGCATATTTTTTTCTATCTAAGGTATCGGGTGGTAGTTTTTCACCAAAAAATTCATCATCATTATCCCATTCCCATGCAATGTTCATTAATGCCTCACTTATAATACTGTAATTTCAGGAGAGGATTCATTATCATTTATAGCTACCATGAAATCAAAACTCTTGGAAAAATTACTGCTGTAATGTCACTGCGCAGCCAATCTTCTTTTAAAGCCTCGCTCATCAGCAATCTCCATCAATCTTGCCTCCGCAGCAGCCTGACTTCGCATTCCTGAAAGCGTCATTTTAAAGCCATGAGCATTTCCCTGAATGTTTAGTGGTAAGGAAAGCGATGCGATCAGTGTGTCTTCAAGTTCCCAGGGCGCTTCGACAGGAAGCCAGTGAACTTTAGCATTCTTTTCCATCCACACATCCAGCCACTGCTCGCCAGGGTGAGTAAATGTCATTCTGGATCCAGAACCCACGCGGCGCAGGGGAAAACCACTTAAACCACTCAATAACACACCCAGCGTGCGCCTGAGTGTCGAACCAGCTGCATTGCCGCTGTAATGCGTTTTGATGCGTTTCCTTAAGTTCGAACGGCTGTTAGGTTTCCCGCGCTGGTCGGGTGAAATACCAACGTACAGCAGCGTGTAGCCGTCAGAGGTTATGCAGCCCTCGGTCGGCACGCCTGGAGGGATCTCCTTAAACCACCAGAAGTAGACGCCATTTACTGGCGGAACTGGCGATGGCTTGCTCATTACTTCCGTTCTGCTGTAGGTTTTCTCGGGATAAAAATCGAACATGCGGCTTTCCTTGCTGACGTTTTTTCTGATTTTATTCTTTTGCTGTCAGGGAGCGATAGTTTTCTGAAGGCAGGAAGGAAAAAGTAAGGGGATAGGGTTTTTGTCTGGTGCTGACGCCCAGCATCAGAAAGCGTGGCTGTAAGAGATTGATTTTGTGTGTGAGGAATTTCAGACAACAAAAAACCCATCAACCTTGAACCAAAACGGCGGGGTTGATGGGCTCCACAAATTGGGGACATCAAAGAAAAGCAGTGGCACTAGTTATGACTGCCCCCTGATAAAAAAGTTCTGCGCGTAACGAAAATATTTTCCCCGCGCGCAAACTTAGGAGTTATCCGAGTCCAGGCCAGATGATGATGATCAACGTACCGGCCAGCGTCAGCAGCACGTTAGCGATAGCGTACGTGCCCGCATACCCCAGCGCCGGGATATTGCTGCGTGCGGTATCGCTGATGATTTCCATCGCAGGTGCACAGGTACGCGCGCCCATCATTGCTCCGAAGAGCAGGGCACGGTTCATGCGCAGCACGTAGGCGCCGAACAGGAAACAGATAACGACCGGCACCAGGCTGACGATAAGTCCGGACACCAGCATCTGCCAGCCGACGGCACCCAGGCTGTGGCCGATACCGCTGCCCGCGCTTAAGCCCACGCCTGCCATAAAGACCATCAGACCGAACTCTTTCACCATGTTCAGCGCGCCCTGCGGAATGTAGCCGAAGGTCGGGTGGTTCGCTCGCAGGAAGCCCAGCATGATCCCGGCAAACAGCAGCCCGGCGGCGTTACCGATGCCGAAACTGAAGTTGCTGAACTGGAAGGTGATCATCCCGATCATCAGGCCAACAATAAAGAAGGCGCAGAAGGCCAGCAGGTCGGTGACCTGGCTGTGAATGGAGATAAAGCCGATGCGGTCGGCAACGGTTTTCACGCGTCGCGCGTCGCCGCTGACCTGCAGAACGTCGCCTTTGTTGAGCACGACGTTATCGTCGATAGGCATCTCAATCTGGCTGCGGATCACGCGGTTGAGGAAGCAGCCGTGGTCGGTCAGCTTCAGCTGTGCCAGACGGCGGCCAACGGCGTTATGGTTTTTCACCACAATCTCTTCGGTAACGATACGCATGTCGAGCAGGTCGCGGTCGAACACCTCTTTGCCGTTACGGAAGCTCGGGTCGAGACGGGCGTGGGCGTCCGGGTAACCCACCAGCGCGATGTCGTCGCCCATCTGCAGCACCGCGTCGCCGTCCGGGTTCGCCAGAATGCCGTTACGGCGGATACGTTCGATGTAGCAGCCCGTCTGGCGGTAAATCCCCAGCTCGCGCAGGTTTTTGCCGTCTGCCCATGCCACCAGCTCTGGCCCGACACGATAGGCGCGGATCACCGGGAGATAGACTTTACGTTTGGAATCGGTATCGAGACCGCGCTCGCGCGCGATTTGCTGGGCGCTGGTCTGCAAATCCTGGTGCTGCAGTTTTGGCAGGTAGCGTGCGCCAACGATCAGGCTCACCAGACCAATCAGATAGGTCAGGGCATAGCCCAGGCTCAGGTGGTCGAGCGCGGTAGAGAGCTGCGCGCCGGCCATGCCGGAATGGCGAAGAGTATCACCGGCACCCACCAGCACGGGGGTGGAGGTCATGGAGCCTGCCAGCATACCGGCCGTTAACCCGATATCCCAGCCAAACAGTTTACCCAGCCCTAACGCGATCAGCAGCGCGCTGCCGACCATCACCAGCGCCAGCATCAGATAATTTTTGCCGTCGCGGAAGAAAATAGAAAAAAAGTTCGGCCCCGCTTCCACGCCAACACAAAAAATAAACAGCATAAAACCTAAGTTGAGCGCGTCCGTGTTAATGCTGAAGTGCTGCTGGCCTAATAATAAGGAGACGACTAAAACGCCAATGGAATTACCAAGTTGAACTGAACCCAGGCGCAATTTACCCAGGCAAAGGCCTAGCGCCAGTACCACAAATAATAACAGGATGTAATTCCCATTTAACAAGTCTGCGACGTTTATATTCACGGAGGCTAACTTCTTGTTTACCAGTAAGTTGTTGAATGAAAGGACTTTTTGGGCTACTGTTTTCTGGGTCAGGGAAAGGCGTTAACGCTCCCTGTTTCCTGCTTTATTCCCTAAAACATTAGCTGGCGTGTAGTTTAATCGCATTAGCTACTGACAGCTACTGATTATCGCATCACCCTGTGCGTACTTTGGCAAGGATTGCCGCACTGCTTTATCTGACTGGGCGTCTACCCGACGAAGGTATATTTGATAGAGATAAGTCAGGAGGATAGTTTGAACATTAAACGAAACTGGGCGGGGGTGATCAGCTGCTTTTTGCTGTTCACCGTCGTGTGCATGTCGCTCGCTTTTAATGTGAAAGGGGCATTCAGGGCGTCGGGCCATCCGGAGCTGGGGCTGCTCTTTTTTACGCTGCCGGGTGCCGCAGCTAGTTTTCTCTCCCGTAAAGGCGAGGTGGTGAAACCGCTGCTGGGTGCCATGCTGGCCGCGCCGCTGTGTCTGCTGCTGATGCGCTTGCTGTATATATCGACGAGAAGTTTCTGGCAGGAGCTGGCGTGGTTGATGAGCGCCGTATTCTGGTGCGCTCTTGGCGCGCTCTGCTACTTATTTGTGCGCAGTCTGCTTCTACACCGACGGCACCACAAATAAAAACGCCCTCTCGGTGAGGGCGTCCTTTCATTACTGGGCAGCAAACAGGCCCAGATGCTCTTTGGCGTAAGCTTCAAAGTCAGTGCAGCCGCCGATGTGTTTCTGATCGAGGAAGATCTGCGGTACGGTTTCAACCGGCTTGCCGACGGTTTTTTCGAGATCCGCTTTGGTGATGCCTTCCGCGTGGATATCCACGTAGCGGAAGTTGAAGTCATCGCGCTCTTCGGTCAGTTTCTCAGCCAGCTCTTTCGCGCGCACACAGTAAGGGCACCCTGGACGACCAAAAATTACTGCAAACATTTCTCTCTCCTCAAAAAACAAGCCTGACGGCGAATAGGACATATAGTGCCCGATAACCTGCCGCCATTAAAGAAGGTTTCGCCTGTCGCTTTGATACAGTCAGGCTATGTTTCGCCAATTACATCACGTAATTCATTGCCTATACTGGCTGGCATAAGGTTTAAGCAAGACAAAGAGAGACAAGATGACACCAACGATTGACCTGCTCCGTTCTCACCGTTCCATTCGCCACTTCACCGATGAGCCGATTACCGAGGCGCAGCGTGCCGCGATTATCGACAGCGCCAGGGCGACCTCCAGCTCCAGCTTTCTGCAGTGCAGTTCCATTATCCGCATCACCGACAAGGCCATGCGTGAACAGCTGGTCACGCTGACTGGCGGGCAGAAGCATGTGGCTCAGGCGGCGGAGTTCTGGGTGTTCTGCGCCGACTTTAACCGCCACCTGCAAATCTGCCCTGAGGCCGAGCTGGGGCTGGCCGAACAGCTGCTGCTGGGCGTGGTGGATACCGCGCTGATGGCGCAAAACGCCTTCACGGCGGCGGAGTCGCTGGGGTTAGGCGGCGTTTACATCGGCGGCCTGCGTAACAACATCGAAAGCGTGACCGAGCTGCTGAAGCTGCCAAAACACGTGCTGCCGCTGTTTGGCCTGTGCCTCGGCTGGCCTGCGGATAACCCGGATCTGAAGCCGCGCATTCCTGCCGCGATGCTGGTGCACGAAAACTACTACCAGCCGGTCGATCAGGACGTCCTGAATCACTATGACGAAGAACTGGCGAACTACTACATGACGCGCGGCAGCAATAACCGCCGTGATACCTGGACTGACCATATTCGTCGCACCATCATTAAAGAAAACCGCCCGTTTATTCTTGATTACCTCCACAAACAGGGCTGGGCGACGCGATAGTCCATTCCTCCTGCGCCTGCCTGCGTATATGATATGCAGGCTTTTTCCATGTCTTCAGAGAGGTGCAGGGTGAAAATTGCCATATTGTCCCGGGATGGAACGCTCTATTCATGTAAACGCCTGCGAGACGCGGCGGCGAAACGCGGGCATCAGGTTGAGATCCTCGACCCGATGTCCTGCTATATGAACATCGATCCGGCCGCCTCGTCGATTCACTACAAAGGCCGCAAGCTGCCGCACTTTGATGCGGTGATCCCGCGCATCGGCTCTCAGATCACCTATTACGGCACCGCCGCGCTGCGCCAGTTCGAGATGCTGGGCAGCTATCCGCTCAACGAATCCGTCGCCATATCCCGCGCCCGCGACAAGCTGCGCTCGCTGCAGCTGCTCGCCCGTCAGGGGATCGATCTCCCCGTCACGGGGATTGCCCATTCACCGGACGACACCAGCGATCTTATTGATATGGTGGGCGGTGCGCCGCTGGTCATCAAGCTGGTGGAAGGCACGCAGGGCATTGGCGTGGTGCTGGCGGAGACGCGTCAGGCGGCCGAGAGCGTAGTTGACGCCTTTCGGGGACTGAATGCCCACATTCTGGTGCAGGAGTACATCGAAGAGGCGAAAGGGCGCGATATTCGCTGCTTCGTGGTCGGCAATGAAGTGGTGGCGGCCATTGAGCGCCAGGCGAAAGAGGGCGACTTCCGCTCTAACCTTCACCGCGGCGGCGTTGCAAGAATCGCTGATATCAGCGATCGGGAGCGGGAAATTGCCGTCAAAGCGGCGCAAACCCTGGGGCTGGACGTCGCGGGCGTAGACCTTCTGCGGGCGACGCGCGGGCCGCTGGTCATGGAGGTGAATGCCTCGCCGGGGCTGGAAGGCGTGGAAAAAACCACAGGTGTCGATATTGCGGGTAAAATGATCTCATGGATCGAGCGTCATGCCACGCCGGGTTACTGTCTGAAAACGGGCGGTTAAATGGTATTGAGCACGCTTTTTGCGTAATCTAAGCAAAGTTTTTAATTAAGAGGCTGCACAGCGATGGATTTACAGGTCGTACCTACACTGGATACGTTACGTCAATGGCTTGATGATGCCGGAATTACGTTCTTCGAATGCGATTCCTGCCAGGCGCTGCATCTGCCTCATATGCAGAATTTCGACGGCATTTTCGATGCTAAAATCGATCTCATTAACGACGTGATCCTTTTCTCCGCGCTGGCCGAAGTGAAGCCGTCTGCGCTGCTGGCGCTGGCCTCCGACCTGTCAGCGATCAACGCCAGTTCTTTGACGGTGAAAGCATTTCTCGACATACAGGATGATAATCTGCCAAAACTGGTCGTTTGCCAGTCTTTATTCTCCGGTGCCGGGCTGTCGTTCAAGCAGTTCTCCGCGTTTATGCACTTGAGTGAAGAGCAAATTTCCATGGTCATGATGGAAGCCAATGCACACCATCTGCTGTATAGCGCGGAAGATGATGCAGAGAATAATGATGCATCTCCCAATTTTCTTCACTAAGCCTGTCTGACTTTTGCGCAGTCGCTGCCATAGCGGCTGCAGAAGGCCATTTTTTCTGCTGCTTTTAACCTTTCTTTAAAGAATTTTTCACCTCCCTGAAGGCCGTTTCGGCTTATCACGTAGACATAACCTGCATAAAAAATTGATAAAAGGCGTTTTTTCGTCTGGGCTATAGCCGGAGACACGGGCTACAGTTATTCTTGCGGTGCTTAAAAAAGCGAGCGGAAACTGCCGGGTAAAGAGGTTTCTTTTTATTTTGGGCAGAGCGACAAACTATGCATGATTATTGCATATCTTCAGATTGCACAGTTTTAGTTCGTTTGTTAACGAGCTTTCAGAAGGAATAAAGATATGATCGCCTTGAATAAAAAATGGTTATCGGGTCTGGTTGCGGGTGCTCTGATGGCCGTCTCTGCCGGCACGCTCGCTGCGGAACAAAAAACGCTGCACGTTTACAACTGGTCTGACTATATTGCGCCGGACACGGTGGCAAATTTTGAGAAAGAGACCGGCATTAAAGTGGTCTACGACGTTTTCGATTCCAACGAAGTGCTGGAAGGCAAACTGATGGCGGGCAGCACCGGGTTTGATCTCGTGGTGCCTTCTGCAAGCTTCCTGGAGCGTCAGCTGACGGCAGGCGTCTTCCAACCGCTGGATAAAAGCAAGCTACCGAACTGGAAAAACCTCGATCCAGAAGTGCTGAAGCTGGTGGCTAAGCATGACCCGGACAACAAATACGCCATGCCTTACCTGTGGGCGACTACCGGTATCGGCTACAACGTTGATAAAGTCAAAGCGGTGCTGGGCCCGGACGTCAAGCTGGACAGCTGGGACGTGGTGCTGAAGCCGGAAAACCTTGAGAAGCTTAAAAGCTGCGGCGTCTCCTTCCTCGATGCGCCGGAAGAGATTTTCGCGACCGTGCTGAACTACCTGGGCAAAGACCCGAACAGCAGTAAAGCCGATGATTACACCGGCCCGGCAACCGATCTGCTGCTGAAGCTGCGTCCAAACATTCGTTACTTCCACTCGTCTCAGTACATCAACGACCTGGCGAACGGCGACATCTGCGTCGCGATCGGCTGGGCAGGGGACGTATGGCAGGCGGCTAACCGCGCGAAAGAGGCGAAAAACGGCGTGAACGTCTCTTACTTCATTCCGAAAGAGGGGGCGCTGGCCTTCTTCGACGTCTTCGCGATGCCGGCTGACGCCAAAAACAAAGACGAAGCGTATCAGTTCCTCAACTACCTGATGCGTCCTGACGTGATCGCCCACATCAGCGACCACGTTTACTACGCGAACGGTAACAAGGCCTCCGTGCCGCTGGTAAGCGAAGAAATCCGTAACAACCCGGCTATCTATCCGCCAGCGGATGTGTTCGCCAAGCTCTTCACCCTGAAAGTTCAGGATCCAAAAATTGACCGCGTGCGTACCCGCGCGTGGACCAAGGTGAAAAGCGGTAAATAACGGCGTTGGGTATTGTTGCCCGGTGGCGCTAACGCTTACCGGGCTTCTACAACCCGTAGGCCGGGCAGGCGTTAGCGCCGCCCGGCGATGCGCACCCTGACGGTGCGTTTGCACCAGTATTGATCTATGCCGGAGAACACCCCGTGAATGACGCGATCCCCCGCCCGCAGGCGAAAGTCCGTAAAGCGCTGACCCCGCTTCTTGAAATTCGTAACCTCACCAAATCTTTCGATGGCCAGCATGCCGTGGACGACGTCAGCCTGACTATCTATAAAGGCGAAATTTTTGCCCTTCTGGGGGCTTCTGGCTGCGGTAAATCGACCCTGCTGCGTATGCTGGCCGGTTTTGAACAGCCCACCGCCGGGCAAATCATGCTCGATGGCGTGGATCTCTCCAGCGTGCCGCCGTATCAGCGCCCGATTAACATGATGTTCCAGTCCTACGCGTTGTTTCCGCACATGACGGTGGAGCAGAACATCGCCTTTGGCCTGAAGCAGGACAAGCTGCCGAAGGCCGAAATTACCGCGCGCGTGGCCGAGATGCTGAGCCTGGTGCACATGCAGGAGTTCGCGAAGCGTAAGCCGCACCAGCTCTCCGGCGGCCAGCGCCAGCGCGTGGCCCTGGCAAGAAGCCTGGCGAAACGCCCGAAATTATTGCTGCTCGATGAGCCGATGGGTGCCCTGGATAAAAAGCTGCGCGACCGTATGCAGCTCGAAGTGGTGGATATCCTCGAGCGCGTGGGCGTGACCTGCGTGATGGTGACCCACGACCAGGAAGAGGCGATGACCATGGCCGGGCGTATCGCGATCATGAACCGCGGGAAGTTCGTGCAGATTGGCGAGCCGGAGGAGATTTATGAGCACCCGACCACCCGCTACAGCGCGGAGTTCATCGGCTCGGTTAACGTCTTCGAAGGGCTGCTGAAAGATCGTCAGGAAGATGGCCTGGTCATCGAATCGCCGGGGCTGCAGCATCCGCTTAAGGTCGATCCTGATAACTCCGTGGTGGATAACGTGCCGGTCTACGTCGCGCTGCGTCCGGAGAAGATCATGCTCTGTGAGGATCCGCCTGCCGATGGCTACAACTTTGCCGTGGGCGAAGTGGTGCACATTGCCTATCTGGGCGATCTGTCCATCTACCACGTGCGCCTGAAAAGCGGGCAGATGCTTAGCGCGCAGCTACAGAACGAACATCGCTATCGCAAGGGGCAGCCGACCTGGGGTGACGAAGTGCGCCTGTGCTGGGATGCTGACAGCTGCGTCGTACTGACGGTATAAGGAGCGATCATGAGCACACTTGAACCTCCAGCCCGCGTAGAAAAGTCGGGCGGCTTTGCCGGTTTACTGACGCGCATGCAGATGAAACACGGCCGCAAGCTGGTGATCGCCATGCCGTACGTGTGGCTGATCCTGCTGTTCCTGCTGCCGTTCCTGATTGTTTTCAAGATAAGCCTGGCGGAAATGGCGCGGGCGATCCCGCCCTATACCAACCTGCTGGACTGGGCCGACGGGCAGCTGACGCTGACGCTTAATCTCGGCAACTTCCTGCAGCTCACCGACGATCCGCTCTATTTCGAAGCGTATCTGCAGTCGCTGCAGGTGGCGGCGATTTCGACGCTCTGCTGCCTGGTGATGGGCTATCCGCTGGCGTGGGCGGTGGCGCACAGCAAGCCGTCGACGCGTAACATCCTGCTGCTGCTGGTGATCCTGCCGTCGTGGACCTCGTTCCTGATCCGCGTTTACGCCTGGATGGGGATCCTGAAAAACAACGGCGTGCTGAATAACTTTCTCATGTGGCTCGGGGTTATCGATCAGCCGCTGACGATCCTGCACACCAACCTCGCGGTCTATATCGGCATTGTGTACGCCTATCTGCCGTTTATGGTGCTGCCGATCTACACGGCGCTGACGCGTATTGATTACTCGCTGGTGGAAGCGTCGCTCGATCTCGGCGCCCGCCCGTTAAAAACCTTCTTCAGCGTCATTGTCCCGCTGACCAAAGGCGGGATTATCGCCGGGTCAATGCTGGTCTTTATCCCGGCGGTGGGGGAGTTTGTGATCCCGGAACTGCTCGGCGGCCCGGACAGCATCATGATTGGCCGCGTGCTGTGGCAGGAGTTCTTCAATAACCGCGACTGGCCGGTGGCCTCGGCGGTGGCGATTGTGATGCTCCTGCTGCTGATCGTGCCGATCATGTGGTTCCACAAGCATCAGCAGAAACAGATGGGAGATCACGGATGAACAACTTACCGGTAGTGCGCTCCCCGTGGCGAATTGCGATCCTGGTTATCGGATTTACCTTCCTGTATGCGCCGATGCTGATGCTGGTGATCTACTCCTTCAACAGCTCCAAGCTGGTGACGGTATGGGCGGGCTGGTCGACGCGCTGGTACAGCGAGCTGTTCCACGATGATGCGATGATGAGCGCGGTGGGGCTGAGCCTGACCATTGCCGCCCTGGCGGCGACAATGGCGTCGGTGCTGGGCACGATCGCCGCGCTGGTGATGGTGCGCTTCGGGCGTTTTCGCGGCTCGAACGGGTTCGCCTTTATGATCACCGCGCCGCTGGTTATGCCGGACGTGATCACCGGTCTCGCGCTGCTGCTGCTGTTCGTGGCCCTGGCGCACGCCATCGGCTGGCCGGCGGATCGCGGCATGCTCACCATCTGGCTGGCGCACGTCACCTTCTGTACGGCCTACGTGGCGGTGGTGATCTCCTCGCGCCTGCGCGAGCTGGATCGCTCCATTGAGGAGGCGGCGATGGATCTTGGCGCGACGCCGCTGAAGGTCTTTTTCATCATCACCCTGCCGATGATTATGCCAGCGGTGATCTCCGGCTGGCTGCTGGCGTTTACGCTGTCGCTGGACGATCTGGTTATCGCCAGCTTTGTCTCCGGACCGGGCGCAACGACGCTGCCGATGCTGGTCTTCTCCAGCGTGCGCATGGGGGTCAACCCGGAGATCAACGCCCTGGCCTCTATCATCCTCGGCGTGGTCGGAATTGTCGGATTTATCGCCTGGTATTTGATGGCGCGCGCGGAAAAGCAGCGCGTGCGCGATATCCAGCGTGCAAGACGCGGCTGAAGGATTTAAAATTTCCAGTGATGTGCCGCGCATGACGCGGCACTGTTTTTCAGGGAAGTAAAACATTGGGATTATTAAAAAAATCACGTACTACGCACGCGCGACCTAACGTACCTGCACTGGTTCAGGTGGCGGCGCTCGCCATTATTATGATCCGCTGCCTGGACGTGCTGATGATTCTGAACACCCTGGGCGTGCGCGGCATCGGTGAATTCATTCACCGCAGCGTGCAGACGTGGAATCTGACGCTGGTCTTTTTGAGCAGCCTGGTGCTGGTGTTTATCGAGATCTACTGCGCGTTTTCGCTGGTCAAAGGGCGAAACTGGGCGCGCTGGGTCTATCTGCTGACGCAAATTACCGCCGCCAGCTATCTGTGGGCCGCCTCGCTGGGCTATGGCTATCCGGAGCTGTTCAGCATTGCCGGGGAATCCAAACGCGAGATCCTGCGCGCGCTGTTTATGCAAAAACTCCCGGACATGCTGGTTCTGTTCCTGCTTTTTATCCCCGCCTCCAGTCGGCGGTTCTTCCGCCTGCAATAATGTGTATAATCGCAGCCCTCGTGATCCTTAAGGTTTTCATATGCAGTGCGCACTCTATGACGCCGGACGCTGCCGCTCCTGTCAGTGGATAGAACAGCCGGTCTCTCAACAACTCACCGCCAAAATGGCCGACCTGCAACAGCTGCTGGCAGCACACGCGGTGGGCGAGTGGTGCGCGCCCGTCAGCGGCCCGGAGCAGGGCTTTCGTAATAAAGCCAAGATGGTGGTCAGCGGCAGCGTTGAAAAACCGCTGCTGGGGATGCTGCACCGCGACGGCACGCCGGAAGACTTAACCGACTGCCCGCTGTATCCCGCCTCATTTGAGCCCGTCTTTGCCGCACTGAAACCGTTTATTGCGCGTGCAGGGTTAACGCCTTACAACGTCGCCCGCAGGCGAGGCGAGCTGAAATACCTTTTGCTGACGGAAAGCCAGTTCGACGGCGGCATGATGCTGCGCTTCGTGCTGCGATCCGAAGCCAAGCTCGAGCAGCTGCGCGCGGCGCTGCCGTGGCTGCAGGAACAGCTTCCGCAGCTTAAGGTCATTACGGCGAACATTCAGCCGGTGCATATGGCGATCATGGAAGGGGAGAAAGAGATTTTCTTCACCGAACAGCATGCGCTGGCCGAAAGCTTCAACGGCGTGCCGCTGTGGATCCGCCCGCAAAGCTTCTTCCAGACTAACCCGACGGTGGCAAGCAGCCTCTACGCCACCGCCCGCGACTGGGTGCGTGCGTTAAACGTCCAGCATATGTGGGATCTCTTCTGCGGCGTGGGCGGCTTTGGCCTGCACTGCGCCACGCCAGAAATGCAGCTCACCGGAATTGAAATCTCTGCCGAAGCGATTGCCTGCGCGAAACAGTCCGCCGCCGAGCTGGGGTTAACGAATCTGCACTTCCAGGCGCTGGACTCCACCCAGTTTGCCACCGGCCAGGGCAACGTGCCGGAGCTGGTGCTGGTCAACCCGCCGCGCCGCGGCATCGGGAACGCGCTGTGCGACTACCTGAGCCAGATGGCGCCGGAGTACATCGTCTATTCCAGCTGTAATGCACAGACCATGGCGAAAGATATCGCTCATCTACCGGGCTACCGCATTGAACGCGTGCAGCTTTTCGATATGTTCCCGCATACCGCGCATTATGAAGTGTTGACGTTGTTAACCCGTAGGCCGGGTAAGGCGTAGCCGCCACCCGGCATGAACCCCGCACAATGTTCAACAAAATGTGAACTCTTCCCCCGCTCGAAATCAGGTAAGCTTACGTCATAAGAAATGATTGAAGGCTTACCCATGAAGCAGATCCTGCTGGTGGAAGACGACCACGATATCGCGGCGCTTCTGCGACTCAATTTAGAAGATGAAGGCTACGCCATTACCCACGAGCCCGACGGGGGCAACGCCTTACTGCGTCTTGAAAAACAGCCGTGGGATGCGGTGATCCTTGACCTGATGCTGCCCAACGTTGACGGTCTGGAGATTTGCCGCCGCATCCGTCAGATGACGCGCTACCTGCCGGTGATCATCATCAGCGCCCGCAGCAGCGAAACCGACCGCATCACCGGGCTGGAAACCGGCGCCGATGATTATCTGGCTAAGCCGTTTTCGGTGCAGGAATTAATTGCGCGCATCAAAGCGCTGTTCCGCCGCCAGCAGGCGATGGGGCAGGCACAAACCGACGGCCAAATTCAGGCCCACGGTCTGACCATCGATCCGCTGGCGCGCAGCGTGCTGCTTCACGGCCAGGTGGTGGATCTCACCCCGCGCGAATTCGAACTGCTCTACTTTTTTGCCCGCCATCCGGGCGAGGTCTTTTCGCGTCTGGCGCTGCTGGAGCAGGTCTGGGGCTATCAGCACGAAGGCTATGAGCACACCGTTAATACCCATATCAACCGCCTGCGCATCAAGATTGAGAAGGACGCCGCCGAGCCGGAGATTATTCGCACCGTCTGGGGCAAGGGCTATAAATTTGCGGAGCCAAATCATGATGCGCCGCTTTAGCCTGAGCCAGCGCCTGACGCTGCTGTTCATCCTGCTTATGATGCTCTGCGCCACCGTTGCCTGCGCGGTACAGCTCTACACCAGTACGCAGTACGGTAACGCGATGGTGCAGCGGCTTTCGGGCGGGCTGGCGCAGCAGATAGTCCAGCGTGAAGCGATTCTGGACGCGCAGGGCAGGGTCGACCGAACGGCACTCAAGCCGCTGTTCGATCGGCTGATGACTTTTAATCCGAGCGTTGAGCTGTACGTCGTCTCCCCGGACGGCGATATCCTGGCCGATGCCGCACCGCCGGGGCATATTCAGCGGCAAAAAATCGACCTGGCGCCGGTTCAGACCTTCCTGAGCGGGACAGCCATACCGATCCTGGGCGACGACCCGCGCAGTCAAAATAAAAAGGTCTTTAGCGCCACGCCGCTGCGGCAGGACGGCGAGCTAAAAGGCTACCTGTACATTATTTTGCAGGGCGAGGAGTCAAACGCCCTGGCGGAGATGGCCTGGCATAAGGCGCTGTGGAGCACGGTGTTGTGGTCACTGCTGTGGGTGGCGCTGTTTGGCCTGCTGGCAGGTTTACTGGTCTGGTACTGGGTTACGCGCCCGGTAAAACAGCTGACGGTCGAAGTCGCCGGGCTGGAGCAGGACAGCATAAGCGCTATCAGGCGGCTGGCGGCACTGCCGTCGGACGCGGCGGCAAAGGATGAAGTGGCGATCCTGCGCAACAGCTTTATCGAGCTGGCGCGCAAAATCACCCGCCAGTGGGACCAGCTGGCCGACAGCGATCGCCAGCGCCGGGAGTTTATCGCCAACATTTCGCACGATCTCCGTACGCCGCTGACCTCGCTGCTGGGCTATCTGGAAACCCTGTCGCTAAAATCCGCCACGCTGACGCCGCAGGAGCACCAGCAGTATCTCGCCACCGCGCTGCGTCAGGGGCAAAAGGTGCGGCACCTGTCGCAGCAGCTGTTTGAGCTGGCGCGCCTTGAGCACGGCGGCATTAAGCCGCAGCGCGAGCGTTTCGCGATGGGGGAGCTGATTTCCGACGTGGCGCAGAAGTTTGAGCTCACCGCCCGCACGCGCGAGGTGAATTTGCATATTGACGTGCCGGGGCCGCTGCCGCTGATTAACGCCGATGTATCGATGATTGAACGCGTGGTGACCAACCTGCTCGATAACGCGATGCGCCATACGCCAGGCGGCGGGGAAATTCGTCTGGCTGTCTGGCAGGAGAATGAACGGCTGCAGGTCGAAGTGGCGGACAGCGGAACGGGCGTGGATGCCTCGCTGCGCGACGATCTGTTCCAGCGGCCATCGGCGTTGAATACCCAGGCATCGCGGGAGAACCGCGGCGGGTTGGGGCTGTTAATCGTGAAACGCATGCTGGAGCTGCACGGCGGTGGGATTAGGCTGATGGAGTCGCCGAGCGGGGCACGGTTCAGGTTCTTTGTGCCGCTGTGAGGGAGTGCCGGGTGGCGGCTTCGCCTTACCCGGCCTACAGACTACCACCCCCGTAGGCCGAGTCACCCGGCAAAAGACATTACTGCGGGAACCACTGCTCGCTAATTTTCTGGTACGTGCCGTCTGCTTTAATCGCTCTCAGCGCGCCGTTCAGTTTTTCGAGAAGAGCTTTGTTATCCGGACGTACTGCGATACCGAGGCCCGTACCAAAGTACTGCGGATCGGTCACTTTTTCGGTTGCTGTGCCCAGCTGCGGATTGGTTTTCAGCCATTCGTTCACCACGGCGGTATCGCCGAATACGCCGTCGATACGGCCATTTTTCAGGTCGATAATCGCGTTTTGGTAGCTGTCATAGGCCACGGTCTTCACTTCAGGATGCTTGTCCTGGAGGTATTTCTGGTGCGTGGTGCCGTTTTCCATCCCGATGCGTTTGCCTTTCAACTGATCGAAAGAGGTATAAGCGCCTTTCTTCGCAATCACTACCGCCGAGTTGGCGTAGTACGGGTCGGTAAACGCGACCTGCTTGCTGCGCTCAGGCGTGATGTCCATCCCGGAGATCACCGCATCGTATTTTTTAAATTTCAGCGACGGGATCAGGCTGTCGAAGGCATGGTTGGTAAAGGTGCAGTCGGCCTGTATTTGTTTGCACAGCGCCTTCGCCAGATCGATATCGAAACCCACGATCTGGTTGCTGGCATCCAGCGATTCAAACGGCGGATAGGTGGCGGACACGCCAAAATTGATTTTATCAGCTGCGGATGCGCCAGCGGCGAAGGTGGCGAGTAATGCGGCCAGAACTAACTTTTTCATTGTAATGCTCCCGTCTGTCTTATTTATGCGCCGTGTCTGCGGCATGGATGTACAATGCCATTTAATGAATTTGTATGCAATAAAAATGATTAAGTATTGTGTTGTGGCAAAAAAAAAGCGGATAACCCATCAGGTTACCCGCTCCATAAATACCGTTTTATGCATTCGCGTGGTTAATTTCTGCGCTCAAACGCTAACGCTCTACGCTCGATCAGGCGCATCATCAGCGTCAACAGACCGTTAACTACCAGGTAAACCACGCCTGCCGCACCGAACACCATCACGTCATAGGTGCGTCCATAGAGCAGCTGTCCGTGACCCATCACCTCCATCAGGGTGATGGTGTAGGCCAGAGAGGTACTCTTGAACACCAGCACCACTTCGTTGGAGTAAGAGGAGAGCGCGCGCTTGAAGGCGTACGGCAGCAGGATCGCCAGCGTGTCTTTCTTGCTCATGCCCAGCGCCCCGCAGGACTGCCACTGTCCTTCAGGAATGGCGCGGATCGCCCCGTAGAACAGCTGGGTGGTATAGGCCGCACTGTTCAGCGAAAGGGCAATCAGGGCACACAGCCACGGTTCAGAGAGCAGATGCCAGATAACCGGATACTCCTGCAGCGACGGGAACTGGCCCGGGCCGTAGTAAATCAGGAAGATCTGCACCAGCAGCGGCGTACCGGTAAACAGGGTGATGTATGCGCGCACAATCCACACCAGAACCGGCGTTTTCAGCGTCAGGATGATGGTGAAAATCAGCGCCAGGATCAGGGCCACGATAATGGACGCCACGGTTAGCGTCAGGCTGGTGTGCAGCCCTTTCATTAGCTCGGGAAAATATTCAAGCATCAGCCTGGTCTCCGTTCAAAGCGCGTCGCACGCAGGTCAATACGCTTGAGGATGTACTGACTGAGCAACGTGATCACCAGGTAGATAGCCGCCGCCACAATGTACCAGGTAAAGGGCTCCTGGGTACGGGTGGCGATGCTTTTGGTTTGCAGCATCAAATCGTTAACGCTGATCAGGCTCACCAGCGCGGTATCTTTCAGCAGCACCAGCCACTGGTTGCCGAGGCCCGGCAGGGCATGGCGCCACATCTGCGGCATCACCAGACGGAAGAAGATGGCTGACTTCGACAGGCCTAACGCCTGACCCGACTCCCACTGACCCTGCGGCACGGCCTTCAGCGCACCACGCAGGGTTTGCGACGCGTACGCGGAGTAGAGCAGGGAGAGGGCAATCACGCCGCACAGGAACGGGCTGACGTCGAAGTTTTCAATCTGCATCTGCACCGGGATCTGCGCAAAGCCGAGATTGAGGGTGAAGCCGTCAGACAGCGTGAGCAGCAGCTGTGAAGAGCCGAAATAGATAAACAGGACCACCAGAATTTCCGGTAGCCCACGCAGCACGGTGACTAGCGCGGAGCCTGTCCAGGCGACGGGGAACCATTTCGCGGATTCCCACACCGCAAAGAACATCGCCAGCACGAGGCCGATAATCAGTGCGCAAACGGCAAGGCCGACGGTCATCCCGGCGGCGCTTGCTAAAGGAAAAATTTCATTCATCAGGAATTACTTCTGGAACCATTTTTTGTAGATGGTTTCGTAGGTGCCGTCTTTCTTCACTTTTTCCAGCGCAGCGTTGAATTTCTGCTGCAGCTCAGTGTTGCCCTGACGAACGGCAATCCCCAGACCGGTACCGAAGTAATCCTTATCGGTCACTTTGTCGCCCACTGGCGCCAGCTTATCGTTCGCTTTCAGCCACTCGGTCACGACCGCAGTATCACCAAATACGCCGTCGATACGGCCATTTTGCAGATCCAGCTTCGCGTTCTGGTAGCTGTCATACGGAACGGTGGTGATTTCCGGATGTTTATCCATGATGAATTTCTGGTGCGTGGTGCCGTTCTGCACGCCGACTTTTTTACCTTTCAGCTGATCGACAGAGGTGAATTTACCTTTCTGACCAATGAACAGGGCGGAGTTGTCGTAATAAGGGGTGGTGAACAGCACCTGCTTTTCACGCTCCGGGGTGATGTCCATACCGGCCATCACGGCGTCGATGCGGCGGAACTTCAGGCTTGGGATCAGGCTGTCGAACGCCTGGTTGCTGAAGGTACAGGTCGCGTCGATCTCTTTACACAGGGCGTTAGCCAGGTCCACGTCGAAGCCAACAATTTTGTTGTTCGCATCAATGGACTCAAACGGAGGGTAAGAGGCTTCCGTGGCGAAACGAATGGTCTGAGCTGCGGTAGCGGAAAGGGTAACGCCAGCAAGCAGCACGGCAAGTAATACTTTTTTCATTATATTTCCCCTGACACAATCAATGAGATAAATAGTTTTTGAAGGCATCGGTTTGCGGGTTCGCGAAGCAGCTCGCATCACCTTGCTCAACGATATAGCCGTTTTCCATGTACACCACACGGCTGGCGGTTTTACGCGCCACTTCCACCTCGTGGGTGACGATAACCTGCGTAATATTGGTTTCCGCCAGCTCGCGAATGATGCTGACAATCTGGGCGGTGATTTCCGGGTCCAGCGCCGCGGTTGGCTCATCAAACAGCAGTACCGCAGGCTCCATCATCAGCGCGCGGGCAATGGCTACGCGCTGCTGCTGACCGCCGGAAAGGTGCAGCGGATAGCGGTCGCTGTAAGGCTTAAGACGCAGACGATCCAGCAGCTTTTCGGCACGGGCGATCGCCTGATCCTTGCTCAACCCCAGCACGCGGCACGGCGCTTCAATCAGGTTTTGCAGGACGGTCAGATGCGGCCAGAGATTGTATTGCTGGAAGACCATGCCGACGTTTTGACGCAGTTCGCGAATCGCTTTATCAGACGGCGTTTTCGCGAAATCAAAATGGTTACCGGCAATCGCCAGCGTACCTGAACGGGGCATTTCAAGCAGATTAAGGACACGCAGAAGGGAGCTTTTGCCTGCACCGCTTGGGCCAAGCAAAACCAGCGTTTCGCCTTCCGGGCAGTTCAGCGTGATGTCAAACAGCGCCTGGTGTGCGCCGTAGAAGCAGTTAATGCCGTTTAGTTTAATACTCATCGGGGCAGTCTTTACTCATCCAGGCAATCTATAGCAATTGAGGCCGCAGATAGTACCGTTGACAGAATAGTTATGCAATATTTCTGCGTTAAAAGTTAAATATAACCCGTGTTTCCTCTTAAACATAGCACAAAATAGCGAGCGGTAAGGTCGGCGAGTATAAATGTCGGCATTCCGCAAGAAATGCCGCACATTTTACGGGGGTTACTCGGTTGTATCGGCGGGTTTAGCGATTTTCAATCGATTGGCGAAGCGTGCCTGCCGGGGCATGAACGCTGCCGCCAACGTAGCGCACGTCGTCTACCGCCCAGCACTGTCCTTCACGGATCATCAGCACTTCATCCTGCCAGGTTTGGGTTCCCTGCGTCAGCTTCACGCGCAGCGGAATATTGCGGGCATCCGTGTTCGGGATGGTTGACGCGCTGGCGACTTCAGCACTGTCCGGCAGCGTGGCGCGGCTGGAGAACGGATCGGATTTCAGCAAGACGTTATGCTGCGGATCGCGGGTGGCGTCGTTAAGCAGTTTCGCCAGGCCGTCGCTCAGATACGGGCGCAGGCCGGTGAGATCGTTGCTGCGGTGCTGAATGCGATAATCATAGAACTGCTGCGCCACGGTGTCCGGGCCGCCCTCGATGCAGGGGCCGCTGCGGGTACCGATATCCTTAAAGGCTGGCGTGACCGTGGTGGTACAGGCGCTGAGCACCAGCGCGCAGGGCACGAAAAGTGTTAAAGCAGAATAGCGCATGTTGATTTCCTTATTTATTAACTATCCTTTCAATCATAGCGTAACGAACCGATAATGCTGTGCCTAAGGCATTGAACGCTAAAGAAGGAGAGAAACCATGCAGTTTTCAACAACGCCAACCCTGGAAGGGCAGACAATAACCGAGTATTGCGGTGTGGTTACCGGCGAAGCGATTCTCGGCGCCAATATCTTCCGTGACTTTTTTGCCGGTATCCGCGATATCGTTGGCGGCCGCTCGGGCGCATACGAAAAAGAGCTGCGTAAAGCGCGCGAAATCGCCTTTAAAGAGCTTGGCGAGCAGGCGGAAGCCCTCGGCGCTGATGCGGTCGTGGGGATTGATATCGACTACGAAACGGTCGGGAAAGATGCCAGCATGCTGATGGTGAGCGTAAGCGGTACGGCGGTGAAAACCCTCCGATGACGCGTTCGTTTGCAACACTCCTGCTGGCGCTGCTGCTGGCAGGATGTGCCACCGAAAAAGGGATCATCGACAAAGGCGCCTACGAGCTGGATACGCGTCATCAGGCGCAGGCGGCTTATCCGCGCATCAAGGTCTTGGTGATCCACTACACCGCAGATGATTTTGACAGCTCGCTGGCCACGCTGACGGATAAGAACGTCAGCTCTCACTATTTGATCCCCGCTAAGCCCCCGGCACCGGACGGTAAGCCGCGCATCTGGCAGCTGGTACCCGAGAGCGAACTGGCCTGGCATGCGGGCATCAGCTTCTGGCGCGGCACTAACCGCATCAACGATACGTCTGTCGGCATTGAGCTGGAGAACCGCGGCTGGCAAAAAGCGTCTGGCGTTAAGCACTTTACCCCGTTTGAGCCTGCGCAAATTGCGGCGCTGGTGCCGCTCGCCAAAGATATTATTACCCGCTACAACATCAGGCCTGAAAACGTGGTGGCACATTCGGACATCGCTCCGCAGCGCAAAGATGACCCTGGTCCGCTGTTCCCGTGGCGACAGCTTGCTTTGCAGGGCATTGGCGCATGGCCCGACCCGGCGCGCGTCGCATTCTATATAAACGGGCGTCCGCGCTATCAGCAGGTGGATACCGGGGCATTACTCGATCTCCTCGCGCGGTATGGCTATGAGGTGCCGGTTGACAGCACCCCGGCGCAGCAAAAGCGCATCATCACGGCGTTCCAGATGCATTTCCGGCCTGACCTGTGGAACGGCGTCGCGGACGTCGAAACGATGGCCATTGCCGAAGCCCTTCTGGAGAAGTACGGGCAGGGGTAATCCTTCGGGATACCCCCGAATGGGTAGTTTTTTCTTTGATTCCTTCAGATTAATCTTAAGTACAAACTCAATTCATTTTTAGTTAATTGACTTAAAATTATCCGGATTTAAGATAGACACATAGCTTGCTAAGTAATTCAGCAAAATAAATATATCGCACTTATTCTTTATTTTTCTTCTTGAGAACTTCACCAGGAAAATATTCTAGGGGTAAGGCTTCTTTTGCCTTTCGCCTGCATTTTTAAATTTCACATCTTAAATCGGGTATAACAATGTTAAGCATCTATGCAAAAAAATTACGTCCGCAACATGAAATGGAAACCATTATTTCTGCAACGTCAGGATTTGAAGAGAAAACCTTAAAAAAATGGCAAAAAATATCCACGTCTGACTCACAATATATTCATATTATCGTCAGCGGTGAAGTTGAATTCCGACGCGAATCCGACGAACTGTGTATGTTCACGGTCACGGGCCAGTGCATTTTTGGTCTTTCTGCTATGTACTACAACGCAACCCATATGTACGGCCTCGTTCGCGGCAACACCGTGGTGCGCTCGATCAAGAAAGAGGTCTTCGCGCAGCTGATGACGGACAACAATTTATGGCCTGAACTGACCAAAGTGCTCTCCTGGTACATTTGCATGCTGAGCAAACGTGACGATGTGCTGGTTGCCCGCAGCGCTTACGCCGTTGTGCGTGAATTCTTATACGAGATTAATGAACTGATTGTTCATCATCAGCGTGATATTAATATTTATGATTATATTCAGGAATACACTAACCTGGCGCGTAGTACCATTATTAAAATCCTCTCCGACCTGAAAAAAGGTCAATATATTGTTGTGGAAAAAGGACGACTCCTTAACCTGACAACGTTGCCGGAAAAATATTAATTACTCCAGCCGATCGCCTTTCTGACTCAAAGGCGATCGGTCATCCACCTTATGTGGCACCCTCGACTGTGAATTATCCTGCGTTTCGTCCACCGGCGGCGCGGGAATTTTGCCTTGCGAATAATCTTGCTCCTGTTCTTTTAACGCCTGCTTAAACAACTCGGTTAAAGAAGCATCCTCACTGCCTGCGCTGGCGGGCGCGACTTCATGCGCTTCGGTGCCGGGTAACGTATCCCGCGACGTATCGTGCGGTTCGGCGCCGTCGGGCGCCTGCTGCCAGTCGGCATCGTCGCTGTTAATCGGCAGATCCTGCATGGCGGGAACGTCAGCCTGCACCGGGGCCGGTTTCGGATGAGGATGCGGGAACGGCTTGCTCACATACACATAGTGCATATCGGAAAGCTGCGTTTCGGGTTTCGCGACGCTCGCTTTTTTTACCGGTTCCGGCGCAGGATGACGCAGGCTCCAGTAAGTATGCGCGTACATGCCCGCCATCAGCATGGCGCACAGGCCCAACGTCCATAAAAAGGCGTTGCCGAAGACTTTTCTCAGGCTGGGGAGGCGGTACGAAAACCAGACCGCCTCCCCGGTAGTGTAGCTGCGCTGGGCAGCAAGACAGATGGTAGACATCAGGAATGCTTCTCCTGCTTTTTAGCGTCCGGTGTGGAACGCGAGGCCTGTATTAATACGCTCGGCGTGGAATGGGTTTCACGCATTAACTGCATCAGCGTATCTTCCCCTGGAATGCCATCCACATGCAGATGCATTTGCTGCTGGAACTCACGGGTGCGTTTCATCATCTCCGCCGTCCAGGTCTGGGCATGGGTTTCGGGCTGGTTAAGAGCCACGCTGAGCTGCTGGTCAAGCCAACCCATGTCTTTCGCATCGCTGGCGGCGCTGATGGCGTCTTTGCCTTCCGGCGTCAGGCGGTGCAGTTGCGTATAGTTCCCGGTGGCATGCTGGTTAAACCAGCTGCGGCTTACCTGCCAGGTGCGGTTGTTCATCAGCAGGTCGAGTGAGTTATCCCCGACGCGAGCGACCACGGCATAGTTGAGGTGATTGCCGGTTTTCAGCTCACTTATCCACGGATAGCCTTCCAGCGCCAGCGCGTCCGGTGAAGCGTTCCCCTGCTTACACATCAGGTTCACCTTCGCGGCATTTTGACACAGGGCATCGTCCGCCGAGGCGTCATACCCCCACATCAGATAGAGCTGATGCATCGCATCCGGCTGATTCACCACCTCGTTGTCGATAACCGGCACCACCGGCGCCTGAACGTGCGGCGTCTGCTGTTTCCAGCTCACAGGTACCGGGAGCTGAACCGGAAGTTTTGCACCGATCGAAGAGGTGAAATACCAGCCGCAGGCGGCGAACAGCACGGACGCGAATAAACCGACGGTAGCCAGGCGCTTACCGTGTTTTTTCGCGGGCAGCGTCTCGCCCGCCGCCAGCCGTAAATGACGCGGGCTGACCTGGGCTGCACGTTCGGTCCAGGCGGCCAGCATCGACAGGTGCGCCAGTTCATTGAGCTTGCTGATATTCCCTTTGGTTAGCGCATGCATCTTGCGCACGCGCGCCGGGGTGAGCGGCGCATTCTCGCACCCGTGCTCTTCATACTGCGCCTGTACGTAGCTGAGAGACTCCCGACAGGTAAGGGGGCGCAGGGAGTGACGGGTATGAGCATATTCACGCAGCTCAGGTTGCTGCATCAGAACGGCGTCCTGATCCGCAGTACCCATCAGCACGATGGACAGGCGAAACTCCATCTCCTGCGCGCGGGTCAGCAGCATCGCCAGCACCTCCCGACAGGTGTCCTTCATGGCCTCGGTATGGGTAATCACCAGCACTTTCGTCCGGTTTTTCCCCCCTTGCCACTGGTGCAGTACGGCATCCACTGCCTGAAGCCGGTTCTTGCTCTCTTTCGTTCCCGGGTTGAGTTTGTACAGCAGGCTACTGGCACTCAGTTTTGGAAACGCGTTGATGGCAAGCACGCCAGGATTAGCGGATTTCAGGGCATCGCTGAACTGACCCAGCAGCGGGGCATCGTCAGCAAAGAGCCCAGTAATCCCCGCCTGTTGGGTTTTCTCTTTCAGCAGGTTGAACACGTCCTGATGATAAGGCACCAGAAAATCCCCGGATAACCGGGTTATTTTCCGAAAGGGCGGATTTTTAAAATTAAAGTGGCTCTGATACATAACGACTTACCGTCTCTGATTAGGAATAGCAACAGGACGAGAAACTAAAGCAACGCTATAGAGTGGTCAATTTGCGCACAGGGTAAAAATATCCTGCCGGTGAGGCCTAACATCTGGATTTTATACGGTCAATATTTTTCTGTATGAAAGTTAGCGGCAAAGTCAGTGGTCGTTTTTACAGCGTGAAATTACTCTTTGCTCACATATTGGCGCAGCACGACGCTGCTTATTTTCGCTTTGTTAAAGGCCAGATGAAAAATGAGGTTCTCATTTCTGTCACGGTGGATAACGCCTTGCATTATGTTTGTGCTGCTAATTTTTTGCGGCCAGCAAGGGTATCTGACGTTTAAAGATTATAAAAAAGTTACGAATAAGTTGGCTAATTCTGATGCGCAGCCGCTGAAAAAACGTCATGACGAAAAGACATTCACCCTTTTCACGGCAGCGGTACGTCAGGACAACACGGCAACGGCGGTAAGCGCCCCGCTGGCAGCAGAGATAGAAGGCATTGTTCGCAGCGATGACGCCTGGCTTTCGTTCGCCGTCATCAAAACGCCGGGTGGCCAGAAGAGCTACCGTGAAGGCGAGCCGCTGATCGGTTTTAACGATGCTTTTATTCAGGAAATTAATAAAGACAATGTGGTGGTTAATTACGAAGGTGCTACGCAGGTACTGGCGTTAAATAAGCCTGATTATTTTAAGGGCGGCGTTGACAGCGGCCCGGTGACCAAATCGACGAAAGATGCAGGCGCGGAAAGCGTGCATCTGAATGATTATCTGGTGTTAAAGCCGTTAATCGAAAAGGGCCAGCTGGAAGGCTACAACATTAATCCAAGGAATGCCTCTTCCTTCTACAGCCATTCAGGGCTGGAAAAGGGTGACGTGGCCGTAAAAGTGAACGCTGTCGATATGACCGATGAAGCTAAGGCAAAAAGTATTATTGCCAACTGGTCGAAAATGAAAGAAGCGGAGGTCGTCGTCAGGCGTCACGCTCACCTTGAAAATATTCGGGTTAATGTTCTAAACAATTAACAAGTGTACAAACATGAAGAAATTTCCATGGGCGTGCGTGGCGCTGACCGCATTGTCGTTATATTCGAGTTCGCTGCTTGCAGCTAACTTTAGCGCGAGCTTTAAAAATACCGATATCCGCGAGTTTATCGATACGGTAGGCCGCAATCTGAACAAAACCATTCTCGTCGATCCGTCCGTTCAGGGCTCGGTGTCTGTGCGAACCTACAACGTGCTGACGGAAGATGAGTATTACCAGTTCTTCCTGAGCGTGCTGGACCTGTACGGTCTGTCGGTGATCCCGATGGATAACGGCATGGTGAAAGTGGTGCGCTCAAGCGTAGCCCGCACCGCCGGCGCGCCGCTGGCGGACAGCAAAAACCCGGGCAAAGGCGATGAGATTATCACCCGCGTGGTGCGCATGGAAAACGTGCCGGTACGCGAACTCGCTCCGCTGCTCCGCCAGCTCAACGATGCCACCGGCATCGGCAACGTGGTGCACTTCGAGCCGTCCAACGTGCTGCTGTTAACCGGTAAAGCCTCGGTGGTGAACCGCCTGGTGGATCTGGTGCAGCGCGTCGATAAAGACGGTATTCAGCGCCGCGAGATCGTGCCGCTGCGCTTTGCCTCCGCCAAAGAGCTCTCGGATATGTTGAACAACCTCAACAACGAAGAGCAGAAGGGGCAGAACGCGCCGCAGCTGGCGACCAAAGTGGTGGCGGATGACGAAACCAATAGCCTGGTGATCAGCGGCTCGGAAGATGCGCGCATGCGTACCCGCTCCCTGATCCAGCAGCTGGACCGCGAGCAGAACAACGAGGGAAATACCCGCGTCTTCTACCTCAAATATGCCAGCGCCACGAAGGTGGTGCCGGTTCTCACCGGGATTGGCGAACAGCTGAAAGACAAGGCCGGCACGCCGAAGGCGAAAACCGCCACCGCGTCCAGCGATCTGAACATCAGCGCCGACGAGTCAACCAACTCGCTGGTGATCACCGCCCAGCCTAACGTGATGAACTCTCTGGAGAAGGTGATCGACAAGCTCGACATCCGCCGTCCGCAGGTGCTGGTGGAAGCGATCATTGCTGAAGTGCAGGACGGTAACGGCCTGGATCTCGGCGTGCAGTGGACCAGCAAGCACGGCGGCGTGCAGTTCGGCTCCACCGGCCTGCCAATCAGCCAGATTAAGAACGGCACCATGAAGGGGGCGAGCTTCACCGGCCTGGCGACCGGCTTCTTTAACGGTGATTTTGGGGCACTGATGTCCGCGCTCTCCACCGACGGCAAAAACGACATTCTCTCCACGCCAAGCGTGGTCACGCTGGATAACAAAGAAGCGTCGTTCAACGTCGGTCAGGATGTGCCGGTGCTCTCCGGTTCGCAGACCACCAGCGGCGACAACGTCTTTAACTCCGTTGAGCGTAAGACGGTTGGTACCAAGCTGAAAATTGTGCCGCAAATCAACGACGGCGACATGATCCACCTGAAGATCGAGCAGGAGGTCTCCAGCGTCGACAACAGCGCGACGGAAGACGCCAGCCTCGGCCCAACCTTTAACACCCGCACCATCAACAACGAAGTGATGGTGCACAGCGGGCAGACGGTGGTGCTCGGCGGCCTGATGGAAAACGTTACCAAGCAGTCGGTCTCCAAAGTGCCGCTGCTGGGCGATATCCCGCTGGTCGGCCAGCTGTTCCGCTATACCTCGCAGGATACGTCGAAACGCAACCTGATGGTGTTTATCCATACCACCGTCCTGCGCGACGACGACAACTACAGCGCGGCGTCGAAAGAGAAATATGACCAGATCCGCGCCCGCCAGCAGCAGCGCGTGGAAGAGAAAAAGCTCGGCATTATCGAACCCACGGATAACGCGGTACTGCCTGCGTTTCCCGTTGACGCCAGCGCTGCACCGGTAAAAACCAGCGCCAGCGCGCCGCGCAATCCGTTTAAACACTAAGGCGGAGAGGGCACCGTGGACGAACTGACTAAAACCCTGTGTAGCAGCAGCTACGCAAAAGATAACGGCGTTCTGTTTTACAACAACGACGTCTATATCCGTGAAGACACCCCGGCGTTTGCACTGCTGGAGGTGCGCCGGGTGCTGGGACGCGCGTTCGTCCCGGTGACCCTGACGCCGGAAGCCTTTGACGAACTGCTGGCTAAGATCTGGCAGCAGAGCAGCGGTGTGTCTCAGCAGTTGGTGGACGACATGGACGCGGATATCGATCTGATGGCGTTAACCGAGGAGATCCCGGATAACGAAGATCTGCTCGATAACGACGAAAACTCCCCGGTGATCCGTCTGATCAACGCCATTCTCGGCGAGGCGGTGAAAGACGGCGCGTCGGATATTCATATCGAAACCTTCGAGCGCACGCTGAGCATTCGCTTTCGCGTCGACGGCGTGCTGCGCCCGGTGCTGCAGCCGGCGCGAAAGCTCGCGCCGCTGCTGGTGTCGCGCATCAAGGTCATGTCAAAACTCGACATCGCCGAGAAGCGCCTGCCGCAGGATGGCCGTATCTCCCTGCGCATTGGCCGCAAGGCCATCGACGTGCGCGTGTCGACCATTCCCTCCCAGTACGGCGAGCGCGTGGTCATGCGCCTGCTCGACAAAAGCAACCTGAAGCCCGACATCAACAAGCTGGGCCTGATTGATGAAGAGCTGGAGAAGTTAAAGGGGCTGATTGACCGCCCGCACGGCATTATCCTGGTCACCGGGCCAACGGGCTCCGGTAAAAGTACCACTCTGTACGCCATTCTCTCGGCGCTGAACGGCCATGAACGCAACATCCTGACCGTTGAAGACCCGATTGAATACGAGCTGGAAGGGGTGGGGCAGACGCAGGTTAACCCGCGCGTGGACATGACCTTTGCCCGCGGGCTGCGCGCCATTCTGCGTCAGGACCCGGACGTGGTGATGATCGGGGAGATTCGCGACGGCGAAACCGCGCAAATTGCGGTGCAGGCGTCGCTCACCGGTCACCTGGTCATGTCTACGCTGCACACCAACAGCGCCGCAGGGGCGATTACCCGTCTGCGCGATATGGGGCTGGAGTCCTTTTTAATTGGTTCATCGTTGCTCGGTGTCATTGCCCAGCGTCTGGTGCGTCGGCTGTGTACCCACTGCCGGACCACCAGTCCGCTGGACGCCAATGAAAAAGCGCTGTTCAGCTTTATGGACGCGCCGCCTAAAAAGATCTATCGCGCGGTGGGGTGCGAGCACTGCCGCCAGAGCGGCTATCAGGGGCGCGCCGGTATTCATGAA
Organism: Enterobacter sp. KB-221C9; assembly: GCF_041320715.1. Lineage (NCBI taxonomy): Bacteria > Pseudomonadati > Pseudomonadota > Gammaproteobacteria > Enterobacterales > Enterobacteriaceae > Enterobacter > Enterobacter sp. KB-221C9. The sequence continues at coordinate 28,994 of NZ_JBGIWG010000001.1, forward strand.
TTCCTCGTCGTGGACAGCACCATGCGCCGGGCCATTCATGAAGATAAGGACGAGATGTCCATCGAAACGCAGCTCTTTAAGCAGGCCTACAGCCTGCGCGAAAACGGGCTGCTGAAGGTGATCGGCGGCGTAACCTCCCTGGAAGAGGTGATGCGCGTCACCGCCGAGCGCGGGGGGGATGAATAATGGCCTTCTACGCCTGGACGGCGACGGATGCGGCGGGGAAAACCCGGCGCGGCACGCTGCAGGCCGAAGGGCAAAAGCAGGTTCGCCAGATGTTGCGCGAGCAAAAGCTGATGCCCGTGACCATCACCGAAACCCGCGAGGCGGCGGCGTCTGGTAAGGCAAAAACCGGGGCAAAGCTCTCCACGCCGGTGCTGTCGATGTTTACCCGTCAGCTCTCCACGCTGGTCAACGCCGCGCTGCCGCTGGAAAGCGCGCTGAAGGCGATCTCGAAGCAGACGGAAGACAAAAAGCTGGCGGCGATGGTGGTGGAAATTCGTGAAAAGGTGGTGGAAGGGCACACGCTTTTTGACGCCTTCAGCCAGTTTCCGCGCACCTTCGACAAGCTCTACTGCACGCTGGTGATGGCCGGTGAAAAGACCGGCCACCTGGGCGACGTGCTGGAGAAGCTGGCGGAGTACAACGAGCAGCGCCAGAAGATGAAAAGCAAGCTGACGCAGGCGATGGTCTACCCGATCACCCTGACGGTAGTGGCCATCGCTGTCATCAGCATTCTGCTGGTGGCGGTGGTGCCGCAGGTGATCGAACAGTTCACCCACATGAAGCAGCAGCTGCCGATCACCACCCGCACGCTGATTGCGGTGAGCGATTTCCTGCAGGCCTACGGCATCTATATTGTCGGGATCCTGGGCGGTGGGTTTGTCAGTTTTAAAACCTGGCTCAGGAATGCCAAAAACCGTTTTCGCTGGAACCGCTGGCTGGTGAACGGCTCGCCGATTAAAAAGCTGGTGTGCGCCATCAACAGTGCCCGCTATATCCGCACTCTGAGCATTCTGCAGGCCAGCAGCGTGCCGCTGCTGGAGGGGATGTATATCGCCATGGACGGTATCGAAAACCTCTACGCCCGGCAGGTGCTGGAGCAGGCGGCGGATACCGTGCGCCAGGGGGCATCGCTTTACGCGGCGCTGGAACAGGCGAAATTATTCCCGCCAACCATGCTTTACATGATTGCCTCCGGCGAAGAGAGCGGGGAATTAGGCAATTTAATGGACCGCGCGGCGGAAAACCAGGAATCGGCATTACAGCATCGCATTACGTTAACGCTGTCGGTATTTGAACCGGCGCTGGTGGTATCTATGGCGACGATTGTTTTATTCATCGTGCTGTCAATATTACAACCGCTTCTGCAACTTAATAATATGGTAGGTTAAATCATGGCTATAAAAAGAAAACGCCTGGCTCGCCAGGCGGGCTTTACGTTGCTCGAATTAATGGTGGTGATCGTTATTCTCGGCGTTTTAGCGAGTATGGTGGTGCCAAACTTAATGGGCAATAAAGAAAAAGCGGATACGCAAAAAGCAACCAGCGATATTGTCGCGCTCGAAGGTTCGCTGGATATGTACAAGCTGGATAACCACCGTTACCCGACAACCGAGCAGGGTTTACAGGCGCTGGTGACCAAACCTGAAATCGCGCCTATCCCTAACGGCTACCGCGCCGACGGCTATATTCGCCGCCTGCCGCAGGATCCGTGGGGCGGAGATTATATCCTGGTGAGCCCGGGCGAACACGGTGCGGTTGACGTCTTCTCAGCCGGTCCGGACGGTGAGGCCAATACCGCCGATGATATTACGAACTGGTCTCTGGATAAGAAAGAGAAATAATGAAACATCAACGCGGCTTTACGTTGCTGGAAATTATTCTGGCGCTGGTGATATTTGCCAGTTGCGCCATGATGGTTGTGTCAACAATACCCTCGCGCAGCGGTGCGGATATATTTGGCCAGCAATTAAAAGCCCTCGTTGATTATGGTTCAGACCGTGCGGTGATGGACGGAAATATTGTCGGGCTGGTGATAACCCCGGATAACTATCAGCTGGTGACGCTCGAGGATAAAAACGGCGAGCGCCGCTGGGTGCCGTTATCTGCGGGCCGTATTACCACCAAAGGCGATTTCCCTGAGGAGATGCACGTTTCGCTCTCGCCGCAGCGTCTGGCTGCGACGGTCGCCTCCGAGCCGCAGGTACTCTTTTTGCCGGATGGCGAAATCAGCCGCTTCACGCTGACGCTGCAAAGCTATGACAAACAGCACCATTTCCGCGTGGTGTCGCAAGGCGCGGCCCCGGTATCGGTAGAAAACGATGGCTAACGGAAAGAAAAGGCAAACGGGAATGACGCTGCTGGAGGTGATGGTCGCGCTGGTGATCTTCTCCACCGCCGCGCTGGCGCTGATGAACTCGGTCTCCCTGAACGTGCGTTTTACCCACGGGCTGGCCGACACGCTGCAGGCGAGCTGGGTAGCTGAGAATCAGCTGGCAGAAGCGCAGCTCGCGAAAGCCGACTTCCCGGATGCTGAGCAGCAGGGAACAGAAATCATGGGTGGACGCAGCTGGAACTGGCGCAAGCAGCGGGTCAAAACCGCCGACAGCGGCTGGGCTAACGCCATCCGCGTGTATGCGGAAGGCGACGACAGCCAGCCGGTTATCGCGCTGCAGATCGTTGGGCCGGGAGAGAGCAAGTGAAGAACACCCGACGCCAGCGCGGTTTTACCCTGCTGGAGATCATGATTGCGCTGACCATCTTTGCGGTGATCAGCACCCTGGCCTGGCAAATTCTGGACGGGGCGATGCGCACCAGTTCGGCCACCGATGCCAGCGCGGCGAAGCTCAATCAGCTCCAGCGAGCCTGGAACCTGATGGAGCGCGATTTCTACCAGCTGCAGGCGCGCGCGCCGCGCAACGAGCCGGACCTGTTCCGTCAGGTGGACGATGCAATTGAGCTGACCACGCTGAACGGCGTGAGCGGAACGGTCCAGCTGGAGCGCGTGCGCTGGCGGCTGGAAGCGGGGCGGTTGTATCGCGACGTCTGGCCGGTGATTGACGGCCCGGTGGACGCCAAACCCGACGAGGTGCCGATTGTCAGCGAGGTGAAATCACTCCAGTGGCGTTTTTACCGTCAGGGCTGGCAGAAAAGCTGGAGCGACCCGGCGCACCTGCCGGACGGCGTGGAGCTGACGCTGACCATGGAAAACGGCGATACCTGGCGCTGGGTCTTTACGACCCCGGGCGATCTGCCTGACGCAGCCACACCTGCGCCTGCCGCAGCGCCAGAGGCCGCGCCTGCCGCAGCGCCAGAGGCCGCGCCTGCGCCGCAGCCGGCACCGGAAGTGAAGCCATGAGCCGATTACAGAAACAGAAAGGCGTGGCGCTGCTGGTGGTGCTGATCCTGCTGGTGATGATGTCGGCGCTGGCCGCCAAAATCAGCCAGCAGTTCTGCCGCAACCTGCAAAAAACGCATTACCAGGTAAGCCAGCAGCAGCTGCGCTGGGCGATGCAGGCGCAGGAAAAGGTGGTGAAAGACAGGCTGCAGACCGACGCCAGCGGGGAAAACAAACCGATCTCCCTCGACGGCGACTGGCATCAGCCGCTGGAAACCCGCGGCGAAGACTATACGGTGGTCAGCCAGGTGGAAGACGCACAGGACTGCTTTAACGTCAACAACCTGCTGGCGGTCGAAAAAATGGCGCAGGGGCAAAATGCCCCAACGGTGCCGGAAAAGCCCCGCAGAGAGCAGATTGTTGAACAGCTTCTGACGGAGAGCGGCCTGAGCCAGACCAACGCGGAAGAGGTGTATCTGCAACTGGTGGACTATCTCGATGGCGACGCGACGACGATCAAAGAGGGCGCCGAGACCGATGCCTGGGCTGGCGTAGTGCCCGCGCGTCAACCGGCGAACCAGATGATGCGCACGGTTGCCGAGATCAAGCTGCTGCCTGCGTTCCCGGCTGCCGCTTACCCGAAGGTGAGCAAGCTCTTGTGCGCGCTGCCGGACTCCGCCAGCAAGGTGGATGTGAACACTCTGAAACCGGAGCAGGCCGCCCTACTGGCCGCCCTGTTCCCGGGAAAACTCAATGAAGATGATGCCGTTCGCCTGATTGAATCGCGTCCTGAAACCGGCTGGGAAAATATGGAAACCTTCAGCAAAGCGCTGGAGCAGACCTTCCCGCAGTTGAAAGACGACCTCCCGCAGGTGGCCGACTTTCTCTCCATTAATAGCCGGTATTTCCGCGTCAATTATACCGGCAATACCGATGAATTAACGCTTCGCGTGGTGAGCCAGCTTCAGGTGAATAACGAAGCCGGTGAGATCGTGACGTGGCAACGTCGTTACCGAATGATTGAATAAGAAAAGTAGAACGCTATGAAACAGGTCCTTTTTGTTCGTCCCGACAGCCGCGAGGGCGGGAAAATAATGTGGTGTGTCTCCGGCAGCCAGCAGGTTGAGGTGCTGGAGAGCCTGGACGCGCTGGCGGACCATCCTCTGGCCGCCCGCGTTTGCCTGCTGCTGCCCGCCAGCAGCATGATCTTCCGCCACTTTACGCTGCCGAAGAAAGTCGCCTCGCAGGCGACGGCGTTCTCGTGGATGGCGGAAGAGACGCTGATTGGTGACGTGGATAACCTTCACTGGACGGTGCTAAACAAAAAGGGTGCCGAGGTTGACGCGGTGGCCATCGACGCCGATTGCCTGCGCGGCTGGTTAACCCGCTGTCAGCATGCCGGATTAAAAGTCATTCAGGCGCTGCCGGATGCCTGGCTGCTGCCGGTGACGGCGGGCGGAAGCACGCTTGTCTCCCTGGACGACGGCTACTGGCTGCGTTTATCGCCGCATGTCGCCAGCGAAATGGAGGCCAGCCTGCTGCCTCTTCTGATGCAGAAAGCCGGCGAGGGCAACGTGTGCTGCTACGGTGACGCGCCTGCTGGCGTCGACGTTGACGTCGAGCACCCCTGGCAGCATCCGCTGGTCTTGATCCAGCCGCAGTGGCACGCCTGCCGCGTTACGCTCCTGCACGGTGAATTCAGCGCGAAAGCGGGCTCGGGTAAAGCCTCGAAGGGCATCAAAGCGGCGATGGCCGCAGCGGGCCTGATCTCCCTCGGCCTGTTGCTGGGCCCGCGCGTCGCCATGGCCTGGATGCTGGTGCAGCAGGAGAATGCCATTCAGCAGGAGATTGTTCAGGTTTACCAGCACCATTTTCCCAGCATGCACCAGCAGACCAACATCAAATATCACTTTGGCCAAAACATGAAGAAGCAGACCAAAGGGGTATTTTTGCAGCTTGAAAAACTGGAAAAAGCCAGGCAGATCGTGCCGGAAATGGAAATCGATCTGCTGGAATATGATGCCGGGCAAAACACGCTGACGCTGAGCGTCACTGCGCAAACTCAAACCGCGTTGCAGACGTTTGTGAATCAGGCCGGTGAGAATTTTGATTTCACCTTACAGCCTGTTTCCACCACTGCGCCTTATACCGCCATGATCGCAGGGAAATATAAATGAAAGAGCGAATCACGCAGCTTAAGTCTCGTTACCAGAATTACAGTGCCAGAGAAAAAGTCATCATAAAAATATGTGCCATAGCCCTGTTGGGCTCTGCCGTTTATTACGCAGGCATAATCCCGCTGGATAATATGATTCAAAATAGTAAAGCCACACTGACCAGACAAAAAGAGACGCTGAACTGGATGCGCAGTGAAATAGATAAAAATCATCTCCAGGTTCAGATCGTCAAAACGGATAATCCACGTACGGTGGTGGAGCGCAGCGCGCAGGAAATTAATCTTCCTCTGTCGGATGTGCGTCAGGATGGACAAACCTTATCGTTCGTCGTTAATCGCGTAAATGTGTATGAATTAAAAAGCTGGCTTCGGGAAATTAACCAGACCTCCGGCGTCAGGTTGCAAAAAATGAACCTTACGCCGGTCGATCATCTTAGCGACGTAAAAGCCGAGGTGCAGCTCACCTGGAGCAAAACCGCATGAATACCTTCGCGCTGATGCGGGACGTTTACCCGGTGGGGTTCCCGGTGATGAGCGCGATCCTGGGCGGTATTGTGGGGAGCTTTCTGGGCGTCGTCGCCGAGCGCGTACCGGGCATGGTGATGGACGAAGAGGGCGGCGGCAATTTGCTGTACCCGGCCTCGCACTGCCCGGCGTGTCGGCACGCGCTGGCCGCCTGGGAGAATATCCCACTGGTCAGCTGGCTTGTTTTACGCGGACGCTGTAGCCGCTGCGGCACCGCTATTCCGCTGCGGATATTTTTAATCGAACTTTTCTCCGCGCTGTTTTTTGGCATTACCGCCTGGAGTATGCCGAACGTCCAGTCATTGTTCTCCCTGTGGCTGCTGGCGGCGTTTTTATTGCCCCTTGCCATGATCGACTGGCGGCACCAGCTGCTGCCGGACTGCCTGACCCAACCCCTGTTGTGGGCGGGATTACTGCTCCATGCGTTTGACCATACGCTGCCGCTGTGCGATGCGCTGTTCGGCGCCGTGGCGGGCTATCTGTCTCTCTGGCTGCTGTACTGGGCGTTTCGCCTGACCACCGGACGGGAAGGGCTGGGATATGGTGATTTTAAGCTGCTGGCGGCCCTGGGCGCCTGGTGTGGTTGGCAGGCATTGCCCTCGCTGGAATTAATCGCCGCGTTGAGCGGTATTGTCGGTTATTTCGCTTTAACTTATTTAAATAAAAATAACCTAACTATTTCTTTCGGACCGTATCTCTCATTTGCTGGAATAGTGGTGTTTATTGCGCAGCAGTTTGCTTTCATATTTTAAATATTCAGGTCAAGTTTTTTTATAAATTTTTTCGATGGTGGAAGAGAAGGACGTCTCTTTGCGCTCAGTGTATCGTAAGGGATATAAGCTACACGGAATTTGGGCTTGTATCTTTTTATGGAGGAATACAACGCAGCAACACTTTTTTGTCATGGTTTTCAGGTTGGTTAAATACGCATTACGCGAAAACACGCCATGTTCTCATGGAAGACATGGGTTATTAACGTTACGAATAAATTTATCAGGAAATATAAATGAAATTTATGAAGCCTAAATATCTGGCGCTTTTTGTTGCAGCCGCAACAAGCTCTGTATTTGCAGCGGCACCAGGTACGCCGACTATCGGCTATGGCAATGACAAGTTTGCGCTTGTTGAAGTCGACCAGGCGGCACAGGACTACAACAACCTCGTTAAAGTGCACAACGATGGTGTGGATGTAAAAGTCGAGTGGAACGTCTGGAGCGGTGATGCACCAACCTCGGCAAAAGTGCTGCTGGATGGTAATACCGTCTGGACAGGGGCGGGCAGCGCGAACGGCTCTGCGACCTTCAAGGTGAAAAAGGGCGGACGTTATCAGGAGCAGGTTGAACTCTGTAATACCAGCGGCTGCACGAAGAGCGCCAGCAAGCTGATCATTGTTGCAGATACCGACGGTAGCCACCTGCTGCCGCTGAATGCGCCAATGCAGGAGAACAACAAAACCTTCGCTAAGCACACCGATAAAGTGGTTGCGGCCTATTTCCCTGAATGGGGCGTGTACGGTCGTAACTTCCCGGTTGATAAAATTCCGGCAGCTAACCTGAACCACATCCTGTACGGCTTCATTCCAATCTGTGGCGGTGACGGCATCAACGACGGTCTGAAAACCGTTGAAGGCGGTAACAGCTTCGAAGTGCTTCAGCGTGACTGCCAGGGCCGCCCGGACTTTACCGTGGCGATCCACGATCCATGGGCTGCGCTGCAAAAACCGCAGTCTGGCGTTTCTAACTGGGACGACCCGTACAAAGGTAACTTTGGCCAGCTGATGGCGCTGAAAAAAGCGCATCCAGACCTGAAAGTGCTGCCTTCCATCGGTGGCTGGACCCTGTCCGATCCGTTCTACCACATGGGCGACCCTGCTATTCGCGCGCGCTTCGTCTCTTCTGTTAAAGATTTCCTGCAAACCTGGAAATTCTTCGACGGCGTAGATATCGACTGGGAATTCCCGGGCGGCGGCGGCGTGACTGAAACCCTGGGCAACCCGCAGCAAGATAAAGCCACCTATACCGCGCTGATTCACGATCTTCGTACCATGCTGAACGAACTGTCTGCGCAGACTGGCCGTACTTATGAACTGACCAGCGCCATCGGGGCCGGTAAAGATAAGATTGAAGACGTGGATTACACCACGGCGCAGAAAGATCTCGACCACATCTTCCTGATGAGCTACGACTTCTTCGGCGGCTGGAGCAACACCGAGCTGGGCCATCAGGCTGCGCTGCGTGCGCCGTCCTGGAGACCAGACACCAGCTACACCACTGAAAACGGCGTTAACGCGCTGCTGCAGCAGGGCGTACAGCCAGGCAAGATCGTGGTGGGTGCGGGCATGTATGGCCGCGGCTGGACGGGCGTGCATGGCTACACAGGCGATAATCCATTCACCGGTACCGCAACCGGCATGGTGAAAGGCACCTGGGAACCGGGCGTGGTTGACTATCGTCAGATTGTTAACGAATACAAGGGCAAGCCAGGCTGGGAATCCGGTTACGACGCAACGGCTGAAGCGCCTTATGTGTTCAACAAATCCACCGGTGACCTGATCTCTTATGAAGATGCGCGTTCTACTACCGCAAAAGGTAAGTACGTGCTGGCGAATAACCTGGGCGGTCTCTTCGCATGGTCTATCGATTCTGATACCGGCGATATCCTGAACGCGATGAACGAGAGCCTGATGGGCGGTTCTACTCCGGTCGACCCGGTTGTAACCAACCACGCGCCAATCGCTTCATCTGCTGACCAGAACATCTCTGGCCCGGCAACCGTTACGCTCGATGGTTCTGCTTCCAGCGATCCAGATGGTGATGCAATTACCTATAAATGGACTCAGGTTTCTGGCCCATCGGTCACTATTGCCAATAGCACCAAAGCGAAAGCGACCTTTAACATTGCAGCAGCGACTTCCGACCAGACTCTGGTGTTCCGCCTGACGGTGACTGACGCTAAAGGCCTGAGCAACGCAATTGATGTGCAGGTAGTGAACAAAGCACCGAAAGCCAACCAGGCGCCGGTTGTGAACCAGATGGAAGCGGTAACGCTGCAGGCGGGTGATACTTACGCCCTGCATGCTCAGGCTGCGGATCCAGACGGCGATGCGCTGACCTATGCCTGGAGCGTTCCAGCGGATATGCACGCGACCGGTACTGATACGGCGAACGTGAACATCACCGCGCCAGAGGTGAGCAATGAGACCTCCTACACGCTGAGCGTTGTGGTCAGTGATGGTAAAACCAGCGTTCAGTCCAACGTCCAGGTCGTGGTAACACCAAAACCAGCAGACGTGACGCCTCCGGCTGAAGACGTTACACCACCTGCTGACGAGGTAACGCCGCCTGCTGACGAGGTAACACCGCCTGCTGATGAAGTGACCCCGCCGTCTGGTGATGCGACGACCGGCAGCTGTGACGCCCCTGTTGATGCGAATGCCAGCAAATATGCGGCATGGTCTTCCAGCAAGGTTTACAACACTGGCGATACCGTCAGCAGCGGAAACCTGGTATGGAAAGCGAAGTACTGGACTCAGGGCAACAAGCCAGGCTTCGATGTCGACGCATGGGAACTGGTAAGCCAGGTGAAAATGAACTGGCGTTCAGATGTGGTTTATAACGGCGGTGAAACCACCACGTATAACGGTTCTGTATACCGTGCGAAGTGGTGGACCCGTGGTGATAACCCGGCAAAAAGCGATGTATGGGTGAAAGAAGGCGCGTCAACTGACTGCAAATAATCTTCGTAGCCTGAAATTGCGGGATTGATATCATCCCGCAATACGTTGGCCACACCCCACTTCGGGTGTGGCCAATATCATAAACAATAATAATTCGTGCGCAAAGAGAGGGATGTAATTCAATAAGCAGGTAAAGAAATGAAACGTTTCATACTTTTATTACTCATCGTTAGTCAAAGTGTTTTTGCAAATTGCTGGGATCACGCAGCGCATTATTATCACGTCGATCCGTATTTATTATACGCAATTGCAAAAGTGGAATCAGGCATGAATCCGTATGCCGTGGGTTGGAATCGCGATGGTTCAAGAGATGTGGGGTTAATGCAAATTAATAGTACGCACTTTAGCGAGTTACAGCGTCAGGGGATTGATGAGTCTCGACTTATTTCCGAACCGTGCACGTCGATTATGGTGGGGGCATCCATCTTATCCAGTATGATAAAAGTATATGGTTATAACTGGGAAGCAGTCGGTGCATATAACGCAGGGTTGAAAAAAGAGAATTATCCGCAGCGAATGATATATGCCCGAAAAGTCTGGAATAAATATCAACAAATCAAAACGGAAAAAGCGAACGTGTATTGAGCTTTTACTTTTTGAAGAGTACCGGTCGGTGTTCTTCAAAAAGTGTAAAGAACCGCATTCTCAGGTTTATTTATTAAGGGAGTAATACATAAGCCGGGATTGCACAAACCATTATTGCTTATATACAGGATTTTTTGAAATGACTAAAAGGACATTACTGAGCATTATCGTGGCAGGTGCATGCATTGCACCGTTTATGGCTCAGGCTGCAACGCTGCAGGCAACCAGCAGCGAACCGTACACCATGAAAGCCAGCGATCTGGCGAAGAAGGAAAAAGAGCTGACCAGCTTCCCGCTGATGGCCTCCGTAAAAGAGACTATTCAGACGCTGGACAATGCTCAGGTTGAAATGATTGAGCCAGGCCGCGCGGCAAACCCGGATAACGTGAAGCGTGTTGAAGGGATCGTGAAGGCCAGCGACTGGGAATACCTGTTCCCGATGCGTGCGCAGTCCTATACCTATAGCAACTTCCTGAAAGCGGTGGGTAAATTCCCGGCACTGTGTAAAACCTATAACGACGGCCGAGACAGCGATGCAATCTGTCGTAAAGAGCTGGCAACCATGTTTGCCCACTTTGCGCAGGAAACCGGCGGCCACGAAAGCTGGCGTCCTGAAGCAGAATGGCGTCAGGCGCTGGTGCATGTCCGCGAAATGGGCTGGACTGAAGGTCAGAAGGGCGGCTATAACGGCGAATGTAATCCGGACATCTGGCAGGGGCAGACCTGGCCATGCGGGAAAGACAAAGATGGTGATTTCGTAAGCTACTTCGGCCGCGGTGCTAAACAACTGTCTTACAACTACAACTACGGTCCGTTCTCTGAAGCGATGTTTGGTACTGTCCGTACCCTGTTGGACAAGCCTGAACTGGTGGCCGACACCTGGCTGAACCTGGCGAGCGCCATCTTCTTCTTCGCCTATCCGCAGCCGCCAAAACCAAGCATGTTGCAGGTTATTGACGGAACCTGGCAGCCAAACGATCGCGACAAAGCTAACGGACTGGTCCCAGGCTTCGGCGTGACCACTCAGATCATCAACGGCGGCGTCGAGTGCGGCGGCCCGACTGAAATTGCGCAGTCTCAGAACCGTATCAAGTACTACAAAGAGTTCGCGAACTACCTGAAAGTGCCTGTTCCGGCAAATGAAGTGCTGGGCTGCGCCAACATGAAGCAGTTCGATGAAGGCGGCGCCGGCGCGCTGAAGATCTACTGGGAACAGGACTGGGGATGGAGTGCCGATACGCCAGACGGTAAGACCTACTCTTGCCAGCTGGTGGGCTACCAGACGCCATTCAGCGCGTTCAAAGAGGGGGACTACACCAACTGCGTTAAGAAGTTCTATAACGTGAACATCATCAACGACGACGGTTCTGCCACTACGCCGGATGAAAAACCCGTTACGCCAACGCCAGCTGAAGAGGAAACGCCAGCACCAGCGCCAGTACCGGATGAAACGCCGGCAGTCGTGAACCACGCGCCTGTCGCACATATTGCAGGTCCAATCGGTGCGGTTGATGCCGGTGCGCAGGTTTCTCTGAGCGCGGAAGGTTCTACCGATGCTGATGGCAACAAGCTGACCTATACCTGGCGTTCACAGGATGGCCAGACCGTCACCGGTCAGGATAAAGCGGTTGTGACCTTCAAGGCGCCAGAAGCGGCGACGGCTCAGCAGATTGAAATCAGCCTCACCGTCAGCGATGGCGAACTGAGCAGCACCACCTCTTACCTGCTGAACGTGAAGGCAAAAGCGGCTACACCATCTAAGGATGAAGGCGCTTCTGGCTCTTACGCCGCGTGGAGTGCGAACAGCAAGTACAACGCAGGTGATATCGTGAACAACCACGGTAAACTGTTCCAGTGCAAACCGTTCCCGTACAGCGGCTGGTGTAACAACGCTCCGGCATACTATGAACCAGGCGCAGGCCTGGCATGGTCTGACGCCTGGACGGCATTATAAACAGCAAACGGCAACCGAAAGGTTGCCGTTTTAGTGTTTGCACCCTCTCCCCGTGGGAGAGGGCCGGGGTGAGGGCATCAGGCCGCACACTCTGTTTTTGCCGGGTGGCGCTGCGCTTACCCGGCCTACATGGGGCAGGGCGCTTACCGGTGCAATTTCCCGTGATCCCGCAGCCACGCCGCCGTGCGCACAATCCCTTCATCCAGCGTCACGATCGGTTTATACCCCAGCTCGTTCTCTGCCCGCGAAATATCCAGCGTAAAATCAAAGTTAAGCTTCGATACGCCGTAATGCGTCAGCGCAGGCTCTTTGGCCGATTTACTGCCAAAACGCTCCATGCTGCGGGCAATCATATCCAGCATCGGGTAGGGCACGGAACGGATACGGCAGTCGATCTGTAGCTCGTCGATCAGCCGCTGCACAATGCTGCGCAGCGTGCACGGTTCGCCGTTAGTGATGTTATAGGCGCGACCGGAAATCAGCTTATCGCAGTCCGGCTGGCTTGCCAGCCACATGGCGTGAACGGCATTTTCGTAATAGGTCATATCCACCAGCGCATCGCCGCCGCGCGGCAGCAGCACGCTGCCGTAGTGGTGCATCATCTGCGCCAGACGCGGAATAAACACTTTGTCGTGCGGCCCGAACAGGCTCTGCGGACGCAGTACCGTAAAGCGGGTATGCGGGTTCGACTGCGCCAGCAGGTCAATCACCTCTTCGCTGGCCGCCTTGCTGCGGGCAAACTCACAGGCAAAGCGAGCCGGGCGGAAATCTTCCTGCACGTCACGATGGTGGTGATAGTTGAAATAGAGTGACGGTGACGAGATATGAATAAAGTTACGCACGCCCCAGGCGACGGCCCATTCGCCCAGACGGCGGGTTGCCCGCACGTTGGCGAGATCGAAGGCTTCCTGGGTGCCCCACGGGGAGGTGAAACTGGAGCAGTGCCACAGCGTGTCGATACCGGCGAGCATCACTTTCGCCTGAGAGGAGACCAGCTCCGTCAGGTCAGCATGGACGAACTCTGCGCCCATTTTTTGCAGCAGTTTTCCCATCGCTTCGTTGCGACCGGTAGCCCTGACGCTGATGCCCTTGCTGCGCAGAAATTCGACCGCATTTCGGCCTAAGCCGCTGGTCGCCCCGGTAACCAGTACCTTCATATCAATCCACTGTGTTGAAAAGAATTTCGTGCGCATTCTTTCGTGAATTACGACGCTATGCAATGGGAAAGGTGAAAGAAAGAGAGTTTTATTTAGATCTTTTCCGTCTTTTGTTCTGCCCGTTGCGCAATGCGTTTCGCCATCCCGCGGAAGATAAACAGGTGCGCAGGGATCATCAACAACCAGTAGAACAGACCCGGCATTCCGTGCGGATGCCACCAGGCGCGGACGTCCAGTTCACGATGATCACCTTTGTCTTTCAGGGTAAAGCAGAGCCGGCCCAGCCCCGGTGCTTTCATACCGAACAGCAGCGCCAGCTGTTTTTCCGGCTCGACGATGATCACCTTCCAGCTGTCGACCGCATCGCCCACCTCAAGATACGGGCGTTCCGGGCGGCCTTTTGCCAGCCTGTGCCCCACCAGCAGATCCATTGCCCCGCGCGTTTGCCAGAGGATATTACCGAAGAAATAACCGTCTTTGCCGCCAATCTGGTTCACGACCTCCCACAGATCTGCAAGGCTGGCGGAAGTCTTCACCGTGCAGCCCGCCTGTTTCGGGTAATAGCCATACTCCGGGCGCCAGCGGGCAAACGCCTGGGCGTCATAGCCCCAGTCGCTGGAGTTCACCAGCTGCTCTTCTTCCTTCAGCGTGTTGCGCACGGCATCGTCAAAGCGGATCAGGTCCTGGGGAATGAGTGCCCGCAGTTCGCTGTCGTCCGCCAGCAAATCGTGCTTCAGCCCCTGGATCAGCGCTTTGGCGGTCGTCGGCGGCACGGAGGTGATCACATTCAAAAACCACACCGAAATCCAGCGGGTTGGAAAGGGGATAGGGATCAGCCAGCGGCGACGGCCGCTGACGCGCATGAAATGTTCGAACTGCTCCTGATAGCTCAGGACTTCGGGACCTGCGGCTTCCAGCACGCGGTGTTGCTCCGCCGGGTGATCCAGCAGCGCCACCAGATAATGCAGTAAATTCTCCAGCGCAATCGGCGTGGTGCGCGAACGAACCCAGCGCGGCGGCGTGAGTACCGGCAGGTTGTAGACCATATCGCGCATCACTTCGAAGGCGGCGGAGCCCGCGCCGACGATAATGCCGGCGCGCAGTTCGGTGACGGGGATAGCGGCGCCGCGCAGGGTTTCAGCCGTCAGCTGGCGGGCCCGAAGATGATCGGACTGCTCGTGTTCTGGCGCCTGGAGCGAGCTTAAAAAAATCACCTGCTTCACCGGCGTTTGCAGCAGGGCATCGCGGACGTTCATCGCCACCTGCCGCTCGTGGGCGATAAAATCCCCGCCTTCGCCCATGCTGTGCACCAGGTAGTAAAGCGTGTCGACCCCTTCCAGCAGCGCGGGAAGTTCCTTCGGCCAGTTGAGGTCAACGTTATGGCAGGTGACGCCAGGCAAACTGAGTTTTTGCAGCCGTTCCGTGTTGCGTGCCGCAGCCAGCACCCGGTGTCCCTGCTGGCTTAACGCCACGGTGAGATGCTGACCGATATACCCGCTGGCGCCGAGCACCAGAATGCGTTGCGGCACGTGATGCTCCTTATCGCTGTATAAACGCCTGCCAGTGTTTCACCACGTCCGCCAGCTGTTCGCGGCTCACGTCAAGATGCATGACCAGGCGCACAACGGGTGAGGCGTTGATCAGCACGCCACGAGATTTCATAAATTCACCCAGCGCGGCGGCGTGCTCATCGCCCACGCGAACAAACAGCATGTTGGTGTCGTGACGCATCACGTCGGCGCCAATTTCGCGCAGCTGCGTAGCCATCCACGCGGCGTTGTCGTGATCGTCCTTCAGGCGCGCCACGTTGTTTTTCAGGGCATACAGCCCGGCCGCCGCCAGAATGCCCGCCTGACGCATGCCGCCGCCGGTCATTTTGCGCCAGCGGTTGGCGCGCTTGATGTAGTCTGCGTTACCGACAAGCAGGGAACCCACCGGCGTGCCCAGACCTTTAGAGAGGCAGATGGTGAACGAGTCGCAGTATTGCGCAATTTCTTTCAGCTCGCAGCCGTACGCCACCACGGCGTTAAAGATGCGCGCGCCGTCCACGTGCAGGCCGAGCCCGCGCTCGCGGGTAAATTCCCACGCTGCTTTCAGGTACTCGCGCGGCAGCACCTTGCCGTTGTGGGTGTTTTCGAGGCTGAGCAGCCTGGTGCGGGCGAAGTGAATATCGTCAGCCTTGATTTTCGCCGCGACCTTATCGAGCGGCAGGGAGCCGTCCGGCGCGGCGTCAATGGGCTGCGGCTGAATGCTGCCGAGCACCGCCGCGCCGCCTGCTTCGTACAGATAGTTATGCGCGCCCTGGCCGACGATATACTCTTCACCGCGCTCGCAGTGGCTGAGCAGTGCGACCAGGTTAGCCTGCGTACCGGTTGGCAGGAACAGGGCAGCCTCCTTGCCGCTCAGTTCAGCCGCGTAGCGCTGCAGTTCGTTGACCGTCGGGTCATCGCCGTAGACGTCGTCCCCGACCGGGGCGGCCATCATCTCTTCGAGCATGGCGCGGCTCGGGCGGGTTACGGTATCACTGCGTAAATCAATCATGGCATGTCCTTATTATTAAAAAGGCGATGCCAGATGTTTTACCTGAGCCAGTTGGTTTTTGCCAGTTCGATCACCTCATCGCCGCGCCCGCTGATGATGGCGCGCAGCATATACAGGCTAAAGCCTTTGGCCTGTTCCAGCTTGATCTGCGGCGGGATCGCCAGCTCCTCTTTGGCGACGACGACATCCACCAGCACCGGACCGTCGATGGAGAAGGCGCGCTGCAGGGCTTCATCCACCTCGGAGGCTTTCTCCACGCGAATGCCGGTGATGCCGCAGGCCTCGGCGATGCGCGCGAAGTTGGTGTCGTGCAGCTCGGTGCCGTCCGTCAGGTAGCCTCCGGCCTTCATCTCCATCGCCACAAAGCCCAGCACGCTGTTGTTAAAGACCACGATTTTCAGCGGGAGCTTCATCTGCACCACCGACAGGAAATCCCCCATCAGCATGCTGAACCCGCCGTCGCCGCACATTGCCACCACCTGACGCTCCGGCGCCGTCGCTTTTGCGCCCAGCGCCTGCGGCATGGCGTTAGCCATCGAGCCGTGGTTGAACGAGCCGAGCAGGCGGCGTTTGCCGTTCATCTTCAGGTAGCGCGCGGCCCAGACCGTTGGCGTGCCCACGTCGCAGGTGAAGATGGCATCGTCGTCGGCGAAATGGCTGATCTGCTGCGCCAGATACTGCGGGTGAATGGCTTTGTCGCTCGGTTTGGCGAGGTCGTCCAGCCCCTTGCGGGCATCGCGATAGTCGCTCAGGGCCTTATCAAGGAACTTGCGGTCGGTTTTCTCTTCCAGCAGCGGCAGCAGGGCGGCAAGGGTAGATTTAATGTCGCCCACCAGCGCCATATCGACCTTGCTGTGCGCGCCGATGCTGGCCGGGTTGATATCAATCTGAATGATTTTCGCATCCGCCGGGTAGAACGGACGATACGGGAACTGGGTGCCGAGCAGGATCAGCGTGTCGGCGTTCATCATGGTGTGAAAGCCGCTGGAGAAACCGATCAGCCCGGTCATCCCCACGTCGTAAGGGTTGTCGTACTCGACGTGCTCTTTGCCGCGCAGGGCGTGGACAATCGGCGATTTCAGCTTACCGGCAAATTCAAGCAGCTCCTTGTGCGCGCCCGCGCAGCCGCTGCCGCACATCAGGGCGATATTGCTGGAGTAACGCAGCAGCTGCGCCAGCTTTTTCAGCTCCTCTTCAGCAGGCGTCACCACGGGCTGCGGGGCGTGATACCAGTGGGTGCTGGCCCCTTCCGGCGCGGCCTTGAGGGCCACATCGCCCGGGATGACGACCACAGAAACGCCGCGGTTCAGCACGGCTTTGCGCATGGCGATCGCCAGCACCTGCGGGATCTGCTCCGGGGATGAAACCAGCTCGCAATAGTGGCTGCATTCACGGAACAGCTCCTGTGGATGCGTCTCCTGAAAATAGCCGCTGCCGATTTCGGAAGAGGGGATATGGGCGGCAATGGCCAGCACCGGCACGTGGTTACGGTGACAGTCGAACAGCCCGTTGATCAGATGCAGGTTGCCGGGACCGCACGAGCCCGCACACACGGCCAGTTCCCCCGTGAGCTGTGCTTCCGCGCCTGCGGCGAAGGCGGCAACCTCTTCATGGCGGGTGGGCATCCATTCGATGGTCTTCATCTTGTTGAGGCTGTCGCTAAGTCCGTTCAGGGAATCGCCGGTTACGCCCCAGATACGTTTCACGCCAGCCTGTTCGAGCGTTTTCGCAATATATGCAGCCACGGTTTGTTTCATGGTTGTCCGTCTCCTTTTTGTGATATCGCTTACAAGCTTAGAAGAAAGTCTCCGTATTGCCCGTCATCTCCCCCTAATTAAAAGGTGCTTTTCACGCGCAATTATTCGGCATAATCTGGCAATACCTCGGTGAAAACAGGAATAACTTCAAATGGTTAAATCATTGTTAATTGCTGTAAATGAAAAGCTATCGTGCGACGATCTTGGCAAACTCTTGTTACGACTTGCCGTCGGCGGGCTGATGCTTTTTCACGGCTTGCACAAGCTTTTTGGCGGCGTGGGCTTTATCAGCGGCATGCTGGTGGAGAAAGGGCTGCCGGGGTTTATCGCCTACGGCGTGTTGGTTGGCGAAGTGGTGGCACCGATCCTGATTATTGTTGGACTCTTTACGCGCCCGGCCGCGCTGGTGCTGGCGTTTACGATGATTGTGGCGTGGCTGATGGTGGGCGTGGGGGAAACGCTCGCGCTCGATAAGGTTGGCGCATGGGCGATTGAAAGCCTGGTGTACTTCTTTATCGGCTCGCTGGCTGTCGCGTTTTTAGGGGCAGGGCGGTTTGCGGTAGGGAAAGCGCCCGCGTGGCGATGAAGACGGGTGTGCTGATAACAAAAGGGTCTGTGGACCCTTTTTTATCGAAGCTTTTTAAGTCTTTGATTTTATTGTGCTGAATTGTATGTCATGAAAAAGGGTTTAAGGGGGATTTTTTAGGGGAATTCTTTATCTTACAAGGTGATAGGTGTAGATTGTTCCAGTTCACTGCCGTACAGGCAGCTTAGAAAATCTGCATCAACGGCGCGTTGGTCACGGTGTGGTTCACTGCCGTACAGGCAGCTTAGAAACCTCTTTTGGCGAAATGTTCGGGTTGTCCAAGGTTCACTGCCGTACAGGCAGCTTAGAAATCAACCCCCAGCGCATACTCTGCGTTTACCCTGTTCACTGCCGTACAGGCAGCTTAGAAACAGCGTGGACGGGTCAGAAATGCCTGAGTACCGTTCACTGCCGTACAGGCAGCTTAGAAATGGGATATGCGTCATTCGGAACAGAGGGACTAGTTCACTGCCGTACAGGCAGCTTAGAAAGTGACGAGCTACTCAAGCCGGACGGACAGTGAGTTCACTGCCGTACAGGCAGCTTAGAAATTGAGCGCCTGAAGTTTTATCGTGAGAAGTCGGTTCACTGCCGTACAGGCAGCTTAGAAAACCAACAAGAATGGTGCCCGTTGCCTTTGCGCGTTCACTGCCGTACAGGCAGCTTAGAAATCGTGTACTGATGGAACCTATACAGTTACAGAGTTCACTGCCGTACAGGCAGCTTAGAAAGAGCGAGCCGTCGCACTTCAGCTGATGGGGCAGTTCACTGCCGTACAGGCAGCTTAGAAATGCCAGGCTCAGCATTCAGCACGCAAGATATTGTTCACTGCCGTACAGGCAGCTTAGAAAGGGCGCATTGGCTACTCAGCCAATTATGCTGCGTTCACTGCCGTACAGGCAGCTTAGAAAATCCTGCTCTTCTGGCGTCGCCAGTGATAAGTGTTCACTGCCGTACAGGCAGCTTAGAAATTGGGCCTGTTCTCTTTGCTTAGCCTGCAGGAGTTCACTGCCGTACAGGCAGCTTAGAAATGAACACCCCGGAGGGCGAACGCAGCAATGCCGTTCACTGCCGTACAGGCAGCTTAGAAAATTACAGAGCGTCACGCGTTGGCGCTCGATAAGTTCACTGCCGTACAGGCAGCTTAGAAGGCACTTCAGCCGGGTAAGCGTCGGTGGTTAGGGTTCAATGCCGAACAGGCAGCATGCACAATGTAGGTCGGGTAAGCGTCAGCGCCACCCGACAAAAGCCCGGTGGCGCTGACGCTTACCGGGCCTACAAGCCAATATTTCCGAATAAGCCTGAATTAGCACCGTCTTCATCGGGTGCGGATAAACGAAACGTCGCCCGACAAAAAGCCCGGTGGCGCTAGCGCTTACCGGGCCTACGAAGAGCCAGCACGTACAAAGTAGGCCGGGTAAACGCAGTGCCACCCGGCAAAAATGGTGGCACCGCATCACATTACGCCAGCACCAGGTCCCCCTGCGGATGGCACGAGCACGCCAGCACGTAACCCTCGGCAATTTCCGCGTCGGACAGCGTCATGGTGCTGGTGACGGTATACTCGCCTGAAACCACCTTCGTCTTACAGCAGCCGCACACCCCCGCACGACAGGCAGCCACGACCGGCACCTTGTTGCTTTCCAGCGCCTCCAGCAGCGTAGTCCCCACGCGGCCAAAGAAGGTCTGCGCAGGCTGCAGCTTGGTGAACTTAACGCCGCTGGCTGCCGCTTCCGCCACTGGCGTGAAGAACTGCTCTTTGAAGAAGCGGGTCACGCCAAGCGCTTTCACTTCTTTTTCGACGATATCCATGTACGGCGCCGGGCCGCAGGTCATCACGGTGCGGTTCGCCATATCCGGCACGCTTTGCAGCAGCTCGCGGCTCAGGCGACCGGGCACAAAGCCGTGGGTCGCGTTGTGCTCAGCCACCAGCGTCACCGGATAATCACGCCATTCCCCGGCAAAAATCACGTCGTCCGGGGAACGTACGCTGAAGATCGTCTGCACGTCGGCCTGCGGGCGGTTCTTCGCCAGCCAGCGGCGCATCGACATGATCGGCGTCACGCCACAGCCCGCCGCCAGCAGCAGGAATTTATCGTCTGCTTTGTCGTCACAGGTGAAATCACCCTGGGCGTCAGACAGCCAGATATAATCCCCGCGCTTCACGTCTCGCGTCAGCCACTGCGAGCCTGCGCCGTCTTCAACGCGGCGGACGGTGAGCGTAATGTACTCGCTCACGCCCGGCGTTGAGGAGATCGTGTAGGCGCGCAGGGTGTCCGCCGAGTTGCGAACGCTGACCAGCGCATACTGACCTGCACGGTACGGATAGTAGTCATGGCACAGCAGCGACAGCGTCCACACATCCGGCGTCTCCTGATGGATGTGATGAACCTGCATCCGCCACGGACATTGTGAGGTTGGCATGGTCATGAATAACTCCTTACGCGCTCAGCAGCTGCTTCATATCATCTTCAACGTTGGTCACGGAACGCAGACCGAATTTCTCGTTCAGCACCGCCAGCAGGTCCGGCGTCAGGAAGCCAGGCGCGGTCGGGCCGGTCACGATGTTGGTGACGCCGAGAGAGAGCAGGGTCAGCAGGATGACGATCGCTTTCTGCTCAAACCATGACAGCACCAGCGACAGCGGCAGGTCGTTGACGCCGCAGCCCAGTTTCTCCGCCAGCGTGACCGCCAGAATAATGGCCGAGTAAGCATCGTTACATTGGCCCGCATCGATCAGGCGCGGCAGACCTTCGATGTCGCCGAAGTCCAGCTTGTTGAAACGGTATTTACCGCACGCCAGGGTCAGGATCAGGCAGTCTTCCGGCACGCTGGTGGCGAAATCGGTGAAGTAGTTACGCTCGCCGCGCGCGCCGTCGCAGCCGCCGACGAGGAAGATGTGGCGCAGCTTTTCACGGCTGACGAGATCGATCAGCGAATCAGCGGCGCCGAGCAGGGTCTCGCGACCGAAGCCGACGGTGATCAGGTGCGGGATCTCGCTGTACGGGAAGCCCGCCATCTGCTGTGCCTGGGCGATAACCGGACCGAAATCGTCACCTTCAAGATGGCTCACGCCCGGCCAGCCGACGATACTGCGGGTCCAGATGCGGTCGTCATACGCGCCTACGGTAGGGTCGATGATGCAGTTAGAGGTCATCACGATAGGGCCCGGGAAGCGGGCGAACTCCACCTGCTGGTTCTGCCAGCCGCTGCCGTAGTTACCGATCAGATGCTTAAATTTACGCAGCTCCGGGTAGCCGTGCGCCGGGAGCATTTCGCCGTGGGTATAGACGTTAACGCCGGTGCCTTCGGTTTGCTTCAGCAGGTTGTAGAGATCTTTCAGGTCGTGACCGGAAATCAGGATGCACTTGCCTTCGGTCGCTTTCACGTTCACCTGCGTCGGCGTCGGGTGGCCGTAGGTGCTGGTTTCACCGGCATCCAGAATGCTCATCACGCGAAAGTTCATCTGGCCGATTTCCATTGAGCACTCCAGCAGGGCGTTCATATCGGCAGGCCAGGTGCCCAGCCACGCCATGATTTTGTGGTACTGGGCATAAATCTCATTGTCGTACTGACCCAGAACGTGCGCGTGCTCCATATACGCCGCAGCGCCTTTCAGGCCGTACAGGCACAGCAGGCGCAGGCCGAGAATGTTCTCGCCAATCGCCGCTTTGTCTTTATTCGGGGTGAATTCTGCCGCCTGACGCTGGAGGTCGCCCAGATCGTCGCTCACCAGCTGAAGTTCTGACATCGGGTTTTCCACGCGGGCGCTGGCGTCCGCCTTCAGGCACTGTGCTTTCAGCGCTTCACGCAGGGCAATCGCTTCGCGGGCATAGCCGACAATGCGCGGAGAGTCGAAGTTAACGTTGGTGAGCGTGGAGAAGAAGGCGCGCGGGGCGAAGCTGTCGACGTAGTGGTCGACAATGCCGTATTCGCGGGCTTTGAACGCCCATGCGGAAAGGCCTTGCAGGGCAGCAATCAGCAGGTCCTGCAGGTCAGATGTTTCTGCGGTTTTGCCGCACATACCCTGTGCGTAAGAGCAGCCATTGCCTGCCGGGGTACGGATGGTTTGTTCACATTGCACACAAAACATAATCACACCTGTTAAAGTTATATTTGATATACATGTTTAAGGTTATGCCTGTGCCAGAACGGAGAAAAGGGCTTTCTGCTACAAAATAGAGGGAGATTGATTTAGCGCAATTTTGGCGGCAGGAAACCTACCGCCAAAGAAGTATCAGGCAGAGAAGAAGGCCATCATGACCGGAACCAGCAGGCTTAAAATAAAGCCGTGAACGATAGCCGCGGGCACCATCTCCAGCCCCCCGGAGCGCTGGAGTACCGGCAGGGTAAAGTCCATCGACGTCGCGCCGCACAGGCCCAGCGCGGTAGAACGACTGCGGCGAACCAGGCTCGGGATCAGCATGATGGCAATCAGCTCGCGCGCCAGATCGTTAAAGAAGGCGGCGCTGCCGATCACCGGGCCGAATGATTCGGTCAGCAGAATACCGGAGAGGGAGTACCAGCCAAAACCTGACGCCATCGCCAGGCCGGTTTTCAGCGGCAGATCGAGAATAAAGGCGTTAATGACGCCCGCCACCATTGAACTGGCGACAACAATCACCGCAACCATCATTCCCCGACGGTTGAGGACAATTTGTTTCAGCGTCATGCCATTATTTCGCAGCTGAATACCGATCAGGAACAGCAGGAAGATCAGCGTATATTCACTGGCCTCTGTCGCGTGCTGTAAAAATGCCCAACCGGTCAGCCCAAGAAGAAAACCGAGCACCACGACGCCGCATAATTTTAATGATTCAAGCGCCATTGCAATTCGTGAAGGGAGTTTTTCCTGATGATGGTGATTTTTCCATGGAATAGTGCGTTCCAGCCACAGCAGCGCGGCAATATTGCACAGCAAAATAACCACCACGGTGACGACAGAATAATGAAGGATGGAGAGTAAATTCGCCGACAGGTTATCCAGGAAAGCCAGGCTTATCCCCATAAAGAAAAGAATGACGTAAACAATCCAGCTGAGAAAACGGTTGATAAGCCGTAATGCGGATTCCTGATGCAGCGGGATAAGGTAGCCCGCAATCAGGGGCAGCAGAATAATGAGGAGTCCTGAAAACATGAACAGCCGGTCCTTTTGAGTATCTGTTGAGCGCCAGAGACACTACCCAATAAAGGCTGTTCAGTAAAGCGGCAAAAGAAAGCCGGGTGGCGCTAGCGCCACCCGACATTACAGGCCGCACGTAATTAATCGCGTTTTTCCAGCAGGGTGCGGTACAGCACGCCGCCCAGGATACCGCCGATAATTGGCATCACCCAGAACAGCCACAGCTGTTCAAGCGCCCAGCCGCCCTGGAAGATGGCGACGGCGGTGCTGCGTGCCGGGTTAACGGAGGTGTTGGTGACCGGAATCGAAATCAGGTGAATCAGCGTCAGCGCCAGACCAATGGCAATCGGGGCAAAACCGGCTGGCGCGTGCTTGTCCGTTGCGCCGTGGATCACCAGCAGGAAGCCCGCGGTCAGCACAATTTCAATCACGATGGCAGACAGCATGGAGTAGCCGCCCGGAGAGTGTTCGCCGAAGCCGTTAGAGGCAAAGCCGCTGGCCGCCGCGTCGAACCCGGCTTTACCGCTGGCAATCACGTACAGAACGCCAGCCGCAATAATACCGCCAACCACCTGCGCCACAATGTAGCCAATCACGTCTTTAGCCGGGAAACGGCCGCCCGCCCATAAACCTAATGTCACTGCCGGGTTAAAATGACCGCCGGAAATATGACCCACGGCAAACGCCATGGTTAATACGGTTAAACCAAACGCCAGCGCGACGCCGACAAAACCAATGCCTAATTCCGGGAATGCTGCTGCCAGAACGGCGCTACCGCAGCCACCAAATACCAGCCAGAATGTACCAAAGCATTCTGCCGCTAATTTTCTAAACATAACCACCTCAAAATAATTATCCGCACGCTTTCCTGCGTGTGGGTTATATCGTCAAAAAGGGATGACGACTCAAAGAGTCTCTATTTTAAAAAATAACCACACCCCTTCGCCACTTAAATAAATTAGATGGGTTTGATTTTAGGCAATGTGATGTCATTCCTTGTTCGAGCCGGCGGTAAATAGAGCATAGCTCATTTTTGAATGGGTGAATGTTGTACTGTCGTCGCCACCATCCTCCCGCTATACTGCTGATAACTTAAAGGAAAAAGTGATCATTTGTCGGGGGATTTATGCTTCTCGAACGTGTGGAAATTGTCGGATTTCGCGGTATTAACCGTCTGTCGCTCCAGCTTGAGCAGAACAACGTCCTGATCGGCGAGAACGCGTGGGGTAAGTCCAGCCTGCTGGATGCGCTGACGCTACTGCTTTCGCCCGAAGACGATCTGTATCACTTCGTCCGCGACGATTTCTGGTTCCCGCCCGGCGACGTGACGGGGCGCGAGAAGCACCTGCATATCATCCTGACGTTCCGCGAATCCGAGCCTGGACGTCATCGCGTGCGTCGCTTCCGCCCGCTGTCACCTTGCTGGGTGCCGTGCGATGACGGTTTCCACCGGATTTTCTATCGGCTGGAAGGGGAGATGGCGGAGAACGAGGGCGTTCTCACCCTGCGTGATTTTCTCGATGAAAAAGCCAACCCGATCCCGCTGGACAATATCGACGATCTGGCCCGTCACCTGATCCGCCTGACGCCGGTGTTACGCCTGCGCGATGCGCGCTTTATGCGGCGTATTCGTAACGGTACCGTACCGAATATGCCGGAAGTGGAAGTCACCGCCCGCGAGCTGGATTTTCTGGCAAGAGAGCTGGTGTCGCGCCCGCAGAATCTGACCGATGGTCAAATCCGTCAGGGGTTGTCCGCAATGGTGCAACTCCTGGAGCACTATTTTTCCGAGCAGGGAACCTCGGCGTCGCGCCATCGTCTGATGCGCCGCCGTTCTCATGACGAGCAGCGAAGCTGGCGTTATCTCGACATCATTAACCGGATGATCGACCGGCCCGGCGGTCGTACCCATCGGGTGATTTTGCTGGGGCTGTTTTCAACGCTTCTGCAGGCCAAAGGCACCGTTCGTCTTGACCGGGACGCCCGGCCGCTGCTGCTGGTGGAAGACCCGGAAACGCGCCTGCATCCCATCATGCTCTCCGTGGCATGGCATCTGCTGAATCTGCTGCCGCTCCAGCGCATTACGACCACCAATTCCGGGGAGTTATTATCGCTGACGCCGGTAGAACACGTCTGTCGCCTGGTGCGTGAATCCTCCCGCGTCTCCGCTTTCCGCCTTGGGCCGGGCGGTTTGAGCGCGGAAGACGGACGGCGCATCGCGTTTCATATTCGCTTTAACCGCGCGTCGTCGCTCTTTGCCCGCTGCTGGCTGCTGGTGGAGGGGGAAACGGAAACCTGGGTCATCAACGAGCTGGCGCGCCAGTGCGGCCACCATTTTGATGCGGAAGGCATTAAGGTGATTGAATTCGCCCAGTCGGGATTAAAGCCGCTGATAAAATTTGCCCGCCGGATGGGGATCGAGTGGCACGTGCTGGTAGACGGTGATGAGGCGGGTAAAAAATATGCCTCGACCGTGCGGAGCCTGCTGAATAACGAGCGAGAGGAAGAGCGCGACCATTTAACCATGCTCCCTGCGATGGACATGGAACACTTTATGTATCGTCAGGGGTTCGACGACGTCTTTCACCGCATTGCCATGGTGCCGGTCGATGTCCCGATGAACATGCGGCGCGTGATCGCCAAAGCCATTCATCGTTCGTCAAAACCGGATTTAGCCATTGAAGTGGCGACGGAAGCGGGGAGGCGGGGCGTGGAGGCGGTACCGACCCTGCTGCGGAAGATGTTCTCCCGCGTGCTGTGGCTGGCACGCGGAAAAGCGGATTAGCGTTGGGTCGCCTGTTTCACCTGCTGAATCAGGCTATCCAGCAGTTCGTAGCGGCGGCGATATTCGGCGCGTTTTTTGCTGGCGATCTCTTCCATCGGTTTACGCGGCATGACGAGCGGCAGCATAAAGTTACCGTTATCCTGTTTTTCACCGCCGATGGAGAGCCAGAAACTGTCGTAATCGGCTAACAGTTTGCCCTCTTTTTTCTTGCGGTAGCGCCAGCTGCGATAAATATGGGTATCGTTACTGACGGCGACAATCTGCTCTACCGGGAACGCGGCGCCGAGCGTCATTGCGGCCTCGACCAGCAGACGTTTCGGGAACAGACCGTGGCAGGCTTTCGTCGCGCCCTGGATCAGCTCATGGGGAACATGCGCTTTTGCGCCCTGCAAACCGCCAATGAACAGCGTCGATTTTCCCTCAAACGGGCATAGCGTAAAGGTCATCTCCGCCAGCGCCGTATTTTGACCGTCACAGAAAACGAGGGTAGCTTCTCCCTCTTTATCCATAAACGCGTCGGCACACAGACGGACGGTAAATTGCTGTTCATCTTTTCCGGTTAAGGTCAGCAGAGTCACGCCCTGCTTTGAAAGGTAACCATGAGTCAGCGTCGCCGGCAGCTGGCGACACATCATCTGATAGTGCCAGGACAGCGATTCCAGCGCACGCTGTCGATCCATATTGACCGTCAACCACGGACGATGAAGGCGGCAGGGCAGACCCGGCTGAACCTGGAGCATTTGCATCAGGTGCGGATGTTTTGCAAGCTCAGACAGCAGACGCGCGGTGCTGAGCGGTGTCGCCAGTGAACGCAGCATGAACTTACGTCGGTAGGCGGTTTTTTCCCATGCCAGCCCGGGTGCGATCTCACCGAAAGCCAGGTTTTTGAAGAGCTGCCAGCCGGATTTTGGCTGCGGCAGGTTTGAAAGTGATGTATCGACGATAGAAGACATGGTAGATCCTGATCCTTTTGGAATATCGCTATTTCAGCAGGGGAAATGTCAACATCTCGTAAACAAATTAGGACGATTTCGGAGAACAGGGGTTTCGTTGAAGAGTCGTTTAGTTAGAATCAACACTTATCATTGCCAGAACATTTATTTGGAATATTTATGAACCTCAAGGGAAAACGCAGAACGCTGTTTCTGCTGCTGGCGGTCGTAGTTTTAGCCGGTGGATACTGGCTATGGCAGGTGCTGAATGCGCCGGTGCCACAGTATCAGACGCTGATTGTTCGCCCGGGCGAACTGCAGCAAAACGTCCTCGCGACGGGCAAGCTTGACGCGCTGCGCAAGGTTGACGTCGGCGCTCAGGTCAGCGGCCAGCTGAAAACGCTGTCGGTTGAGATTGGCGACAAGGTGAAAAAAGGCCAGCTGCTCGGCGTTATCGATCCCGAGCAGGCTGAGAACCAGATCCGCGAGGTGGAAGCCACGCTGATGGAGCTGCGCGCGCAGCGTGCGCAGGCGCTGGCAGAACGTAACCTGGCCCAGGTAACGCTGACCCGTCAGCAGGCGCTGGCCAAAACCCAGGCTATTTCGAAACAAGATCTCGATACTGCCACCACTGAACTGGCGGTGAAACAGGCGCAGATCGGCACGATTGACGCGCAAATCAAACGCAATCAGGCCTCGCTGGATACGGCGAAAACCAACCTCGACTACACCAAAATCGTCGCGCCGATGGCGGGCGAAGTGACCCAGATCACCACGCTGCAGGGCCAGACGGTGATCGCCGCGCAGCAGGCGCCAAACATTCTGACGCTGGCGGACATGAGCACCATGCTGGTTAAAGCCCAGGTCTCCGAGGCGGATGTGATCCATCTTAAGCCGGGGCAGAACGCCTGGTTTACGGTGCTGGGCGACCCGCAGACGCGCTACGAAGGCGTGCTGAAAGACATTCTGCCGACGCCGGAAAAAGTGAACGACGCTATCTTCTACTATGCCCGCTTTGAGGTGCCAAACCCGCAGGGCGTGCTGCGCCTGGATATGACCGCGCAGGTGCATATTCAGCTGACCGGCGTGAAGAACGTGCTGACTATTCCGCTCTCTGCGCTCGGCGAATCCGCCGGGGAGAGCCGTTATAAAGTGAAAGTGCTGCGCAACGGCGAAACGCGCGAGCGCGAGGTCGTGATCGGCGCGCGCAACGACACCGACGTGGTGGTGGTGAAAGGGCTGGAAGAGGGCGAGGAGGTTGTTGTCAGCGAAAGCCTGCCCGGAGCCGCCAAATGACGGCGCTGCTTGAGCTGAATAACATTCGTCGCAGCTATCCCTCCGGCGACGGCCCGGTGGAGGTGCTGAAGGGCATCTCCCTGCGCGTGGAGGCGGGCGAGATGGTGGCGATTGTCGGCGCATCGGGTTCCGGTAAATCGACGCTGATGAACATTCTCGGCTGCCTGGATAAACCGACCAGCGGTACCTATCGCGTGGCCGGGACGGATGTCTCCACGCTAGACGGTGACGCGCTGGCGAAGCTGCGCCGGGAACACTTCGGCTTTATCTTCCAGCGTTACCATCTGCTTTCTCACCTGAATGCGGCGCAGAACGTGGAAGTGCCTGCGGTCTATGCGGGCGTCGAGCGTAAAAAGCGCCTTGAGCGCGCGAAGATGCTGCTGACGCGTCTGGGGCTGGCAGAGCGGGTGGAGTACCAGCCCTCGCAGCTGTCCGGCGGCCAGCAGCAGCGCGTGAGTATTGCCCGCGCCCTGATGAACGGCGGGCAGGTGATCCTCGCGGATGAACCGACCGGCGCGCTTGACAGCCATTCCGGCGAAGAGGTGATGGCGATCCTCCATCAGCTTCGCGATCAGGGGCACACGGTGATTATCGTTACCCACGATCCGCAGGTGGCGGCGCAGGCGGAACGCATTATTGAGATCCACGACGGCGAGCTGGTCAGCAATCCGCCGCCGCGCGAGTCCAGGGCAGCGGCGCCGAAAGAAGTACTACCGGCATCAACCGGCTGGGGACAGTTCTCCAGCGGCTTTCGCGAGGCGCTGACCATGGCCTGGCTGGCGATGGCGGCCAATAAAATGCGCACCCTGTTGACGATGCTTGGCATCATCATCGGCATCGCCTCGGTGGTGTCGATTGTGGTGGTGGGCGACGCGGCCAAGCAGCTGGTGCTGGCAGATATCCGCGCCATTGGCACCAATACCATTGACGTTTATCCCGGCAAAGACTTTGGCGACGACGAGCCGCAGTATCAGCAGGCGCTGAAATACGACGATCTGGCGGCGATTCAGAAGCAGCCGTGGGTGAACTCCGCCACGCCTGCGGTTTCGCAGAACCTGCGTCTGCGCGTGGGCAACGTTGACGTGGCCGCCAGCGCTAACGGCGTGAGCGGAGACTATTTCAACGTCTACGGCATGACCTTCAGCGAAGGCGCCACCTTCAACGCCGAGCAGCTGGCGGGCAGGGCGCAGGTGGTGGTGCTGGACGCGAACTCGCGCAGACAGCTTTTCCCCAATAAAGCTAACGTGGTAGGCGAAGTGATCCTGGTCGGCAACATGCCTGCCACGGTCATCGGCGTGGCGGAAGAGAAGCAGTCGATGTTTGGCAGCAGCAAGATCCTGCGCGTCTGGCTGCCCTATACCACCATCTCAGGGCGGATTATGGGGCAGTCCTGGCTCAACTCCATCACCGTGCGCGTGAAGGAGGGCTACGACAGCGCGCTTGCCGAACAGCAGCTTGAGCGGCTGTTAACCCTGCGCCACGGGAAGAAAGATTTCTTCACCTGGAATATGGACGGCCTCTTGAAAACGGCGGAAAAGACCACACGTACTCTTCAGCTGTTCCTCACGCTGGTGGCGGTGATCTCGCTGGTCGTCGGCGGCATCGGGGTGATGAATATTATGCTGGTGTCGGTAACCGAGCGCACCCGGGAGATCGGCATCCGCATGGCGGTCGGGGCCCGGGCCAGCGACGTGCTGCAGCAGTTTTTGATTGAAGCGGTACTGGTGTGTCTGGTCGGCGGGGCGATGGGCATTGCGCTCTCGATGATGATCGCGTTTGCGCTCCAGCTCTTTTTACCCGGCTGGGAGATTGGCTTCTCGCCGGTTGCCATTATTACCGCATTCTTGTGTTCGACCTTTACCGGCATTTTGTTTGGCTGGTTGCCCGCCCGCAACGCGGCGCGGCTGGATCCGGTGGACGCGCTGGCTCGGGAATAACCCGAAAATAAAAATGCCAGCCGATCGGGCTGGCATTTTGACTGCGGGATGTACACAATAAAACAGAGAGCTATGCAACCGTCTCTGCTTCAAGGGGTACGATTAGGCTTGCATGATTGCCTTTTGGACCCTGATGTACATCGAACCGGACGGACTGCCCGGCTTTGAGCGTTCTGTAACCATCCATCTGAATGGTGGAATAGTGAGCGAAGATATCCTCGCCGCCGCCTTCGGGGCAGATGAAGCCAAACCCTTTGGCGTTGTTGAACCACTTAACAGTACCCATTTCCATGCTTCGACATCCTTCGTAAATCTTATAAGTTAAGATGGAATGAACCGGTGGTGGAGTGGGGGCTGTTCAAAACCTCGCCATCTCACGCTTGTACAATTTAGAGAAACGAAAGAAGTCGTCAAGCGTTTGGCGCTGGAGATGGGACAATAATCAACCAAAGTTTGAAGCAGTTAACGCTATTGCAACAGTTTGTGACAGACATCGCGGATGACAGTAATAGATGATTGTTATCTAACATCTGAGGTAGATTCAAAGTGGTTATGCATAATGGGTAAGACCAACGATTGGCTGGATTTTGACCAGCTGGCGGAAGATAAAGTGCGCGACGCGCTAAAACCGCCATCTATGTATAAAGTTATGTTAATGAACGATGATTACACGCCGATGGAATTTGTTATTGACGTGCTACAAAAGTTCTTTTCTTATGATGTAGAACGTGCAACGCAACTGATGCTTACCGTTCATTATCGAGGCAAAGCGATCTGCGGCATTTTTACTGCCGAAGTCGCGGAAACCAAAGTGGCGATGGTGAACGACTATGCGAGGGAGAACGAGCATCCGTTGCTGTGTACGCTGGAAAAGGCCTGATAAGGCATAAAATTGGGGGAGGTGCCTATGCTCAATCAAGAACTGGAACTCAGTTTAAATATGGCTTTCGCCAGAGCGCGTGAGCACCGACATGAGTTTATGACCGTCGAGCATTTACTGCTCGCACTGCTTAGCAACCCATCTGCCCGCGAAGCGCTGGAAGCCTGCTCCGTGGATCTGGTGGCGCTACGTCAGGAACTCGAAGCCTTCATCGAACAAACCACACCGGTGCTGCCAGCCAGTGAAGAAGAGCGCGACACGCAGCCGACGCTCAGCTTCCAGCGCGTGTTGCAGCGCGCGGTATTCCACGTCCAGTCTTCCGGGCGTAGCGAAGTGACTGGCGCAAACGTCTTAGTCGCCATCTTCAGCGAGCAGGAGTCACAGGCTGCCTACCTGCTGCGCAAACACGAAGTCAGCCGCCTCGACGTGGTTAACTTTATTTCTCACGGAACGCGCAAAGACGAGCCTAACCAGGCATCGGATTCCAGCAATCAGGTCAATAACAATGAAGAGCAAGCAGGCGGGGAGGATCGTATGGAAAACTTCACCACCAACCTTAACCAGCTTGCTCGCGTTGGCGGTATCGACCCGCTGATTGGTCGCGATAAAGAGCTGGAGCGCGCGATCCAGGTGCTGTGCCGTCGCCGCAAGAACAACCCGCTGCTGGTGGGTGAGTCAGGCGTGGGTAAAACCGCGATTGCCGAAGGTCTTGCCTGGCGCATTGTGCAGGGCGACGTGCCGGAAGTGATTGCCGACTGCACCATCTACTCGCTGGATATCGGCTCGCTGCTGGCGGGCACCAAATACCGCGGTGATTTTGAAAAACGCTTCAAGGCGCTGTTAAAGCAGCTGGAGCAGGACACCAACAGCATCCTGTTTATTGATGAGATCCACACCATCATCGGCGCAGGTGCGGCCTCCGGTGGCCAGGTGGATGCCGCGAACCTGATCAAACCGCTGCTCTCCAGCGGCAAGATCCGCGTGATTGGCTCCACGACCTACCAGGAGTTCAGCAACATCTTTGAGAAAGACCGTGCGCTGGCGCGCCGCTTCCAGAAAATCGACGTGACCGAGCCGTCCGTCGAGGAAACGGTGCAGATCATCAACGGCCTGAAGCCGAAGTACGAAGCGCACCACGACGTGCGTTATACCGCGAAAGCGGTCCGTGCGGCGGTGGAGCTGGCGGTGAAATACATCAACGACCGTCATCTGCCGGATAAGGCGATTGACGTGATTGATGAGGCCGGGGCGCGTGCGCGTCTGATGCCGGCCAGCAAGCGTAAGAAAACCGTTAACGTGGCGGATATCGAGTCCGTGGTGGCCCGCATCGCGCGTATCCCTGAGAAGAGCGTTTCTCAGAGCGACCGCGACACGCTGCGCACCCTCGGCAATCGCCTGAAAATGCTGGTCTTTGGTCAGGATAAAGCCATTGAGGCCTTAACCGAAGCGATCAAGATGGCCCGCGCCGGACTGGGGCATGACCACAAGCCTGTCGGTTCCTTCCTGTTCGCTGGCCCGACCGGCGTGGGGAAAACCGAGGTGACGGTTCAGCTCTCCAAAGCGCTGGGCATTGAGCTGCTGCGCTTTGATATGTCCGAGTATATGGAGCGTCACACCGTCAGCCGTTTGATTGGTGCGCCTCCGGGCTACGTAGGCTTTGACCAGGGCGGCCTGCTCACCGACGCGGTGATCAAGCATCCGCACGCGGTCCTGCTGCTCGATGAAATCGAGAAAGCGCACCCGGACGTGTTCAACATCCTGCTGCAGGTGATGGACAACGGGACGCTGACCGACAACAACGGGCGCAAGGCGGACTTCCGCAACGTGGTGCTGGTAATGACCACCAACGCCGGTGTGCGTGAAACCGAGCGTAAATCCATCGGCCTGATCCACCAGGATAACAGCACCGATGCGATGGAGGAGATCAAGAAGATCTTCACGCCGGAGTTCCGTAACCGTCTGGACAACATTATCTGGTTCGATCACCTGTCTACCGACGTGATCCATCAGGTAGTGGACAAGTTCATCGTCGAGCTGCAGGTCCAGCTGGATCAGAAAGGCGTGTCTCTGGAAGTAAGCCAGGAGGCCCGCAACTGGCTGGCCGAGAAAGGCTACGACCGTGCGATGGGTGCTCGTCCAATGGCGCGCGTGATTCAGGACAACCTGAAGAAACCGCTGGCGAACGAGCTGCTGTTTGGCTCGCTGGTGGACGGCGGCCAGGTGACCGTGGCGCTGGACCAGGCGAAGAACGAACTGACGTACGATTTCCAGAGTGCGGCGAAGCACAAGCCGGAAGCGGCTCACTGAGTTAAACGTTAAACTTAAAAACCGGGCATTTGCCCGGTTTTTTTATGCCTGCCAAGGTAAAAGCAAAACGACAACAGGGTTGTCGTTTTTAGGGTTTTCTCCCTCTCCCTGTGGGAGAGGGTTGGGGTGAGGGCAACAGGCCGCAGAGAATTTTGCGAGGCGCTTTCCAGTTTCTTTCGAAGTCAGTTGCTGGATAAATCCACAGTAATAAAATGGCGGCGCACCTGCAAAATCAGGTGCCGGGATTGGCGTCCTGATTACACACGAGTAATGATGTTGATGCGTCAACTATCATCAGGTTCGTTCACACTTTTGAAAGCTAGCGATATAATCCGCAGACTCAATTATGGTGGGCTGAACCGGGGCTTCTTTTGAAGCGCCGATTTTCCCGTGTGGGTCGGTACGCCAAACCGGTTCAGTCTGCCACCTGAGTTGGCGTTCGGGTGGAGATCTCATAATTTCACACGGAGTCATAACCAAATGGAACATAACAATCTTTCTCTGCTTTATAGCGAACTCTCCCTCAACCCCGATCTCCCAACCCTTGCCGAGCGCTGTAAACTGCTCACCGAAATCCTCCTCGACTGCAAATCACTCCCGCAAACGCAGCCCGTTTGCCGCTGTCTCGGGGCCTGGCTGGAAGAGGTGAAATCCGGCCTCACAGAATCAATGCGTGATTTTCAGGTGGTGGAATTTGAGGATGAAGCGGAACAGCCGCGACAAAAAGAGTGGTTGCTGGAAGATACAGAAACGAAATGCGACTACAGCCGGGCGTTAAACCATGTGCTACTGGTGTCGCATTTTGACCGCGATATGTTGCCGCACCTCACGGGGCTCCTTCATGACATTACGCATTCGATGGCGGGGGATTTAATCGCTCCTGTACAACCGTGGATGACAATACATCTTCCGACGCAGCAACACTAAAGCCATAAATAAAAAAGGCCGGGATAATCCCGACCTTTTAAATATTCATCTGCCATTACAGGCGAAAACAATTAGCGACTACGGAAGACAATGCGGCCTTTGCTCAGGTCGTACGGGGTCAGTTCAACAGTCACTTTGTCGCCCGTTAAAATGCGGATGTAGTTTTTGCGCATTTTACCGGAGATGTGCGCAGTTACCACGTGACCGTTTTCCAGCTCTACGCGAAACATGGTATTAGGCAACGTATCAAGTACGGTACCCTGCATTTCAATATTGTCTTCTTTGGCCATCTAATCCTCTGGGGTATCACTACCAAGTTTTGAACCGGCAAGATAATGCCGAAATTCATCAATTAAGTAAAGAATTGCGCGATTAAAACGCAGCAAAACATTTTCTGCGCATTGCCCAAGCGTCACGGTACAACCGAACAGGAAGCGCATTCGTAAAGGGGAGACGACAGGATAAACGTCAGGACGTTATCTGAAGCGAGGGTCCCAAACGGCGGCGGGGCAACAGGCAGAAGCTACTCTGCGGCATAATTATAACACCCTCACAAAAAATATGCGGAAAACATTTAGGCATTGGGCATAAAGAGCGTTCTCGGTATCCAGAAGTCGCGCGGGAGCTTCTCCTGACGGCTGGCGTCCAGCTGTTCGATGTACTGGCGTCGCGGGATTTCAACCGCACCCAGGGAGGCAGTGTGCTCGTTGAGCACCTGACAATCGATCAGGCGCCCGCCGCGCTGGGCAAACGCCTCGCAGAAGACCAGCAGCGCGGTTTTCGAGGCGTTAACCGCACGAGAGAACATCGACTCGCCGCAAAACAGCGTTCCCTGCGCCACGCCGTACATGCCGCCGACGAGCGCTCCGCCTTCCCACACCTCGATGGAGTGGGCGTAGCCAAGCTCATGGAGCTGATGGTAGGCGGTAATGATATCGCGGGTAATCCATGTCCCTTCATAGCGGTCTTCAGCACAGCCTTCAATGACCTGACCAAAGGCGTGGTTGAGGGTGACGCGGTACGGTGATTTTGCATGGAAACGCTTCATGCTGCGGCTCAGGTGAAACTGCGCTGGCCACAGCACGGCACGGGGATCGGGGGACCACCATAAAATCGGATCGCCGGGGGAAAACCAGGGGAAGATACCGCGCTGGTACGCCATTAATAGTCGAGCGGGACTGAGGTCACCGCCAAGGGCCAGCAGCCCGTTGGGCTCACGCAGCGCCCCTTCCGGAGAAGGGAACGCGATGTTATGACGAGAAAGCTGGACCAGGCGCATGACAGCAAAACTCCAGTACGCGAGTGAAGACGCTACAAATATAGTCTACAGACGCTGTTTAAACTGGTAGTAGCGACCCTGTTTTGCCAACAGTTCTGTGTGATTACCTTGCTCAATAATGTGCCCGTTGTCCATCACAATTATCCGATCAAAGCTCGCCAGTCCGCGCAGGCGGTGCGTGACCATCAGCACAGTTTTGCCGGTCATTACATTCGCCAGCAAATCAAGAATTTGGCTCTCGGTCGTGGCGTCCAGTCCTTCGGTGGGCTCGTCGAGCAGCATCAGCGGCGCATCGTGCAGCAGCGCACGCGCAATGGCTAGACGGCGCAGCTCGCCGCCGGAGAGCTGACGGCCACCTTCGCCAAGCCAGCTGTTCAACCCCTCGTCCTCAAGCAGCTTTTGCAGTCCGACCTGCTCCAGCACGGCGCGAAGCGCATCATCAGAGGCCTCTGGCGCGGCCAGCAGCAGGTTATCGCGCAGCGTGGCGCTAAACAGATGCACGCGCTGTGGAACGACGCTCACGGTCTTGCGCAGGGCCTGCTCGCTGAAATCAGTCAGCAACGTATTATTAAAACGAATCTGACCGCGCTGCGGATCCCAGGCGCGGGTCAGCAACTGCAGCAGCGTCGATTTACCGCAGCCGGTACGGCCGAGGATCGCAATCCGCTGTCCTGCCTTAACAGAAAGGTTGATACCGTCGAGCGCGTTCTGCGCCTGTTTGTCGTAGGCGAAGGTGACATCTTCAAGCGTTAGCGCAACCTGCTCTGGTACAGCGGTTTGCCCGGCACTGAACGTGACTTCAGGCTCCTGCTCCGCAATCTGGGTGATGCGCAGGGCAGAGGCGATGACCTGTCCCAGATGCTGGAAGGCACCCGTCACCGGGGCCAGCGCTTCAAACGCCGCCAGCGCGCAGAAGACGAAAAGGGCAATAAGAGGACCCGGCTGTGAATTCCCCCCGACATCGCCGGAGGCCAGCCACAGCATGGCAATCACCGCCACGCCGCCAATTAACATCATCAGCGCCTGAGAGAAGGCCGTCAGCTCCGACTGGCGGCGCTGGGCCTCATGCCAGTTCAGCTCCGTACTTTCCATCCGGGCACGGTAGCGCTTGCTGGCACCAAAAATCGTCAGCTCTGCCTGCCCCTGAAGCCAGGAGGTTAGCTGCTGGCGGTAGTCCCCGCGCAGACGCGTCAGATTTTCCCCGGTGGATTTCCCGGCGCGGTAAAACAGCGGCGGCAGAACGATCAGCGTCAACAGCATGATCCCGCCCAGCGTCAGCGCAACGGGAACATCCAGAACAGATAGCCCCAGCGTAACCACCACAATCACCACAAACGCGCCCACGATCGGGGAGATCACGCGCAGGTACAGGTGATCCAGCGTGTCGACATCCGCAACGACGCGGTTGAGTAGCTCACCCTGACGAAAACGCGCCAGCCCGGCAGGGGAGAGGGGCAGCAGCTTGCTGAAGGTGTAGATGCGCAGGTGCTGCAGCACGCGGAAAGTGGCGTCGTGGCTGACCAGCCGTTCGAAATAGCGTCCGGCAGTACGGGTGATGGCGGTACCGCGAACACCGGCAGCAGGGAGCATATAGTTGAAGCTGTACAATCCGGCAAAGCCCGCGACGGCCGAGGCCGACAGGAACCAGCCGGAAAGCGTGAGCAGGCCGATGCTGGCGAGCAGCGTGACAATCGCCAGCACAATCCCCAGCGTCAGCATCCATTTGTGGCGTTTATAGAGCGCAAGATAAGGCAGCAGAGCACGCATCAGATGTCCTCCTGACGGTTCGCCAGCAGGGCGGCAAACGGTCCCTGCGCGGCAACGAGAGAGGCGTAATCGCCTTGCTCAACAAGACGGCCGTTCTCCATGACCCAGATCTGGTCCCAGTCGGCAATGCCTTCCAGCTGATGGGTGACCATCAGGGTGGTTTGCTGCCGGGAGGCGGCGTTCAGGGCCTCCATTACGCGCTGTTCGCTGTGGGCATCCAGGCTGGCGGCAGGCTCATCCAGCAGCATCAGCTGGCAAGGATTCAACAACGCGCGGGCAACCGCCACACGCTGCGCCTGTCCGACCGACAGCCCTGCGGACTGGTCGCCGACCACGGTATCTACACCTTGCGGGAGCAGCGGCAGAAACTCGCTGACCCAGGCGCGGTCGAGAACCGATTGCAGTTCATCTTCACGCGCATCCGGGCGCGCCAGCAGGACGTTTTCACGCAGCGTTGAGGCTGGAAGCTGCGGGTTTTGGCCGACCCAACTGAGCTGTTTGCGCCAGGCGTCAGGATCGAGGTTGCGCAGTTCGGTTTTGTTGATCCGCAGTGAACCCGTGTAGGCCATAAAACCGGATAGCGCATTCAGCAGAGAGCTTTTCCCGGAACCGCTGGTGCCGACGAGCACCACGCGTTGTCCGGCAGGTAAGGTAAAGTTCAGCGGACCCGCGAGCACTTTGCCTTCGGGTGACAGAATGGAAAAGTCCTGCGCTTCGATGGTCACGGGGTCTTTAGCATTCAGCGTCACGTCACCGCGCTCCGGGTGTGCCAGCGGCGTTTCCAGGAACGTTTTCAGGCTATCGGCTGCGCCAACCGCCTGCGCTTTGGCGTGATAGAAGGTCCCCAGATCGCGAAGCGGCTGGAAAAACTCCGGGGCCAGGATCAGCGCCAGGAACCCGGCGGAAAGGGTCACCGCCGTCCCGTAATGGCCGAAATCCAGCGCGCCGAGGTAGGAGAAGCCGAAGTAGACCGCCACGAGGGCAATCGACAGTGAGGTAAAGAATTCCAGTACGCCGGAAGACAAGAAGGCGAGGCGTAACACTTCCATGGTGCGCTGACGGAAGTCCTGCGATGCCTGGCGAATATTTTCGGTCTCTGCTTCACCGCGGCCAAAAATGCGTAACGTCTCCATGCCGCGCAGACGATCGAGGAAATGGCCGCTCAGGCGACCCAATGCCAGGAAGTTACGGCGGTTGGCATCCGCTGCCCCCATGCCGACCAGCGCCATAAACAGCGGGATCAGCGGGGCGGTGCCCATCAGAATCAGCGCAGCCATCCAGTTCACCGGGAAGATGGCGATCACGATCAGCAGCGGAACGAAGACGGCAAGGGCCATCTGCGGCAGATAGCGCGCATAGTAGTCGTGCATATCGTCAATCTGCTCAAGGATCAGCGTCGCCCAGCTACCGGCCGGTTTACCCTGTATCCACGCGGGCCCGGCTTCCTGAAGGCGATCCAGCACCTGACGGCGGATCTCGTAGCGGATGTGCTGTCCGGCGTGAAAACCGACGCGCTCACGCAGCCACACCACCCAGGCGCGCAGGATAAAAATCAGGATCAGGACAATAAAGGGCAGCAGGAGTGCCTCGCGCGGGATGTTCTCCATGATCATGTGATTAAGAATGCGGGCCAGCAGCCATGCCTGGGCAACAATCAACAGACCGCTAACGAATCCCAAGAGACGGGAAATCGTAAGCCAGCGGCGGGAAATAACGCTTTGCTGTTTCAGCCAGCGTGTTAACTCTTGTTGACGGGTTTTTTCCATTGCGTACTTTGCAGGTGACGTTATTAGAAATTGGGCAGCGCAATGTTACAACGGGGAGACAATAAAGGCGACTTATCGCCGCCTTTATTTACGTTTGTTACTGACTTGTAAAGATTATTTACCTTGTTCAGCCAGTCCATCGAGGTAGCGTTCAGCGTCCAGCGCGGCCATACAGCCGGTGCCCGCAGAGGTAATCGCCTGACGATAAATATGGTCCATCACGTCGCCAGCCGCGAAAACGCCCGGGATGCTGGTCTGGGTCGCGTTACCGTGAATGCCGGACTGCACTTTGATGTAGCCGTTTTCCAGCTCCAGCTGACCGTCGAAGATCGCGGTGTTCGGGCTGTGGCCGATCGCCACAAACAGACCCGCCACTTCAA
The DNA here is from genome assembly GCF_041320715.1 of Enterobacter sp. KB-221C9. NCBI lineage: Bacteria > Pseudomonadati > Pseudomonadota > Gammaproteobacteria > Enterobacterales > Enterobacteriaceae > Enterobacter > Enterobacter sp. KB-221C9. The sequence continues at coordinate 68,729 of NZ_JBGIWG010000001.1, forward strand.
GCGTTTCGACGTTATCGGTGTTCTGGGTATCACGGATACGCAGGCCGGCAACGCCCATCTGGTCGCCCGTCACCTCTTCGAGGGTACGGTTGGTGTGCAGCACGATGTTGCCGCTTGCCACTTTATCCATCAGACGTTTGATCAGGATTTTCTCCGCGCGGAAGGTTTCGCGACGGTGGATCAGGTGCACTTCAGAGGCAATGTTCGCCAGGTAGAGCGCTTCTTCTACTGCGGTGTTGCCGCCGCCGATGACCGCGACTTTCTGATTGCGGTAGAAGAAACCGTCGCAGGTTGCGCAGGCAGAGACGCCGCGGCCTTTGAACGCTTCTTCGGATGGCAGACCGAGGTAACGGGCAGAGGCACCGGTGGCGATGATCAGCGCGTCACAGGTGTATTCGCCGCTGTCGCCCGTCAGGCGGAACGGACGGTTCTGCAGATCGACCTTATTGATGTGGTCGAACAGAATTTCGGTTTCGAATTTGGCGGCATGCTCGTGCATACGTTCCATCAGCAGCGGCCCGGTCAGGTCGTTCGGGTCCCCTGGCCAGTTTTCCACTTCGGTGGTGGTGGTCAGCTGACCGCCTTTTTCCATACCGGTGATGAGTACCGGGTGCAGGTTAGCGCGTGCAGCATAGACCGCTGCGGTATATCCCGCAGGTCCAGAACCAAGGATTAGCAGCTTACTGTGTTTGGCCGTGCCCATGAGATCCCCATTGTTGTTGGCAGACATTTGGCTGGATTGTAGGGAATTTGTTGTCGTAAAAAAAGAGCGCAGCAATTTTGATATCAATCTGTGTAATAGCCACGGACGATGAATGAGGCGCTATAACATCACGCTTTCTCCTGAAAATCGCTCGTTTGTAAGGCAATAAAATGAGGATTAATACCCTGCCGTAATGAATATCCGGCATGTTGTACTAAAAAACGATGTTTTGCTTTGACAATCCCCTGCGCTTTTGCGAAAACATTCAAGGAAGAAAAAAAACCGCGTTAACCGTATGCCGCATAGGCATGCACGTAAATGCCATTTTTACCGGGTCAGTGAAATCTACGCATGGCGTGGACAGACGCCATACGTGATGTCGGTGACTGCTTTCGGGCAACGGTCTTCTTACCAACAGAACCCGAATCCGCATCGCGTCTAATACAAAACCAGGCGATGTGATGACTAACGGGTACAGGCTCTGAACAGTGATGTGCACAGGGTCCAGGCAGGAGTAGGGAAGGAATACAGAGAGACAATAATAATGGTAGATAGCAAGAAGCGCCCTGGCAAAGATCTCGACCGTATCGATCGTAACATTCTTAATGAATTGCAAAAGGATGGGCGTATTTCCAACGTCGAGCTTTCAAAACGTGTGGGACTTTCCCCGACGCCGTGCCTTGAGCGTGTGCGCCGACTGGAAAGACAGGGTTTTATTCAGGGCTATACGGCTCTGCTGAACCCGCATTATCTGGATGCCTCACTTCTGGTATTTGTTGAGATTACTCTGAATCGTGGTGCGCCGGATGTGTTTGAGCAATTTAACTCCGCTGTACAAAAACTTGAAGAAATTCAAGAGTGTCACCTGGTATCCGGTGATTTCGACTACCTGTTGAAAACCCGTGTGCCTGATATGTCCGCCTACCGTAAGCTGCTGGGGGAAACCCTGCTGCGTCTGCCAGGCGTGAACGACACCCGTACATATGTGGTGATGGAAGAGGTCAAACAGAGCAATCGTCTGGTTATTAAGACGCGCTAACACGGAACAGGTGCAAAATCAGCGTAGTTTGATTACACTCCTGTTAATCCATACAGCAACAGTGCCGGGGAGTCCCGGCGCTGTTGTCCGTTTTAGCAAACAGGCAGGATATGCCTGATACCTGGAGAGCCTTTCTTGAGCCAGGAATACACTGAAGACAAAGAAGTCACACTATCGAAGCTAAGCAGCGGACGTCGTCTCCTCGAGGCTTTGCTGATTGTTATTGCCCTTTTTGCCGTCTGGCTGATGGCAGCCTTACTCAGTTTCAACCCCTCAGATCCCAGCTGGTCACAAACTGCATGGCATGAGCCTATCCATAATTTAGGCGGTGTCCCCGGTGCCTGGCTTGCGGACACGCTGTTTTTCATTTTCGGTGTGATGGCCTACACCCTTCCCGTCATTATCATTGGCGGGTGCTGGTTTGCGTGGCGTCATCGTCAAAACGATGATTACATCGACTATTTCGCCGTGTCTCTGCGCCTGATTGGCGCGCTGGCTCTGATCCTCACCTCGTGCGGGCTGGCAGCAATTAATGCGGATGATATCTGGTACTTCGCCTCTGGCGGGGTGATCGGCAGCTTACTCAGTTCCGCGCTACAGCCGATGCTGCACAGCAGCGGCGGCACGCTGGCGCTGCTCTGCATCTGGGCGGCGGGGCTGACGTTATTCACCGGCTGGTCCTGGGTGAGCATTGCCGAGAAGATCGGCAGTTTTATCCTCACTATTCTGACCTTCGCCAGCAACCGTACCCGCCGTGACGATACGTGGGTTGATGAAGATGAATACGAAGATGAAGAGGAAGACGATGCCCCTGTGCAGCGTCGCGAATCTCGTCGCGCGCGTATTCTGCGCGGCGCGCTGGCGCGTCGTCAGCGTGTTGCTGAGAAATTTGCCAACCCGCTTGGCCGTAAAACCGATGCGGCACTCTTCTCCGGTAAACGTATGGATGAAGACGAGCAGGTGGCGTATCGCGCGGCGGGTGTCGCCGTCGATCCTGACGATGTGCTCTTCTCCGGCAGCCGGGCCACGCCGGGTGACTTCGACGAATACGATCCGCTGTTAAATGGCCACTCTGTTACCGAGCCGGTTGCGGCTGCCGCCGCCGCGACGACCGCTGCGCAGGCGTATGCCGCGCCTGTCGACGCCGTGATGCCGTCCGCGCCGGTTTCGCCGCCGGAATCCGTCATTCAGCAACCTCAGGTTGACTGGCAGACTGCGCCGGGCGTTCACACGCCGGAGCCCGTTATCGCGCCAGAACCTGAAAGCTACATCCCTGTGCAGCAGGAGCAGTGGCAGCAGCCTTACCAGCCGCCGCAGCCTGCGTATGAACCGCAAGATTACCCGCACTATGAGCAGCCTGTGGCCCAACCTTATCAGGAGTATGCGCCTGAACCGGTTGAACCTGCGCAGCCTTATGTTGAGCCGCAGCCTGAACCTGAAATCGTGGAAGAGGTAAAACCCTCTCGTCCACCTATGTACTATTTTGAAGAAGTTGAAGAGCGTCGCGCGCGTGAACGCGAGCAGCTGGCGGCCTGGTATCAGCCCGTGCCTGAACCGGTGCAGGAGCCGGTGACGAAAGCGCCTTCTGTTTCCGTTCCACCGGTCGACCCGACACCTGCAGTCGCACCCGTAGCGGAAAGCGTGAAGCAGGCTACCGCGGCCGCTGCCGTGGCGACGCCTGTCTTTAGCCTGGCAACAGGGGGCGCGCCACGTCCTCAGGTGAAGGAGGGGATTGGTCCGCAACTGCCTCGCCCTAACCGCGTTCGCGTTCCAACCCGCCGTGAGCTTGCCTCTTATGGTATCAAGCTGCCTTCCCAGCGTATGGCCGAAGAGAAAGCGCGCGAGCCTGAGTACGAAGATGACGCGGATGAAATGCAGCAGGACGAGCTGGCCCGCCAGTTCGCTGCGCAGCAGAATCAGCGCTACGGTGAAGAATATCAGCACGATGAACCGGTGCTGGAAGACGAAGAGGACGCGGCAGAAGCAGAACTGGCGCGCCAGTTTGCTGCCACCCAGCAGCAGCGCTATTCCGGTGAACAACCGGCTGGTGCAAATCCGTTCTCGCTGTCAGATTTTGAATTCTCGCCGATGAAGGATCTGGTGGATGATGGCCCGAGCGAGCCTTTATTTACCCCGAGCGTGATGCCGGAAGCAGAGCCTGTGCGCCAGCAGCCAGTACCACAGGCCTACGCGCAGCCACAACAAGCTGTTCAGCAGCCGTATGCGCAACCGCAGCAGCCCCCACAGCCGCCGCAGTTCCAGCAGCCTGCGCCTCAGCCGCAGGAGAGCCTGATTCACCCGCTCCTGATGCGTAACGGTGACAGCCGTCCGCTGCAGCGTCCAAGCACGCCGCTGCCGTCTCTGGATCTGTTAACGCCGCCGCCGTCAGAAGTGGAGCCGGTCGATACCTTCGCGCTCGAACAAATGGCGCGTCTGGTTGAAGCCCGTCTGGCTGATTTCCGCATCAAGGCGGACGTGGTGAACTACTCGCCGGGTCCTGTTATCACCCGTTTTGAACTGAACCTGGCGCCTGGCGTTAAAGCCGCGCGCATTTCCAACCTGTCCCGCGACCTGGCGCGTTCTCTGTCGACCGTGGCGGTGCGTGTGGTGGAAGTGATTCCAGGCAAACCTTACGTTGGCCTTGAGCTGCCGAACAAGAAACGTCAGACCGTCTACCTGCGTGAAGTGCTGGATAACACCAAGTTCCGCGATAACCCATCCCCGCTGACCGTGGTGCTGGGTAAAGATATTGCGGGCGATCCGGTAGTGGCAGATCTCGCGAAAATGCCTCACCTGCTGGTGGCGGGTACCACCGGTTCCGGTAAGTCTGTCGGCGTGAACGCCATGATCCTCAGCATGCTTTATAAAGCGCAGCCGGAAGATGTTCGTTTCATCATGATCGACCCGAAAATGCTCGAACTGTCGGTCTACGAAGGCATCCCGCATCTGCTGACCGAAGTTGTGACCGACATGAAGGACGCCGCCAACGCCCTGCGCTGGAGCGTCAATGAGATGGAGCGCCGCTACAAGCTGATGTCTGCGCTGGGCGTGCGTAACCTGGCCGGTTATAACGAGAAAATCGCCCAGGCGGTGCGTATGGGACGTCCAATCCCAGACCCTTACTGGAAGCCGGGTGACAGCATGGATGCCCAGCATCCGGTGCTGGAAAAACTGCCTTATATCGTCGTGCTGGTCGATGAATTCGCTGACCTGATGATGACCGTCGGTAAGAAAGTGGAAGAGCTGATTGCCCGTCTGGCGCAGAAAGCGCGTGCGGCCGGTATTCACCTTGTGCTGGCGACCCAGCGTCCTTCTGTGGACGTTATCACCGGTCTTATCAAAGCGAACATCCCGACGCGTATAGCCTTTACCGTATCCAGTAAAATTGACTCCCGTACCATTCTTGACCAGGGCGGCGCAGAGTCGCTGCTGGGTATGGGTGACATGCTCTATTCCGGCCCGAACTCCACCTCTCCAGTGCGTGTCCACGGTGCGTTCGTCCGCGATGAGGAAGTTCACGCCGTCGTGCAGGACTGGAAAGCGCGCGGTCGTCCACAATATGTTGACGGCATTACCAATGATACGGAAAGCGAAGGCGGCGGCGGCGGCTTCGACGGCGGTGAAGAGCTGGATCCGTTATTCGATCAGGCGGTTAACTTCGTTACCGAAAAACGCAAAGCGTCCATCTCTGGCGTGCAGCGTCAGTTCCGCATCGGCTATAACCGCGCAGCGCGTATCATCGAGCAGATGGAAGCGCAGGGCATTGTGAGCGAGCAGGGGCATAACGGTAACCGCGAGGTGCTGGCACCGCCGCCGTTTGATTAACCTTCAGCGATTGCAAAGAAGGGTAAATCAGCCAAAATTAAGCATTTTCTTCTGTCGCCTGCCTTCGGGCAGGTCCAGAATAGAAGACGGAAACCCCATATCGGGAAGACGTATTTTAAGGAATAACAATGAAAAAAATCGCCATCGCCTGTGCATTACTCACCAGTTTTGTCGCCAGCAGCGTCTGGGCTGATGCGGCCAGCGACCTTAAAAGCCGACTGGATAAAGTAAGCAGCTTCCACGCCAGCTTCACGCAAAAAGTGACTGACGGCAGCGGCAACGCGGTGCAGGAAGGCCAGGGAGATTTGTGGGTAAAACGCCCAAATCTGTTCAACTGGCACATGACCCAGCCGGATGAGAGCATCCTGGTGTCTGACGGCAAAACCTTATGGTTCTTCAACCCGTTCGTTGAGCAGGCAACGGCGACCTGGCTGAAAGATGCCACCAGCAATACGCCGTTTATGCTGATTGCCCGTAACCAGTCCAGCGACTGGCAGCAGTACAATATTAAACAGACGGGTGACGAGTTTGTCCTGACGCCGAAAGGCAGCAACGGCAACCTGAAGCAGTTCACCATTAACGTAAGCACCAACGGTACCATTAATCAGTTCGGCGCGGTTGAGCAGGACGATCAGCGTAGCAGCTACCAGCTCAAGTCTCAGCAGAACGGCGCCGTTGATGCATCGAAATTCACCTTTACCCCGCCGCAGGGCGTAACGGTGGACGACCAACGCAATAAGTAAGAGGCGTGAGTGGGCAATCTGTCGCTCGATTTTTCAGATAACGCGTTTCAACCTCTGGCCGCTCGTATGCGGCCAGAAAATTTAGCGCAGTACATCGGCCAGCAGCACCTGCTGGCTGCCGGTAAGCCATTGCCGCGCGCCATTGAGGCCGGGCATCTTCACTCCATGATCCTCTGGGGTCCCCCTGGCACCGGCAAGACCACGCTTGCAGAAGTGATCGCCCGCTATGCCAACGCGGACGTTGAACGCATCTCGGCGGTCACCTCCGGCGTGAAAGAGATCCGTGAGGCGATCGAACGTGCGCGGCAGAACCGCAATGCCGGGCGGCGCACTATCCTCTTCGTGGACGAAGTCCACCGCTTCAACAAGAGCCAGCAGGATGCCTTCCTGCCGCATATTGAAGACGGCACGATCTTCTTCATCGGTGCGACCACCGAAAACCCGTCGTTTGAACTGAATTCGGCGCTGCTTTCCCGCGCGCGCGTTTACCTGCTCAAATCGCTGACTACCGAGGATATCGAAAAGGTTCTCACCCAGGCGATGGACGACAAAGCGCGCGGCTACGGCGGGCAGGATATCGTTCTGCCTGACGACACGCGTCGTGCGATTGCCGAGCTGGTCAACGGCGATGCGCGTCGGGCGCTGAATACGCTGGAAATGATGGCCGATATGGCTGAAGTCGACGATGCCGGTAAGCGGGTGCTGAAGCAGGAGCTTCTCACCGAAATTGCCGGTGAACGCAGCGCGCGTTTCGATAACAAAGGCGATCGTTTTTACGACCTGATCTCGGCGCTGCATAAGTCCGTGCGCGGCAGCGCGCCGGATGCGGCGCTTTACTGGTACGCGCGCATTATCACTGCGGGCGGCGATCCGTTATATGTCGCGCGTCGCTGCCTGGCGATTGCGTCAGAAGATGTCGGCAATGCCGATCCTCGCGCCATGCAGGTCGCGCTTTCGGCCTGGGATTGCTTCACCCGCGTTGGACCTGCAGAAGGCGAACGAGCCATTGCACAGGCGATTGTCTATCTGGCCTGCGCACCGAAAAGCAATGCGGTTTATACCGCGTTCAAAGCGGCGATGTCCGACGCGCGCGAACGCCCGGACTACGATGTGCCGGTTCACCTGCGTAACGCGCCGACCAAGCTGATGAAAGAGATGGGTTACGGGCAGGGGTATCGCTACGCTCACGACGAACCCAATGCCTACGCTGCCGGGGAGGAGTATTTCCCGCAGGAGATGGCACAAACGCGCTATTATCGCCCCACAAACAGAGGTCTTGAAGGCAAGATTGGTGAAAAGCTCACCTGGCTCGCCGGACAGGATCAAAATAGCCCTATAAAACGCTACCGTTAGTTCAATCGTTGCGGTAATGTTGGCAATGTATCCTTGTGGCCGCAGGCTGTGGTCACATTTTCCTATTTTAATTCGATAAGCACAGGATAAGCATGCTCGATCCCAATCTGCTGCGTAATGAGCCAGACGCAGTCGCTGAAAAACTGGCACGCCGGGGCTTTAAGCTGGATGTAGATAAGCTGCGCGCTCTTGAAGAGCGTCGTAAAGTACTGCAGGTACAAACTGAAAATCTGCAGGCAGAGCGTAACTCTCGATCGAAATCCATCGGCCAGGCGAAAGCGCGCGGGGAAGATATTGAGCCATTACGCCTGGAAGTGAACAAACTGGGTGAAGAACTGGATCAGGCTAAAGCTGAGCTGGACGTTCTTCAGGCCGAAATTCGTGATATCGCCCTGGCTATCCCGAATATTCCTGACGACAGCGTGCCTGTCGGCAAAGATGAGAACGACAACGTTGAAGTGAAACGCTGGGGTACGCCTCGTGAGTTTGACTTCGAAGTGCGCGATCACGTGACGCTGGGCGAAATGCACGCGGGCCTGGACTTTGCGGCGGCGGTTAAGCTGACCGGTTCTCGCTTCGTGGTGATGAAAGGCCAGATTGCCCATCTGCACCGCGCGCTGGCGCAGTTCATGCTGGATCTGCACACCGAGCAGCACGGCTACAGCGAAACCTACGTGCCGTATCTGGTCAACCACGATACGCTGTATGGTACGGGTCAGCTGCCGAAATTTGCCGGCGATCTGTTCCATACCCGTCCGCTGGACGAGGAAGCCGACAGCAGCAACTACGCGCTGATCCCAACCGCTGAAGTGCCGCTGACTAACCTCGTGCGTGATGAGATCATCGATGAAGACGACCTGCCAATTAAGCTGACTGCACACTCTCCGTGCTTCCGCTCTGAAGCAGGATCTTACGGTCGCGACACGCGCGGTCTGATCCGTATGCACCAGTTCGACAAAGTTGAGATGGTGCAGATCGTCCGTCCTGAAGAGTCCATGGACGCGCTGGAAGAGATGACCGGCCACGCTGAGAAAGTGCTGGAGCTGCTGGGTCTGCCATACCGTCGTATGGCCCTGTGTACCGGTGATATGGGCTTCGGTGCCTGCAAGACTTTCGATCTGGAAGTGTGGGTGCCTGCGCAGAATACCTACCGTGAAATCTCCTCCTGCTCTAACGTCTGGGATTTTCAGGCGCGCCGCATGCAGGCTCGCTGCCGCAGCAAATTTGACAAGAAAACCCGTCTGGTGCATACCCTGAACGGTTCTGGTCTGGCTGTGGGCCGTACGCTGGTTGCCGTGCTGGAAAACTACCAGCAGGCGGACGGTCGTATTGAGATCCCGGAAGTGCTGCGTCCGTACATGAAAGGCCAGCAGTACATCGGCTAATAATTTGTCTTAAAACAAAAAAGCGCCTCAGGGCGCTTTTTTTATGCCTTTGATTTGATACGAAGCAATAACCTCTCCCTCTAAAGTAGTAATACTCCTCCGAATGAAAGTCAGCATAAAAAGCTGATAACGAAGAAACTCGTTATATATAAAACTACATAGCGGTATGCGCCGCCTCTCTTTTCTTTGTGAGCAACCAAAGTGAGTCTCTATGAAAATCAACGCGCCTGAAGCATTAATGGCTGCCGAGGTCACTCGCCGTGGGTTGATGAAAACCACGGCAATTGGCGGCCTGGCCGTAGCCAGTAGTGCCTTCACGCTCCCTTTTACCCGACTGGCGTCGGCGGCAGATGCACTGTCCCCGGCCACCACGCCGGAAAAAGTGGTGTGGAGTGCCTGTACCGTAAACTGCGGTAGCCGTTGTCCGCTGCGTATGCATGTGGTGGATGGTGAAATTAAATATGTCGAAACCGATAATACCGGGGACGATAACTACGAAGGGTTACATCAGGTTCGCGCCTGTCTGCGCGGTCGCTCCATGCGCCGTCGCGTGTACAACCCGGACCGCCTGAAATATCCGATGAAGCGCGTCGGTAAGCGTGGTGAAGGGAAGTTCGAGCGCATTAGCTGGGATGAAGCCTACGACATCATCGCCACCAACATGCAGCGCCTTATCAAAGAGTACGGCAACGAATCCATCTACCTGAACTACGGTACCGGAACGCTCGGCGGCACGCTGACCCGCTCCTGGCCACCGGGTAAAACGCTGGTGGCGCGCCTGATGAACTGCTGCGGCGGTTATCTGAACCACTACGGCGACTACTCCTCAGCGCAGATCGCTGCTGGCCTGAACTACACCTATGGCGGCTGGGCGGACGGCAACAGCCCGTCTGATATCGAAAACAGTAAGCTGGTCGTCCTGTTCGGTAACAACCCGGGTGAAACCCGCATGAGCGGCGGCGGGGTAACCTACTACCTCGAACAGGCCCGCGCCAAATCCAATGCCCGCATGATCATCATCGATCCGCGCTATACCGACACCGGTGCCGGACGTGAAGACGAGTGGATCCCAATCCGTCCGGGTACCGATGCGGCATTGGTTTCAGCGCTGGCATGGGTGATGATCACCGAAAACCTCGTCGATCAGCCTTTCCTGGATAAATACTGCGTCGGCTATGACGAGAAAACCCTGCCAGCCAGCGCGCCTGCTAACGGGCATTACAAAGCCTACATTCTCGGTCAGGGCAGCGATGGCGTGGCGAAAACGCCCGAGTGGGCGTCCACCATCACCGGGATCCCGGTGGAGCGTATCGTTCAGCTGGCGCGTGAGATTGGCTCAGCCAAACCGGCCTATATCAGCCAGGGCTGGGGACCGCAGCGTCATGCGAACGGCGAAATCGCGACCCGTGCCATCTCTATGCTCTCCATTCTGACGGGTAACGTGGGCATTCACGGCGGTAACACCGGCGCGCGTGAAGGCTCGTATGAAGTGCCGTTTGAACGTATGCCGACGCTGGATAACCCTGTTCAGACCAGCATCTCCATGTTTATGTGGACCGATGCGATCGAACGTGGCCCGGAAATGACCGCCCTGCGCGACGGCGTGCGCGGCAAGGACAAGCTGGACGTGCCGATCAAGATGATCTGGAACTATGCCGGTAACTGCCTCATCAACCAGCACTCTGAAATCAACCGCACCCATGAAATCCTGCAGGATGACAAGAAGTGCGAGATGATTGTGGTGATTGACTGCCACATGACCTCCTCGGCTAAATATGCCGATATCCTGCTGCCGGACTGCACCGCCTCTGAGCAGATGGATTTCGCCCTGGACGCCTCTTGCGGCAACATGTCCTACGTGATCTTCACCGATCAGGCCATCAAACCGCGCTTCGAGTGCAAAACCATTTATGAGATGACCTCTGAGCTGGCGAAACGTCTTGGCGTTGAGCAGCAGTTTACCGAGGGACGTACTCAGGAAGGGTGGATGCGCCATCTGCATGAACTCTCCCGTAAGGCGATCCCTGACCTGCCGGATTTCGATACCTTCCGCAAGCAGGGTATGTACAAACAGCGCGATCCGGAAGGGCATCACGTGGCGTACAAAGCGTTCCGTGAAGACCCGCAGGCGAACCCGCTGACTACCCCGTCGGGCAAAATCGAAATCTACTCCGAAGAGCTGGCAAAAATCGCGTCGACATGGGAGCTGCCGGAAGGGGACGTTATCGATCCGCTGCCGATCTACACGCCAGGTTTCGAAAACTACAACGATCCGCTGACGGCGAAATTCCCGCTGCAGCTGACCGGTTTCCACTACAAAGCGCGCGTGCACTCCACCTACGGTAACGTCGACGTACTGAAAGCCGCCTGCCGTCAGGAGATGTGGATCAACCCGATGGATGCCAAAGCACGCGGCATCGGCAATGGCGATCGCGTACGCATCTTCAACGGTCGCGGCGAGGTGCACATTGAGGCCAAAGTGACGCCGCGCATGATGCCAGGCGTGGTGGCGCTGGGGGAAGGGGCCTGGTACAGCCCCGATGCCAACCGCATCGACCAGGCGGGCAGTATTAACGTGCTGACCACGCAGCGTCCGTCGCCGCTGGCGAAGGGCAACCCATCCCACACAAACCTTGTCCAGGTTGAAAAGGTTTAAGGAGTAACCGATGACAACCCAGTATGGATTTTTTATTGATTCCAGCCGTTGCACCGGGTGCAAAACCTGCGAGCTGGCCTGTAAAGATTACAAAGACCTAACCCCGGACGTCAGCTTCCGCCGTATTTACGAATACGCCGGTGGTGACTGGCAGGAAGATAACGGCGTCTGGCATCAAAACGTCTTTGCCTATTACCTGTCGATTGCCTGTAACCACTGTGAAGATCCGGCCTGCACCAAGGTCTGCCCGAGCGGGGCGATGCACAAGCGTGAAGACGGTTTTGTGGTGGTGGATGAAGATGTCTGCATCGGCTGTCGGTACTGCCATATGGCCTGCCCGTACGGCGCGCCGCAGTACAACGCCGCCAAAGGTCATATGACGAAATGCGACGGTTGCCACACCCGCGTGGCGGATGGCAAAAAGCCGATTTGCGTCGAGTCCTGTCCGCTGCGCGCGCTGGACTTCGGCCCGATTGAAGAGCTGCGTCAAAAACACGGTCAGCTTGCCGCAGTGGCACCGCTGCCGTCTGCGCACTTCACGAAGCCGAGCATTGTGATTAAACCTAACGCCAACAGCCGTCCTACAGGTGACACCACCGGCTACCTGGCAAATCCGAAGGAGGTGTGAGATGGGAAGTGGATGGCATGAATGGCCGCTGATGATCTTCACGGTCTTTGGCCAGTGCGTGGCGGGCGGTTTTATCGTGCTCGCGCTGGCGCTGTTGAAAGGTCGTCTTAATGCTGAGCAGCAACAGCGTCTGGTGTTGAGCATGTTTGGCCTGTGGGTGTTGATGGGAATTGGCTTTATCGCCTCTACGCTGCACCTGGGGTCACCGATGCGCGCGTTTAACTCTCTGAACCGCGTGGGGGCCTCATCCCTCAGTAACGAGATTGCCAGCGGGGCAATTTTCTTTGCCGTCGGTGGGCTGGGCTGGCTGCTGGCCGCGATGAAGAAATTGCCTGCGGGTCTGCGCAGCCTGTGGCTGATCGTGACGATGGTACTGGGCGTGGTGTTCGTGTGGATGATGGTGCGTGTCTATAACACTATTGATACCGTCCCTACCTGGTACAGCGTCTGGACGCCGATGAGCTTCTTCCTGACGATGTTTATCGGCGGGCCGCTGCTGGGCTACCTGCTGCTGCGCGTGGCGGGCGTAGACGGGTGGGCAATGCGTTTGCTGCCCGCTGTTTCACTGCTGGCGCTGGTGGTGAGTGCGATGGTCGCCCTGATGCAGGGTGCCGAACTGGCAACCATTCACAGCTCTATCCAGCAGGCTTCTGCCCTGGTGCCGGACTACGGTTCTCTGATGGCCTGGCGCATCGTTCTGCTGGTCGCGGCGTTGGTATTCTGGATCGCGCCCCAGCTCAAAGGATATCAGCCCGCACTGCCGCTGCTGTCGCTGGCCTTTGTGCTGGTACTGGCGGGTGAACTGATTGGCCGCGGTGTGTTCTACGGGTTGCATATGACCGTTGGTATGGCTATCGCCAGCTAGCGTTGCATTTCGTTATATCAAGCCGGGCCCGAGTGCCCGGCTTTTTCTTTTTTCGATCATGAAATTTTTCGACTGTCGTTTTGTTTTAATTTTGCCCATTAATAAATAAAAACAGATACATAATTAATATCTATAGCAGGCGTGGCATTAGCAGGATAAGTTTTTTAAATCGACAGGGAACATATTGTGCGAGGCGGCTAAATCAGTGGATTGACTTTGTTTTTGCCAGTGGCATGATGCGCACGAAATCTGAACTTCCTCACGGTTTTTAATCCATGACCACCTATACCCGGCCAGTGCTTTTGTTGCTCTGTGGCCTGCTTCTGTTGACCCTGGCGATCGCAGTGTTAAATACGCTCGTCCCGCTGTGGCTCGCCCATGAAAACTTACCGACCTGGCAGGTGGGTATGGTCAGCTCGTCCTTTTTTACCGGCAACCTGCTGGGGACGCTGGTCACCGGGAGCCTGATTAAGCGCTTTGGCTTTAATCGCAGCTATTATCTGGCTTCGCTGATTTTCGCCGCCGGGTGTGCCGGGCTGGGCCTGATGGTCGGCTTCTGGAGCTGGATGGCATGGCGCTTTATCGCTGGCGTAGGCTGCGCGATGATTTGGGTGGTCGTTGAAAGTGCGCTGATGTGCAGCGGCACCTCCCGCAACCGCGGACGCCTGCTGGCAGCCTACATGATGGTTTACTACGTCGGTACCGTGCTGGGTCAACTGATGGTCAGCAAGCTGCCAACCGACCTGATGAGCGTTCTGCCGTGGGTCACGGGCATGGTGCTGGCCGCGATCCTGCCGCTGCTCTTCACGCGCATTGTGAACCAGAACAGCGAGCATCAGGAAGCAACCCACGTCTGGCCAATGCTCAGACTCCGTCAGGCGCGTCTGGGCGTAAACGGCTGCATTATCTCGGGGATTGTACTGGGCTCGCTCTATGGCCTGATGCCGCTCTATCTGAATCATCAGGGCGTCAGCGATTCCGGAATTGGCTTCTGGATGGCGGTCATGGTGAGTGCGGGGATCGTCGGGCAGTGGCCGATTGGCCGTCTGGCGGACCGTTTCGGTCGTCTGTTGGTGCTGCGCGTTCAGGTCTTCGTGGTCATCATGGGCTGCCTTGCCATGCTCAGCAATGCCGCAATGGCGCCTGCGCTGTTTATTCTCGGGGCCGCTGGCTTTACGCTCTATCCGGTTGCGATGGCCTGGGCCTGTGAGAAAGTGGAACATCACCAGCTGGTGGCAATGAACCAGGCGCTGTTACTGAGCTATACCATCGGCAGTTTATTAGGGCCGACGTTTACCGCGATGCTGATGCAGAATTACTCTGATAATTTATTGTTTATCATGATCGCCAGCGTATCGTTTATTTATCTCTTAATGCTGCTGCGTAAAGTGGGCGAACACCCAACGCCTGTGGCTCATGCCTGATTAATTAAAAGCCTGTCGATGACAGGCTTTTTTGTCCCTGTCACAACTAAGAGTTTTACTTATTGTTTGTTTATTGCGTCAGACGATAATTCATGTGAGTCCTACCACTATAAGGCATCAATCATGTCTATTCGTCGTTTTTCCACTACCGCACTTGCCGTAGTGTTGTCTTTAACGTTTGCAACGGCTCCAGTCATGGCTAATCCTGGAAACGGGAATGGCAATGGTCACGGAAACGGTGGCGGACAGGGTAACAGCGGCAGTCATGGTAACGGGAATTCTGGTAACCATGGTAATAAGCAAAATAACGGTCAGGAAAACCCTGGTAAATCTGATAAGAGCGTTAAAAACAGCAAAGATGTCGGTAATGATGTCGACGCGCGCGTGAGTTTCGATCATGCTCGCCATCTGGCCCTGAATTACGGCTTAACGGGCTACAAGTCTCTGCCTCCGGGTATCGCGAAAAACCTGGCGCGCGGTAAGCCGTTGCCTCCGGGCATTGCGAAGAAGGCCGTGCCAGCCTCTATGCTGGGTCAGCTTCCTTCCTATCCAGGCTATGAGTGGCGGGTAGTGGGTGACGACCTGGTCTTAATTGCGTTGAGTACAGCCATTGTGACGTCCATTATTAACGGCGTCTTTAAATAGAATATAAAAAGGCCCGGTTCTCACCGGGCCTTTCTTTAATACATCACCTTGTGGCCGTACTGCTCAAGAATACCTTTGACGCGTTCCATCGTCTCTTTCTTCGGCGGCTTCACGCCATCGAGTTTGTACTCTTCGCCCATTGCCACCCATTTATGTTTACCCAGCTCATGATAGGGCAGAAGCTCGATTTTTTCGACGTTGCCCATATCGCGGGTAAATTCCCCGAGGCGGTGCGCGGAATCGTCATCATCTGACCAGCCAGGCACAACCACGTAGCGGATCCAGGTTTTAATGCCTTTATCGGCAATGTATTTGGCAAATTCCAGCGTGCGGTGGTTTGAAACGCCAACGAGGTTCTGGTGGATCTCATCGTTCATCTGTTTGAGATCGAGCATCACCAGATCGGTCACTTCGAGCAGCTCGTCGATAACCGGATCGTAGCGGCGTACAAAGCCGTTGGTATCGAGACAGGTATGAATGCCTTCTTTGCGGCAGGCACGGAACCAGTCGCGGACAAATTCAGCCTGCAGAATGGCTTCACCGCCGGATGCGGTGACGCCGCCGCCGGACGCGTTCATAAAGTGGCGGTAGGTCACCACCTCTTTCATCAATTCTTCAACGGTCACTTCTTTACCGCCGTGCGTATCCCAGGTGTCACGGTTATGGCAGTACAGGCAGCGCATCAGGCAGCCCTGGAAAAAGGTGATAAAGCGGATGCCCGGGCCATCGACGGTGCCACAGGATTCAAAGGAGTGAATGCGACCAATAATTGACATTGCGGTGATATCTCCAGCATCGGCCCGTCCAGGGCCTGTGTATGCACAGCTCAAAGCCGGCTGTGTTAAGTCTGTTTTGGCTGTTATCCATTAAGTATAGATAGCGGACAAAAGAGACTGAGGTGGAGAAGGTGCTAAAAAGGCCCCACTGACGTGGAGCCTTTATTGTACGCTTTTTAACGCGTGATTTCAGTCAATTCCACTTACATGGACTGAGTGAAAGTACGGGTGATAACGTCCTGCTGCTGTTCTTTAGTCAGGGAGTTAAAACGTACTGCGTAGCCAGATACGCGGATGGTCAGCTGAGGATATTTCTCAGGGTGTTCCATCGCGTCGAGCAGCATTTCACGGTTCATGACGTTCACGTTCAGGTGCTGACCACCTTCGATGGACGCTTCGTGGTGGAAGTAACCATCCATCAGACCCGCGAGGTTAGTTTTACGCACTTCGTCGTCTTTACCCAGCGCGTTTGGCACGATAGAGAAGGTATAAGAGATACCATCTTTCGCGTAAGCAAACGGCAGTTTAGCAACGGAAGTCAGAGAGGCAACTGCACCTTTCTGGTCACGACCGTGCATTGGGTTAGCACCTGGGCCGAATGGCGCGCCAGCACGACGACCGTCTGGGGTATTACCGGTTTTCTTACCATACACAACGTTAGAGGTGATGGTCAGAACAGACTGAGTCGGGATAGCGTTACGGTAAGTCGTCAGTTTCTGAATTTTCTTCATGAAACGTTCTACCAGGTCAACCGCCATGTCATCAACGCGAGAGTCGTTGTTACCAAACTGCGGGTATTCACCTTCGATTTCGAAGTCAACAGCCAGGCCGTCTTCGTCACGAATTGGTTTAACTTTCGCATATTTGATTGCAGACAGGGAGTCAGCTGCAACGGACAGACCAGCGATACCACACGCCATGGTGCGAACAACGTCACGGTCGTGCAGCGCCATCAGAGAGGCTTCGTAGCTGTACTTGTCGTGCATGTAGTGGATGACGTTCAGTGCAGTGACGTACTGTTTAGCCAGCCAGTCCATGAAGTGATCCATACGCTCCATCACTTCGTCGAAGTTCAGAACGTCGCCTTTGATCGGCTCAGACTTAGGACCAACCTGCATTTTCAGTTTTTCATCAACGCCGCCGTTGATTGCGTACAGCATGGTTTTCGCCAGGTTTGCACGCGCACCGAAGAACTGCATTTGTTTACCAACAACCATTGGGCTTACGCAGCAAGCGATAGCGTAATCGTCGTTGTTGAAGTCCGGACGCATCAGGTCATCGTTCTCGTACTGCAGAGAAGAGGTATCGATAGACACTTTAGCCGCGAATTTCTTGAAGTTCAGAGGCAGTTTTTCAGACCACAGAACGGTGATGTTCGGCTCCGGAGAAGGACCCATGGTGTACAGGGTGTTCAGGAAGCGGAAGCTGTTTTTGGTTACCAGAGTACGGCCGTCAACGCCCATACCACCGATGGATTCAGTTGCCCAGATTGGGTCACCAGAGAACAGCTCATCGTATTCAGGGGTACGCAGGAAGCGAACCATACGCAGTTTCATGACCAAGTGGTCAATCATTTCCTGAGCGTCTTGCTCGGTGATTTTGCCTGCTTTGATGTCGCGTTCGATGTACGCATCCAGGAAGGTGGATACACGACCGAAGGACATTGCAGCACCGTTCTGAGACTTAACCGCGGCCAGGTAGCCGAAGTAGGTCCACTGGATAGCTTCCTGAGCGTTGGTCGCAGGACCAGAGATATCGCAGCCATATTTGGCAGCCATTTCTTTGATCTGACCCAGCGCGCGGTGCTGTTCAGCGATTTCTTCACGCAGACGGATAGTCGCTTCCAGGTTTACGCCGTTTTCCAGGTCAGACTGCAGGGAGACGAACTGTGCGTATTTGTCTTTCAGCAGGAAGTCGATACCGTACAGCGCAACACGACGGTAGTCACCGATGATACGGCCACGGCCATACGCATCTGGCAGACCGGTCAGAACGCCAGATTTACGGCAGTTCAGAATGTCTTTGGTGTAAACATCGAATACACCCTGGTTGTGGGTTTTGCGGTATTCGGTGAAGATTTTTTTCAGCATTGGGTCCAGCTCGCGGTTATACGCTTTGCAGGAACCTTCAACCATTTTGATACCACCAAACGGGATGATTGCGCGTTTCAGTGGTGCTTCAGTCTGCAGACCAACGATTTTCTCAAGGGCTTTGTTGATGTAGCCAGCATCGTGAGAAGTGATGGTGGAAGCAACGGAGGTGTCAAAATCAACTGGCGCGTGAGTGCGGTTTTCCAGTTTAACGCCTTCCATAACGCTGTCCCACAGCTTGGTGGTCGCTTCAGTTGCGCCAGCCAGGAAGGATTCGTCACCTTCATACGGGGTATAGTTTTTCTGAATGAAGTCACGTACGTTTACTTCATTCTGCCAGTCACCTTTCGCAAAACCTTCCCAGGCTGTGGCTAACTTTTCATTAAGCTCGGACATGTAACACCTACCTTCTTAAGTGGATTTTTTATTTACTGCCTGAGAAAACCATCAATGATGATCGTCGCCACGCAGGTAAATGACCCAGTATGTCAACCCAACTAACAGACCCCCACCGATAATGTTCCCGATAGTGACAGGGATCAGGTTATCAGTAATGAAATTCATAATAGTCAGGTGAGAGAAACTTTCCGGGGATGAACCAACTGCGGTCCAGAACTCCGGGCTCGCAAAGTCGCGGATGACTATGCCCATTGGGATCATGAACATATTCGCGATACTGTGCTCAAAGCCGCTGGCAACAAACATCGCAACCGGCAGAACCATAATTAAGGCTTTGTCCATCAGGCTACGACCCGAGTAGCTCATCCATACAGCCAGGCAGACCATCAGGTTAGCGAGGATGCCGAGAGCAACGGCTTCGATAAATGTGTGGTGCATTTTGTGGTCGGCGGTTTGCAGGACGTTAAGGCCCCAGCCACCGTTGGCGGTCATGTACTCGCCAGAAAGCCACATCAACAAAACAAAGAGCAGACAGCCAACCAGGTTACCCACGTAGACGTTAAGCCAGTTACGTGCCAGCTGACCCCAGGTAATTCTTCCGCTGGCCTTTGCCACGACAATCAGCACCGTTGAGGTGAAGAGGTCGGCGCCGCAGATGACGCAGAGAATCAGACCCAGTGAGAAGCAAATGCCGCCAATCAGTTTGGCCATGCCGAAAGGCATTCCGGCAGTACCGGTGGTGGCGGTGATGTAGAAGACGAAAGCGATAGAGATGAACACACCAGCCGTGATCGCCAGATAGAACGTCTTCATCGGGTGTTTCGTTGCTTTATAGACACCTGCTTCTTCGGCAACTTTGGCCATCGCAGCAGGGAGTAAAAGATCAAAAGGGTTGTCAGCTTTCACACTAACTCTCTCTTTATTAAGTCGGCGACGAGATACTAACAAAGCATTATAGAAGAGAAATTGATATAGATCATATCTCGCCTGGCTTATAGGCCCGCAGTGTGTATGGTTTTACGACAAATGCGGAGTAAGTATTTGATTATCCGTATAAAAATAAATTTTAAAAGTTATGAAAAGAGTTGAATTTTTTCGTTCAGCCACCTCTGAGACAGTTAATTAGTATGGAGTATTTACCATAAAAAGTAACAGTAAAGCCCAGGTAAATATTATTATATTTACCCATATTTAACTTTATTATCACAATCAACAGTCATTGCCGAAGAAAATAAAAAAACGGGGCAATGAAATTGCCCCGTAATATAGCCCAGACGATTGAATACGCCTACTGCTGGTAATGTTATGTGCGCTTATTTTGACCAGTAAGCGGCTTTTGCTTTCTGCAGCTTTTCGTAGGCCTTCAGCAGCGACTGATGCGCAGGGAAGGCTTTCAGATCGCTATCGACAGCCTGCAGGCCATAGAACGGTGCTTCACCGCTCAGGGCCGCGCTGGCGGCTTCTACGGCCTCAGCACCGTACATACGCACGAAAGCGTTCAGGTATTGCAGAGGCTCGCGATCGTCTTCCTGTGCCAGCAGCAACAGGGTTTGCAGGCAGCGGTAATAATTGGTGCGCTCGGCAGAGAAGACAGACTGGTTGAATTCCATGGTCCACTCGGTCCAGGCCAGAGCCTGATCCAAATCGCCACCCGCCAGGGCCAGCATTGCTTTCAGCTCACCGATACGCAGGGTATACCAGCCGTTGTCTTTACCGGTCGCCAGACCCAGCAGTTCGCGTACGCGGGTGAAGTCATCGTGGCCTTCTTCGTCCAGCTGGGCGATCAGGTTCAGATAATCTTCTTTCTCCCACTCGCTGCCCGGCAGAGCCAGCAGCGTTTCGCGCAGGTGCGCGCCCATGCTGTTATTCGCCAGCCACAGATCTTCAGCCGGGTAGATGTCGGACATGCCCGGAACAATAATGCGGCAC
Organism: Enterobacter sp. KB-221C9; assembly: GCF_041320715.1. Lineage (NCBI taxonomy): Bacteria > Pseudomonadati > Pseudomonadota > Gammaproteobacteria > Enterobacterales > Enterobacteriaceae > Enterobacter > Enterobacter sp. KB-221C9. Next base: position 89,189 of record NZ_JBGIWG010000001.1, read on the forward strand.
GCGTAGACGCCAAGGTGTTCGTAGTCGGCGATATAGACGTCCTGGTCTTCGGCTTTAAAGATCGCCATCAGCGTGGCGAACTCTTCTTCCGTGGTACCGGCAAAGCTCCAGTCCACGAACGGATAGTCGGCATCCTGCTTGAACATATCCCAGGAAATTAAACCGCTGGAGTCGATGAAGTGGGTTTCAAGGTTGGTATGCTCGGCCACTTCTTCGTCGTCAAACGTTGGCGGGGTGAAGACGTCGAGATCTTTCAGGCTACGGCCCTGCAGCAGCTCGGTAACGGTACGCTCCAGCGCCACGCCGAAGTCAGGATGCGCGCCGAAGGAGGCGAAGCAGGTGCCGTTGGCCGGGTTAAACAGCACCACGCAGATAACCGGGTACTTACCGCCCAGCGAGCCGTCATAGGCAAAGATTGGGAAACCTTCTGCTTCGAGCTTAGCGATGGACTCCACTACGCCCGGGTAGCGTGCCAGCACGTCGGCCGGAATTTCAGGCAGGCTGATGGATTCGGCGATGATGCGGTTTTTGATGTGACGTTCAAAGACTTCAGACAGACCCTGCACGCGCGCTTCATTGCGGGTGTTGCCGGCGGACATACCGTTGGATACATACAGGTTGCCGACGATGTTCATCGGGATATACACGGTCTGCTCGTCAGACTGACGGGTAAACGGCAGGGCGCAAATACCGCGATCCTCGTTACCGGACTGCAGATCGATCAGCATGCTGGCAGTCAGTTCGCTGTCTGGATCGTAGAAGGCACGCAGGCGAGCGTCGAGAATACCTTCCGGCAGTTCGTCATCTTCGGTCAGCGGGAACCATTTTTCATTTGGATAGTGAACGAACGGGCCGTTAGCGATGGTTTCGCCCAGCCAGAAGTCAGCGAAGAAATAGTTGGTGGACAGACGCTCAAAATACTCACCCAGCGCAGAGGCCAGTGCCGCTTTTTTTGTCGCGCCTTTACCGTTGGTAAAGCACAGGGCACAGTCTTTATCGCGAATATGCACGGACCAGACATGAGGCACCGGATTGAGCCAGGAGGCTTCTTCGATGTTAAAACCCAGGTCGGTCAGTTTCTGCTGGAAGCGAGCGATGGAATCTTCCAGAGCGGCGTCTTTGCCGGGGATAAACGTTTGAGTCATGGCGTTCACTTTTATCGTACGTAAAGCGCGCAATGATACGGGTTTTGCGTGACGGGTGCTATCTTCGGCGAAAATAAAAGGCTGGGCTATGCTTAGTGGCAGTAACTGACTGTTAAGGCATAGAAAAATGAAAGCATTTGATCTCCAGCGGATGGCGTTTGATAAAGTTCCTCCTGAATTTCTGGGCGAAGTGGCGCTGCGCAGCCTGTATACCTTCGTACTTGTCTTCCTGTTTCTTAAAATCACCGGGCGTCGCGGCGTGCGGCAGATGTCGCTCTTTGAGGTGTTGATCATCCTTACGCTGGGGTCAGCGGCGGGGGACGTCGCGTTTTATGACGACGTGCCGATGGTGCCGGTGTTTATCGTTTTTGTCTCACTGGCGCTAATTTACCGACTTGTCATGTGGCTGATGTCGAAAAGCGAAAAGCTGGAAGATCTGCTTGAAGGGAAGCCGGTCGTTATCGTCGAGAACGGACAGCTGGCCTGGGAAAATGTACAAAGCGCCAATATGACCGAGTTTGAGTTCTTTATGGAGTTACGCCTGAACAGCGTTGAACAGCTCGGGCAGGTGCGTTTGGCGATCATGGAAACCAACGGGCAGATCAGCGTCTATTACTATTCTGACGACGAGGTGAAGCCGGGACTGTGTATCCTGCCGGATATGCTCATTGAGCGTTTCAGAACGGTACCGGAATCAGGCAAGTATGCTTGCGTAAGATGTAGCCATGTTGTCGCGATGCAGCCGGGGGATCGCCAATTATGCCCCCGCTGTGCAAATCCGGAATGGACGAAGGTTAGCCGGGCCAAACGTATCACCTGACAGCCATTTTGTCGGTTTTGTCTTAGCGAGGCGGCAGATTGTTTTGTGTGACGTGGGACACATTTCACGGGTCATAAGTTTTAGACATTGCGGCGCGTGTCACTGAATGATAAAACCGATATCCACAGTTATAACTTATGGCTTTTAGCGTGGTGAGGGGAAATGGCTCAAGTCTTTAATTTCAGTTCAGGTCCGGCAATGTTACCGGCAGACGTGCTTAAACAGGCTCAACAGGAACTTTGTGACTGGAACGGTCTCGGTACGTCGGTGATGGAAATCAGCCACCGTGGTAAAGAGTTTATTCAGGTGGCGGAAGAGGCAGAAAAGGATTTTCGCGATCTGCTGAATATTCCCTCGAACTACAAAGTATTATTCTGTCACGGCGGTGGACGCGGCCAGTTTGCGGGTATTCCGCTGAACATCCTCGGTGACAAAACGACGGCTGACTACGTTGACGCGGGTTACTGGGCAGCAAGCGCCGTTAAAGAAGCGCATAAATACTGCACGCCGAATGTTATCGACGCCAAGGTGACCGTTGACGGTCTGCGCGCCGTGAAGCCAATGAGCGAATGGCAGCTTTCTGATAACGCAGCGTATCTGCACTACTGCCCGAACGAAACCATTGACGGGATTGCCATCGACGAGACGCCAAACTTCGGCAGCGATGTCGTGGTTGCCGCCGACTTTTCCTCCACCATTCTGTCTGCGCCAATTGATGTCAGCCGCTACGGCGTTATCTATGCTGGCGCGCAGAAAAATATCGGTCCGGCCGGTTTGACTATCGTCGTCGTGCGTGAAGACCTGCTGGGTAAAGCGCATAAATCCTGCCCGTCAATTCTCGATTACACCGTGCTGAACGATAACGATTCTATGTTCAACACCCCACCCACGTTTGCCTGGTATCTCTCCGGCCTGGTCTTCAAATGGCTGAAGCAAAACGGCGGCGTGGCGCAGATGGACAAGGTGAATCAGCAAAAAGCTGAACTGCTGTATGGCGTGATCGACAAGAGCGATTTTTACCGCAACGATGTGGCGAAAGCTAACCGCTCCCGCATGAACGTGCCGTTCCAGCTGGCGGACAGCAACCTGGATAAAGTGTTCCTGGAAGAGTCCTTCGCGGCAGGACTGCATGCGCTCAAAGGTCACCGCGTCGTTGGCGGCATGCGTGCCTCCATCTATAACGCGATGCCGCTGGAAGGCGTTAAAGCCCTGACGGATTTCATGATCGACTTCGAACGTCGTCACGGTTAATGTGCTGTTTTTCACCCCCGCAGCGTCCCTGCGGGGTTTTTATTATGTTGAGTTGAGAGTTTAGTTTTCATGGAATCCCTGACGTTACAACCTATCGCGCGGGTAGATGGCACCATTAATCTGCCTGGTTCAAAAAGTGTCTCGAACCGCGCTCTGCTGCTGGCAGCTCTGGCAAACGGCACCACCGTCCTTACAAACCTGCTGGACAGCGATGACGTGCGCCATATGCTCAATGCGCTGAAAGCGTTGGGCGTTCATTACACTCTCTCCGACGATCGTACCCGCTGCGAAGTGACCGGCAACGGCGGCGCGCTGCGTTCGGGCGAAGAGCTTGAACTGTTTCTGGGCAATGCGGGTACCGCGATGCGACCGCTGGCGGCGGCCCTGTGCCTGGGGAGCAACAACATCGTGCTGACCGGCGAGCCGCGCATGAAAGAGCGTCCGATTGGTCACCTGGTGGACGCCCTGCGTCAGGGCGGCGCGCAGATTGAGTATCTGGAGCAGGAAAACTATCCGCCACTGCGTCTGCGCGGCGGTTTTACCGGCGGTAACGTCGAGGTTGACGGCAGCGTTTCCAGCCAGTTCCTGACGGCACTGCTGATGACCGCGCCGCTGGCACCGCAGGATACGGTTATCACGATTAAAGGTGAACTCGTTTCCAAACCGTACATTGATATCACGCTGCACCTGATGAAAACCTTCGGCGTTGAGGTGGAAAACCAGTCTTATCAGCGTTTTGTTGTTCGCGGAGCGCAGCAGTACCAGTCTCCGGGCAACTACCTGGTTGAAGGAGATGCGTCATCCGCGTCCTACTTCCTGGCCGCGGGGGCGATTAAAGGCGGCACGGTAAAAGTGACCGGTATTGGCCGTAACAGCGTGCAGGGCGACATCCGTTTTGCGGACGTGCTGGAAAAAATGGGCGCCATTGTCACCTGGGGCGATGACTTCATCTCCTGTACCCACGGCGAGCTGAACGCCATCGACATGGACATGAACCATATTCCGGATGCGGCGATGACCATTGCCACGGCGGCGCTGTTTGCCAAAGGCACCACCACGCTGCGTAACATCTACAACTGGCGCGTAAAAGAGACGGACCGCCTGTTCGCGATGGCGACCGAGCTGCGAAAAGTCGGCGCCGAGGTGGAAGAGGGCGAAGACTACATTCGCGTGACCCCTCCAGCAAAACTGCAGTTTGCGGAAATCGGAACCTACAACGATCACCGTATGGCGATGTGCTTCTCGCTGGTGGCGCTGTCAGACACGCCTGTAACGATCCTTGACCCGAAATGTACGGCGAAAACCTTCCCGGACTACTTCGAACAGCTGGCCCGCATTAGCACGCTGGCCTGATAACGTATTGCCGCATCGCCCGATGCGGCATTTGCTTACGCTTCATTACGAACACCTTCGCTCATTTCTTCTACACTCTGCTTCAATCATTCCGTAATTTGCACGCAAAGGTAACAGTTGCGCACGTTGGCGCGTATAATGCGCGGCGTTCATGTAAACGGTATGCCTTATTTAAGGAGAAAAAGATGACGGCAGTTGCCCCGGTAATCACCATTGATGGGCCGAGTGGCGCAGGGAAAGGTACTCTGTGCAAAGCGATGGCGGAAGCATTGCAATGGCATCTTTTAGATTCGGGAGCAATCTATCGCGTGCTGGCGCTGGCCGCGCTGCACCATCACGTGGATGTCGCGTCTGAAGAGGCGCTGGTTCCGCTGGCCGCGCATCTGGATGTGCGTTTCGTGTCGACCGATGGCAACCTGGAAGTCATCCTTGAAGGGGAAGACGTGAGTGGCGAAATCCGCACTCAGGAAGTGGCGAATGCCGCCTCCCAGGTCGCTGCCTTCCCGCGCGTTCGTGAGGCGCTGCTGCGTCGTCAGCGCGCGTTCCGTGAAGCCCCGGGTCTGATCGCTGACGGACGCGATATGGGAACCGTGGTATTCCCTGATGCGCCTGTGAAAATTTTCCTTGACGCCTCTTCGGAAGAACGTGCTCAACGCCGCATGCTTCAGTTGCAGGAAAAGGGGTTTAGTGTTAACTTTGATCGCCTTTTATCCGAGATAAAAGAGCGCGATGACCGCGATCGTAACCGCGCCGTCGCCCCACTTGTTCCTGCAGAAGATGCATTAGTTCTGGATTCAACCAGTTTAACTATTGAGCAAGTGATTGAAAAAGCGCTACAATATGCGCGCCAAAAACTGGCACTCGCGTAATCGCGACCGATTTAGTAGTACCCCCGCTGCAATGGATTGACGGCGGGTATGTGAAACAACCCCATCCGGCACGGAGCCAGGTGGACGTTAATATTAACCTGAAGATTAAACATGACTGAATCTTTTGCTCAACTGTTTGAAGAATCCTTAAAAACAATCGAAACCCGCCCGGGTTCCATCGTTCGCGGTGTTGTTGTTGCTATCGACAAAGACGTAGTACTGGTTGACGCCGGTCTGAAATCTGAGTCCGCCATTCCGGCAGAGCAGTTCAAAAACGCCCAGGGCGAGCTGGAAATCCAGGTAGGTGACGAAGTTGACGTTGCTCTGGACGCAGTAGAAGACGGCTTCGGTGAAACCCTGCTTTCTCGTGAGAAAGCTAAACGTCACGAAGCATGGATCACGCTGGAAAAAGCTTACGAAGAAGCTGAAACTGTGGTCGGTGTTATCAACGGCAAAGTTAAAGGTGGCTTCACTGTTGAGCTGAATGGTATTCGTGCGTTCCTGCCAGGTTCTCTGGTAGACGTTCGTCCAGTTCGTGACACTCTGCACCTGGAAGGCAAAGAGCTTGAGTTCAAAGTAATCAAGCTGGACCAGAAGCGTAACAACGTTGTTGTATCCCGTCGTGCCGTTATCGAATCCGAAAACAGCGCAGAACGCGATCAGCTGCTGGAAAACCTGCAGGAAGGCATGGAAGTCAAAGGTATCGTTAAGAACCTCACTGACTACGGCGCATTCGTTGACCTGGGCGGCGTTGATGGCCTGCTGCACATCACCGACATGGCGTGGAAACGCGTTAAGCACCCAAGCGAAATCGTGAACGTGGGCGACGAAATCACTGTTAAAGTGCTGAAGTTCGACCGCGAGCGTACTCGTGTATCCCTCGGCCTGAAACAGCTGGGCGAAGATCCATGGGTAGCTATCGCTAAGCGTTACCCAGAAGGTACTAAACTGACTGGTCGCGTAACCAACCTGACTGACTACGGCTGCTTCGTTGAAATCGAAGAAGGCGTTGAAGGTCTGGTACACGTTTCCGAAATGGACTGGACCAACAAAAACATCCACCCATCCAAAGTTGTTAACGTTGGTGATGTAGTGGAAGTGATGGTTCTGGATATCGACGAAGAACGTCGTCGTATCTCCCTGGGCCTGAAACAGTGCAAAAACAACCCATGGCAGCAGTTCGCGGAAACCCACAACAAGGGCGACCGTGTTGAAGGTAAAATCAAGTCTATCACTGACTTCGGTATCTTCATCGGCCTGGACGGCGGCATCGATGGCCTGGTTCATCTGTCTGACATCTCCTGGAACGTTGCAGGCGAAGAAGCAGTTCGTGAATACAAAAAAGGCGACGAAATCGCTGCAGTTGTTCTGCAGGTTGACGCAGAGCGTGAGCGTATCTCCCTGGGCGTTAAACAGCTCGCAGAAGATCCGTTCAACAACTGGGTTGCACTGAACAAGAAAGGCGCAATCGTAAACGGTAAAGTGACTGCAGTTGACGCTAAAGGCGCAACCGTAGAACTGGCTGACGGCGTTGAAGGTTACCTGCGCGCTTCTGAAGCTTCACGTGACCGCGTTGAAGATGCCACTCTGGTTCTGAACGTAGGCGACGACGTTGAAGCTAAGTTCACCGGTGTTGACCGTAAGAACCGTGCAATCAGCCTGTCTGTTCGTGCTAAAGACGAAGCTGATGAGAAAGATGCAATCGCAACTGTTAACAAACAGGAAGATGCAAACTTCTCTAACAACGCAATGGCTGAAGCTTTCAAAGCAGCTAAAGGCGAGTAATATCAGGTTCTCAGCATCATTTGCGCTGTAACGCATTTACAGCGCGAAGGATGAGGAGCAAACTTGACAGATTGCAGGATTCGTCCTGTAATCAATAACAAAGGGCGGCTACGGCCGCCCTTGTTTAATGAGCTGTTCAGCTAATTGGTTTGAAAGGAACCGGAGGAATCATGACCAAGTCAGAATTGATTGAAAGACTTGCCAGTCAGCAACCGCATATCCCTGCCAAGGCAGTGGAAGATGCCGTAAAAGAGATGCTGGAGCATATGGCCTCCACTCTTGCCCAGGGCGAGCGCATTGAAATCCGCGGTTTCGGTAGTTTTTCTCTGCACTATCGTGCTCCACGTACCGGGCGTAACCCGAAAACTGGCGATAAAGTCGAGCTGGAAGGTAAGTACGTTCCACACTTTAAGCCGGGTAAAGAACTGCGCGATCGCGCCAATATTTACGGCAACTGAGTTTAGCCAGCTGGTTAAACTGGGTTCGAAAGAAAGCACCTGCGGGTGCTTTTTTTGTCTCTGTCGCTTTCCTTCTGAAGGCGACACGCATTTTTCGCTTCAATATCTGCAAAGTGATAAAAACAGCACAGCGCGTGCCGTAAAACACACTCTTCCCACCTGACAACTTGCTCTGCCTGCTTACATACTGCCTTCCTGAAACAGGGAGGTAGCAATGGGAATTCCCGCTCTAAGCGTCTGCGTCATTCTGGCAATAACCCCGTTACTCTGGTTACCCGAGCTGCCGTCACGTCATACCGTGTGGCTAATGATTGTTGGCGGGATAGCGCTGGCCGCAATGCGAAACGTAAGACTGAAGTATGTCGGGATCGCGTTGTTATTTTGTGTATGGGGTATGCTTGCCGCGCAGGAGAGCGTCTGGCCGATGCAGCATTTAACCACGGGGGCAGTGCAGGCCGAGGTAGAAATCACCGCCACAGATGGCGCAACGCTGCATCAGGGAAACATTCTCAGCGTTGGTGGCAAGCGCTGGTGGGCCTCCACCGGCGTAACGCTGTATGGCAATTATCTGCCACAGCAAGCGTGTGCCGGTCAGCGCTGGAGCATGACCCTCAGGCTCAGGCCTGCCCATGGCGAACTGAACGACGGCGGATATGATTCTCAGCGCAGCGCTTTTGCCCGACATCAAACGCTGAGCGGGCGCTTCACCCGTGCTGAACTCGTTGATGGACGCTGCAGCCTGCGAGCGCAATATCTGGCGTCACTGCAAAACCGACTTTCTGCTTACCGCTGGGGGGCGGTTATCCTCGGACTGGGAATGGGTGAACGTCTGGATGTGCCTCGGGAAATACAAGACCTGATGCGTGAAACCGGGACGCTGCATTTGATGGCGATTTCGGGTCTGCATATCGCGCTGGCGGCATCCCTCGTCTGGTTGCTTGCACGTGGACTACAGTTTTTATTACCCAGCCACCGGATAAACTGGCAAATGCCTCTCCTGGCCGGATTATGCTTTGCCGCTTTCTACGCCTGGCTTACCGGTCTGCAACCTCCTGCGCTTCGAACGGTCATCGCGCTTGCTGTACTTGCCATGTTGCGGATCGCTGCCCGTCAGTGGTCTCCCTGGCAGGTATGGGTGTGCTGTATCGCGGCGATCCTGATAAGCGATCCCTTAGCCGTACTTTCGCAGAGTCTCGCCCTGTCCGCATTTGCCGTCGCCGCGCTGATTTTCTGGTTTCAGTGGCTGCCTCTTCCTGAGTGGCCGCGGACTCGACGTATTCGACCGCTACTGAACCTGCTCTATCTGCAGGTCGGTATGCTGATGCTGCTCATGCCGTTACAGGTCCTGATTTTCCATGGCTTCAGCATCTCCTCCCTGGTCGCGAATCTCATTGCCGTTCCCCTGGTGACGTTTGTCTCCGTGCCGCTGATCCTGCTCGGCATGCTGCTTCACCTCCTACCGCTGGCAGCACTGGAAAGCGTCGTCTGGTTCGCAGCCGATAGGTCACTTGCAGGGCTGTTCTGGCTCCTCATGCGTCTGCCTGACGGCTGGCAGAGTGTCGATCAACGCTGGCAGTACATGACGTTACTGCCCTGGCTTATCATCATCGGCTGGCGCTTTCGTGTCTGGAAAACACTTCCTGCCGTTTGCCTGGCAGGGAGTGTCTTACTCACATTTCCTCTCTGGCGAACGGCAAAAAGCGAGAGCTGGACGCTGCATATGCTGGATGTGGGGCAGGGGCTGGCGATGGTTATTGAACGTCAGGGAAAAGCCATTCTCTATGATACCGGGCTCGCCTGGCCGGGCGGGGATAGCGCGCAGCGGTTGATTATTCCGTGGCTTCGCTGGCATCACCTGCGGCCTGAAGGGGTGATTCTCAGTCATGAACACCTCGACCATGCGGGAGGCCTCGCATCGTTGAAAAAAGCGTGGCCTGACCTATGGGTAAGAAGCCCATTGCAGCAGGCGGGACATCGTCCCTGTTTTCGCGGGGAGAGATGGCGATGGCAGGGACTCACCTTCACCGTCCACTGGCCTCCTGAAAATTACCCGGCTCAGGGTAACAACCGTTCCTGCGTGGTAAAGGTGGACGACGGCGAGCAGAGTGTCCTGCTAACAGGGGATATTGAAGCGCAAGCGGAACAGGCTATGCTTAGCCATTACTGGCGTTATCTGACGTCCACGCTCATACAGGTGCCCCATCATGGCAGCAATACGTCGTCTTCATTGCCGCTGGTACAGCGGGTGGAAGGTCAGATCGCCCTGGACTCAGCGGCCCGGTATAACGCATGGCGATTCCCGTCGGCAAAAGTTGTCCGACGTTATCGAAAAGAGGGGTATATCTGGCACGATACCCCTCATTCTGGACAAATATCGGTGACATTCTCGCAACATCACTGGCAAATCCGGCGCTTGCGAGAGCAATTTTTACCCGTTTGGTATCATCAGTGGTTTGGCGCGCCCGTCGATAACGGGTAGAATATGCGGCTATTTCAACGAATGCTGGTTTTTTGAATGCATAACGACAAAGATCTCTCCACGTGGCAAACCTTCCGCCGACTCTGGCCGATGATTGCGCCCTTTAAAACAGGCCTGATCGTGGCGGGAGTAGCGTTAATCCTCAACGCAGCCAGCGATACTTTTATGCTATCGCTTCTCAAACCGTTACTGGACGACGGTTTTGGTAAAACGGATCGCTCAGTGTTGCTATGGATGCCTCTGGTGGTTATCGGACTGATGATCTTACGCGGCATCACCAGCTATATCTCCAGCTACTGTATTTCCTGGGTATCAGGGAAAGTGGTGATGACCATGCGCCGTCGCCTGTTCAGCCACATGATGGGCATGCCGGTCTCGTTCTTTGACAAGCAGTCTACCGGGACGCTGCTGTCCCGTATTACCTACGACTCCGAGCAGGTTGCCTCTTCGTCCTCTAGCGCACTGATTACCGTTGTGCGTGAGGGTGCGTCAATCATCGGCCTGTTCGCGATGATGTTTTACTACAGCTGGCAGCTGTCGATCATCCTTATCGTTCTGGCGCCGATAGTTTCTATTGCTATCCGCGTCGTCTCAAAGCGCTTCCGCAATATCAGTAAGAATATGCAGAACACGATGGGCCAGGTGACGACCAGCGCGGAACAGATGCTGAAAGGGCATAAAGAAGTTCTGATTTTTGGCGGTCAGGACGTCGAAACCAAACGCTTTGATAAAGTCAGCAACAAAATGCGTCTTCAGGGGATGAAAATGGTCTCGGCCTCTTCCATCTCTGATCCGATTATTCAGCTGATTGCCTCCCTTGCACTGGCATTCGTCCTGTATGCGGCAAGCTTCCCGAGCGTCATGGAGACGCTGACGGCGGGTACCATCACCGTGGTCTTCTCCTCTATGATTGCACTGATGCGCCCGCTGAAATCACTGACGAACGTCAACGCCCAGTTCCAGCGCGGGATGGCCGCCTGTCAGACGCTGTTCAGCATTCTGGATTCCGAACAGGAAAAAGATGAAGGTAAGCGCGTGATCGAGCGTGCAAACGGAGACGTTGAATTCCGCAACGTGACCTTTACCTATCCAGGCCGCGAAGTGCCTGCCCTGCGTAATATCAACCTGTCTATTCCGGCGGGTAAAACCGTTGCGCTGGTGGGCCGTTCTGGTTCGGGTAAATCGACTATTGCCAGCCTGATGACCCGTTTCTACGACATTAACGAAGGTGAGATCCTGTTAGACGGTCATGACCTGCGGGAGTATACCCTGCAGTCGCTGCGTAACCAGGTTGCGCTGGTCTCTCAGAACGTGCATCTGTTTAACGATACGGTCGCCAACAACATCGCTTACGCACGCACTGATGAGTACAGCCGCGAACAGATTGAGAACGCCGCGCGTATGGCCTACGCAATGGACTTTATCAACAAGATGGATAACGGTCTGGATACGATAATCGGTGAGAACGGGGTACTGCTCTCCGGTGGTCAGCGACAGCGTATCGCCATTGCGCGTGCGCTGCTGCGCGACAGCCCGATTCTGATTCTCGACGAAGCGACCTCTGCGCTGGATACCGAATCTGAACGCGCTATTCAGTCTGCGCTGGATGAGCTGCAAAAGAACCGTACCTCGCTGGTGATTGCGCACCGACTGTCGACTATCGAGCAGGCTGATGAAATCGTCGTGGTTGAGGATGGCGTCATTGTTGAACGCGGGAGCCATGCTGATTTGCTGGAACACCGCGGCGTTTACGCTCAGCTTCATAAGATGCAGTTTGGCCAACAATGATTGCACGCATCTGGTCCGGTGAATCTCCGCTGTGGCTGCTGCTTTTGCCGCTCTCCTGGCTATACGGCCTGGTGAGCGGCTCTATCCGTCTGCTTTACCGTCTGGGGCTGAAGCGTGCCTGGCGCGCGCCGGTTCCGGTTGTGGTTGTCGGTAATCTTACGGCAGGCGGCAACGGTAAAACGCCGGTGGTGATCTGGCTGGTGGAGCAATTGCAAAAACGCGGTATCCGCCCGGGGGTGGTATCGCGCGGATATGGTGGTAAAGCAGCGCGTTATCCGCTGCTGCTGACGGCGGAAACCACGACCGCCGAAGCGGGTGATGAACCGGTATTGATTTTCCAGCGTACCGGCGCACCGGTTGCGGTCTCCCCGGTGCGCAGCGATGCCGTTCAGGCACTGCTTGCCGAACACGCGGTACAAATCATTATCACTGACGATGGCCTGCAGCATTACGCCCTGGCGCGTGATAAAGAGATTGTGGTCATCGACGGCGTTCGCCGTTTCGGTAACGGCTGGTGGCTGCCGGCTGGCCCCATGCGCGAACGCGCTTCGCGTCTTAAGTCCGTTGATGCGGTGGTTGTTAACGGTGGTAAAGCAAGCGCGGGTGAAATCCCGATGCACCTGCAGCCGGGTCTGGCGATCAACCTGGTGACGGGGGAACGCCGGTCGGTTGCTGAGCTGCCTTCCCTGGTGGCGATGGCGGGGATTGGTCATCCGCCGCGCTTCTTCACGACGCTGGAACAGTGCGGTGCCCGGCTGGAAAAACACGTTCCGCTGGCCGACCACCAGGCGCTGGTGGAAGGGCAGGTTGACGCCCTGACCGTACCCGGGCAGTCGCTGATCATGACCGAAAAAGATGCGGTGAAATGCCGTGCCTTTGCGAAAGATAACTGGTGGTATCTGCCGGTTGACGCTGAACTCAGCGGCGAGCAGCCGGAACACTTGCTCCAGGAACTGATTGCGTTGGTGCAGTAAAGGCTTACGCGGTTCTGGTGGCGCTTTGACTGACAGGAAAACGCATGTCTTTACCGCAACTCTCGCTTTCAGCCGCACGTCATTTACACCTTGCCGCGCAGGGGCTACTTAAAAAGCCGCGCCGCCGCGCCCAGCCTACCGATATTCTCTCTACCGTCCAGCGCATGTCGCTGCTTCAAATCGACACCATTAACATTGTGGCCCGTAGCCCTTACCTGGTCCTGTTTAGCCGCCTGGGAAATTATCCTTCGCAGTGGCTGGATGAGGCGCTCAGCAAGGGAGAGTTAATGGAGTACTGGGCGCATGAAGCCTGCTTCCTGCCCCGCAGCGATTTTGCCCTGGTTCGCCACCGTATGCTTGCCCCGGAAAAGATGGGCTGGAAATACCGACAGGCGTGGATGCTGGAACATGCGGCCGAAATTGAGCAGCTAATCGCGCATATTCAGGATAACGGTCCCGTACGCTCCGCCGATTTTGAACACCCGCGCAAAGGCACCAGCGGCTGGTGGGAGTGGAAGCCGCATAAACGCCATCTCGAAGGGCTGTTTACCTCTGGCAAAGTCATGGTGATTGAGCGGCGTAATTTTCAGCGCGTCTACGACCTGACGCATCGCGTGATGCCGCACTGGGACGACGAGCGTGACCTGCTTACCCAGGAGGCAGCCGAGGCCATCATGCTGGAGAACAGCGCCCGCAGCCTGGGGATTTTCCGCACGCAATGGCTGGCAGATTATTATCGCCTTCGCCAGCCCGCGCTGAAACCGCTGCTGGACGTATGGCAACGCGAACAGCGCGTTATCCCCGTCACGGTGGAAACGCTGGGCGAAATGTGGCTGCATGCGGATCTCCTCCCGCTACTGCCTCTGGCCCTGGAGGGGAAACTTCAGGCAACCCACAGTGCGGTGTTGTCGCCTTTCGACCCGGTCGTCTGGGACAGAAAACGCGCCGAGCAGCTGTTCGATTTTAGCTACCGGCTGGAATGTTATACCCCGGCCCCAAAGCGCCAGTATGGTTACTTTGTTCTCCCGCTGCTGCATAAGGGGCAACTGGTCGGGCGCATGGACGCCAAAATGCACCGCAAGACCGGCACGCTTGAAATCATTGCGCTTTATCTGGAAGAGGGCGTCAGGGTGACGGCGAGCCTGGAGAAAGGGTTAACGTTCGCCATTAGCGAATTCGCGCGCTGGCAGGGTGCCCGCGACGTGACGCTGGGCCGGGTACCCGACGGACTGTTTACATCCTGTCGAAGTGGCTGGGAAACAGGCACTCCCTGAAAAGGGAATGTGTTAAGCTTTAGCGATTACCCATACGGAGGAACTATGGATCACCGTTTACTTGAAATTATTGCCTGCCCGGTATGCAACGGCAAACTCTACTACAGCCAGGATAAACAGGAGCTGATCTGCAAGCTGGACAGCCTGGCTTTCCCGCTGCGTGACGGCATTCCGGTACTGCTGGAAAATGAAGCTCGTTCCCTGGTGGCAGAAGAGAGCAAACCATGAGTTTTGTTGTCATTATTCCTGCGCGTTATGCCTCGACGCGTCTGCCGGGTAAACCGCTGGTGGATATCAACGGCAAGCCGATGATTGTGCATGTTCTTGAGCGTGCGCGTGAATCCGGTGCCGATCGCGTGATTGTTGCTACCGATCATCCTGACGTCGCCCGTGCGGTTGAGGCGGCAGGCGGTGAGGTATGCATGACACGCGCCGATCACCAGTCCGGCACCGAGCGTCTGGCGGAAGTGGTTGAGAAATGTGGTTTCAGTGATGATACGGTCATCGTTAACGTGCAGGGTGACGAGCCGATGATCCCGGCGGTGATTATCCGTCAGGTGGCAGAAAACCTGGCTCAGCGGCAGGTTGGTATGGCGACGCTCGCGGTGCCGATTCACCACGCTGAAGAGGCATTCAATCCGAATGCGGTGAAGGTGGTCATGGATGCTGAAGGCTATGCGCTCTATTTCTCGCGCGCCACGATCCCGTGGGATCGCGATCGCTTTGCGCTCTCTAAAGAGACCATCGGTGATACCTTCCTGCGTCATATTGGGATCTACGGCTATCGGGCCGGTTTTATTCGTCGATATGTTACCTGGGCGCCGAGTCCGCTGGAGCATATCGAAATGCTGGAGCAGCTTCGCGTGCTCTGGTATGGCGAAAAAATTCACGTTGCCGTTGCCAGCGAAGTGCCTGGAACGGGCGTTGATACGCCGGAAGATCTTGAGCGCGTCCGCGCCGAGCTGCGCTAATACCGCCTGCATCCCTCCGGTCGGGGGGATGTCCTCTCCCGCTAATTCCCCTTTCTTTTCCCCTAATTGATCTCTTCCGGGTGACATCTTCCTTCAGGACGCTCATTATAAAAGCAGTAGTCTTAATGGGGGGTAATCTCATATGGAACAGCTGCGTGCCGAACTTAGCCATCTGCTGGGTGAGAAATTAAGCCGGATCGAATGCGTGAGTGAAAAGGCCGATACCGCGCTTTGGTCGTTGTATGACAGTCAGGGCAACCCAATGCCGCTGATGGCCAGAAGTTTCACCTCGCCGGGCGTTGCCAGGCAGCTTGCATGGAAAATGTCGATGCTGGCGCGGGAGGGAACCGTCCGTATGCCGACGGTGTACGGCGTGATGACGCATGAGGAACACCCCGGCCCGGACGTGCTGCTGATTGAGCGCCTGCGCGGCGTGCCCGTTGAAGCGCCCGCGCGCACGCCGGAACGCTGGGAGCAGCTAAAAGACCAGATTGTCGAGGCGCTGCTGGCCTGGCACCGTCAGGATAGCCGCGGGCTTGTCGGTCCGGTCGACAGCACTCAGGAAAACCTGTGGCCATTGTGGTATCGCCAGCGGGTTGAAGTCCTGTGGGGGACGCTCAACCAGTTCAACAATACCGGTTTAACCATGCAGGATAAGCGTATTCTGTTTCGCACCCGCGAGTGCTTACCGGCGCTGTTCGACGGTTTTAATGACAACTGCGTGCTGATCCACGGTAATTTCACCCTGCGCAGCATGCTCAAAGACTCCCGCAGCGATCAGCTTCTGGCGATGTTGGGGCCGGGGATCATGCTCTGGGCTCCACGCGAATACGAGCTGTTCAGGCTCAGCGACAGCGGGGCGGCGGAAGGTTTGCTGTGGCACTACCTTCAACGCGCGCCCGTTGCAGAAGCGTTTCTCTGGCGGCGCTGGCTTTACCTGCTCTGGGACGAAGTCGCGCAGCTGGTCAACACCGGACGTTTTAATCGCGCAAACTTCGATCTGGCAACAAAATCACTCTTGCCCTGGCTCGCCTGACGAGCCTTTTAGCCATTGCCAGAGGCGTCCGAGCGTCTCATAACCGACGCGATCGCTATGCATCAGCCACGCCGGGGACGGTATCGCCCGTTCCCACGGGTTGAGCGGCGCGTCGATGGCCATCTGGTTTGCCGGTGCAGGAAGCGGGTGCAGGCCTTGCTTCTCAAAGAAAATCATCGCGCGCGGCAGGTGTGAGGCGGAGGTCACCAGTAAGAACGGGACATCGCCAATCGCCTGCTTCACAGCGGCTGCCTCTTCTTCGGTATCTTTTGGGCTGTCCAGGGTGATGATTGAGGAGCGCGGCACGCCGAGTGATTCCGCGACTCTGGCGCCCGCTTCAGCCGTACTCACCGGGTTCGTTTTGGCCGCCGCGCCGGTGAAGATCATTTTTGATCCCGGATTCGCCAGCCAGAGGCGAATGCCTTCGTTTAGCCGTGGCAGGCTGTTGTTGATCAGGTTTGAACTGGGGGCCCAGTCAGGATCCCAGGTATATCCGCCGCCCAGCACCACGATATACGCCACTTTCTGATTTCCCTGCCATGTTGGGTACTTGTTTTCGATGGGGCGTAAAAGACCATCCGCGACCGGCTGCAGGCTCAACAGCAGCAGGACAAACCAGCCGAGCGTGATAAGCGTTTTGCCACTCTTCTGAAAGCGACTGAACCACACCAGCGCCAGCCCCAGCGCGATGATGATGAGTAGCAGCGGAAGGGGAAGCATCATCCCTCCAAAGTATTTCTTAAGGGTAAAAAGCATCCTTTTTGGTTCCTTTTTTGACCATACAGCAGGCGATTACCCGTGATATTACACCAGAGAGGTTCATTCTCCGCGCGGGTGTGACAAAATAGCGGTTTTGCAGTTAGCGAGTGGAACTCTCCCAATGCGGGATCGCAATTTTGATGACATCGCGGAAAAGTTTTCGCGCAACATTTATGGCACCACCAAAGGACAGCTCCGTCAGACGATCCTCTGGCAGGATCTGGACACCATTCTGGCGACCTTCGGCGGCCAAACGTTGCGCGTGCTGGACGCCGGTGGTGGTGAAGGGCAGACGGCGATAAAAATGGCCGAGCGCGGTCATCACGTCACGCTTTGCGATCTTTCTGCTGAAATGGTCGCCCGCGCGACGCGTGCTGCAGAAGAGAAAGGTGTGAGCGACAACATGCATTTTATACAATGCGCCGCTCAGGACATCGCACAGCATTTGGAAACCCAGGTTGATCTGATATTGTTTCATGCGGTGCTGGAGTGGGTTGCCGATCCGCAAAGCGTGTTACAAACCCTGTGGTCGATGTTACGCCCGGGCGGCACGCTGTCGCTGATGTTCTACAATGCTAACGGCTTCCTGATGCACAACATGGTTGCAGGAAACTTCGACTATGTTCAGGTCGGGATGCCCAAAAAGAAAAAGCGCACGCTTTCCCCGGACTATCCGCGCGATCCACAGCAGGTTTATGGCTGGCTGGAAGCGATTGGCTGGCAGATCGTCGGGAAGACGGGCGTCAGGGTGTTTCATGATTATCTGCGTGAAAAACACAAACAGCGTGACTGTTTTGACACCTTAACAGAATTAGAAACGCGGTATTGCCGTCAGGAGCCTTTTATCAGCCTTGGCCGCTATATTCACGTCACCGCGCACAAGCCGCAGATGCAAGGATAACCTATGAGTGAATTTTCCCAGACAGTCCCCGAACTGGTTGCCTGGGCCAGGAAAAACGATTTCTCCATCTCGCTGCCGGTAGACAGACTCTCTTTCCTGCTGGCGGTTGCCACGCTGAACGGCGAACGGCTGGACGGTGAAATGAGCGAGGGTGAACTGGTGGATGCGTTCCGCCATGTCAGTGATGCGTTTGAGCAAACCAGCGAAACCATTAGCGTGCGTGCCAACAACGCGATCAACGATATGGTGCGTCAACGTCTGCTGAACCGCTTTACCAGCGAGCAGGCGGAAGGAAACGCCATCTATCGCCTGACGCCGCTGGGCATCGGCATCACCGATTACTATATTCGCCAGCGTGAATTTTCCACGCTGCGTCTTTCCATGCAGCTCTCGATCGTGGCGGGGGAACTTAAGCGCGCCGCCGACGCGGCGGATGAAAACGGTGACGAATTCCACTGGCACCGTAACGTCTACGCGCCGCTGAAATATTCGGTGGCCGAGATTTTCGACAGTATCGATCTCACCCAGCGCCTGATGGACGAACAGCAGCAGCAGGTTAAAGACGATATCGCGCAGCTGCTGAATAAAGACTGGCGAGCGGCCATCTCCAGCTGTGAACTTCTGCTGTCAGAAACCTCCGGCACGCTGCGTGAGCTCCAGGATACGCTGGAAGCCGCAGGGGACAAGCTGCAGGCTCACCTGCTGCGCATCCAGGACGCGACGCTGGCGCATGACGATCTGCATTTTATCGACCGTCTGGTATTCGATCTGCAGAGCAAACTCGACCGCATTATCAGCTGGGGCCAGCAGTCGATCGACCTGTGGATCGGCTACGACCGACACGTGCATAAATTTATCCGTACCGCGATTGATATGGATAAAAACCGCGTCTTTGCTCAGCGTCTGCGTCAGTCAGTGCAGACCTATTTCGATGCGCCGTGGGCGCTGACCTACGCCAATGCCGATCGTCTGCTGGATATGCGCGACGAAGAGATGGCGCTGCGCGATGAAGAGGTGACCGGTGAACTGCCGCCGGATCTGGAATACGAAGAATTTAACGAAATTCGCGAGCAGCTTGCGGCGATGATCGAAGAACAGCTCGCCGTCTACAAAACCAGACAAGTGCCGCTGGATCTTGGGCTCGTGGTGCGCGACTATCTGGCGCAATATCCACGCGCGCGCCACTTCGACATAGCCCGCATTGTGGTAGACCAGGCGGTGCGTCTGGGCGTCGCGCAAGCAGATTTCACCGGACTGCCGCCGAAGTGGCAGCCAATTAACGATTACGGAGCCAAGGTACAGGCGCATGTCATTGACAAATATTGAACAAGTGATGCCGGTTAAACTGGCACAGGCGCTGGCGAATCCGTTATTTCCGGCGCTGGACAGCCAGCTGCGTGCCGGTCGTCACATTGGCTTAGACGAGCTGGATAATCACGCCTTTTTGATGGACTTTCAGGAGTACCTGGAAGAGTTTTACGCACGCTACAACGTGGAGCTTATCCGCGCGCCGGAAGGGTTTTTCTACCTGCGCCCGCGCTCCACGACGCTGATTCCGCGTTCCGTGCTCTCCGAGCTGGATATGATGGTCGGCAAAATTCTTTGCTACCTCTACCTCAGCCCGGAACGTCTGGCGAATGAAGGGATCTTCACTCAGCAGGAACTTTACGACGAGCTGTTGACGCTGGCTGATGAGAGCAAGCTGCTCAAGCTGGTGAACAACCGCTCTACGGGGTCGGATCTTGACCGTCAGAAATTACAGGAAAAGGTTCGCTCTTCCCTGAACCGTCTGCGTCGTCTGGGGATGGTCTGGTTTATGGGCCACGACAGCAGCAAATTCCGCATCACGGAATCTGTCTTCCGCTTCGGCGCCGACGTGCGTGCGGGCGATGACGCGCGTGAAGCGCAGCTTCGCATGATCCGCGACGGTGAAGCGATGCCGGTGGAAAACCATTTGCAGCTCAATGATGAGCATGAAGAGAATCTGCCGGATAGCGGGGAGGAAGAGTAATGATTGAACGCGGTAAATTTCGCTCACTGACGCTGATTAACTGGAACGGCTTCTTTGCCCGAACGTTCGATCTGGATGAGCTGGTCACGACGCTCTCCGGCGGTAACGGTGCGGGTAAATCCACCACCATGGCGGCCTTTGTTACGGCGCTGATCCCCGATCTGACGCTGCTTCACTTCCGTAACACCACCGAAGCGGGGGCAACAAGCGGCTCCCGCGATAAAGGTCTGCACGGTAAGCTGAAGGCCGGCGTTTGTTATTCGGTTCTGGACGTCATTAACTCCCGTCATCAGCGTGTGGTGGTGGGCGTGCGCCTGCAGCAGGTCGCCGGTCGCGACCGTAAAGTGGATATCAAACCGTTCGCGATCCAGGGTCTGCCAACGTCCGTGCAGCCGACGTCGCTGCTGACGGAAACCCTGAACGAACGTCAGGCGCGCGTGCTGACGCTGCAGGAGCTGAAGGACAAGCTCGAAGCCATCGAAGGCGTGCAGTTCAAGCAGTTCAACTCCATTACCGACTACCACTCGCTGATGTTCGATCTGGGCGTGGTGGCGCGTCGTCTGCGCACGGCATCAGACCGTAGCAAATACTACCGCCTGATCGAAGCGTCTCTGTACGGCGGTATCTCCAGCGCGATTACCCGCTCCCTGCGCGACTACCTGCTGCCGGAAAACAGCGGCGTGCGTAAGGCCTTCCAGGATATGGAAGCGGCGCTGCGTGAAAACCGCATGACGCTGGAAGCGATTCGCGTTACCCAGTCTGACCGCGACCTGTTTAAACACCTGATTAGCGAAGCCACCAACTACGTGGCGGCGGACTACATGCGCCACGCCAACGAGCGCCGGGTGCATCTCGATCAGGCATTAGAATACCGCCGCGAGCTGTTTACCTCCCGTAAGCAGCTGGTGGCCGAGCAGTACAAGCACGTCGAAATGGCGCGCGAGCTGGGCGAGCACAACGGTGCTGAAGGCGACCTGGAAGCCGATTACCAGGCCGCCAGCGATCACCTGAACCTGGTGCAGACCGCGCTGCGTCAGCAGGAAAAAATCGAGCGCTACGAAGCGGACCTCGATGAGCTGCAAATTCGTCTCGAAGAGCAGAATGAAGTGGTGGCTGAAGCTGCCGACATGCAGGAAGAGAACGAAGCCCGCGCCGAAGCGGCCGAGCTGGAAGTGGATGAGCTGAAAAACCAGCTTGCCGATTACCAGCAGGCACTTGACGTGCAGCAGACGCGAGCGATTCAGTACACCCAGGCATTGCAGGCATTACAGCGTGCGAAAGAGCTGTGCCATCTGCCTGACTTGACGCCGGACAGCGCCGACGAGTGGCTGGATACCTTCCAGGCCAAAGAGCAGGAAGCCACCGAGAAACTGCTGTCTCTCGAACAAAAAATGAGCGTCGCGCAAACGGCGCACAGCCAGTTTGAGCAGGCTTATCAGCTGGTGGTCGCGATTAACGGCCCGCTGGCGCGTAGCGAAGCCTGGGACGTTGCCCGTGAACTGCTGCGCGACGGTGTGAACCAGCGCCATCTGGCCGAGCAGGTTCAGCCGCTGCGTATGCGTCTGAACGAGCTGGAGCAGCGCCTGCGCGAGCAGCAGGAAGCCGAGCGTCTGCTGTCAGATTTCTGCAAGCGTCAGGGTAAAAATTACGACTTCGACGAGCTTGAGGCCCTGCATCAGGAGCTGGAAGCGCGTATTGCGGCCCTGTCCGATACCGTATCAAACGCCAGCGAACAGCGTATGACGCTGCGTCAGGAGCTGGAGCAGATTCAGTCCCGTTCGAAGACGCTCTTGCAACGAGCGCCGGTCTGGCTGGCGGCTCAAAGCAGCCTGAATCAGCTCAGCGAGCAGTGCGGCGAGCAGTTCGAATCCAGCCAGGAAGTGACCGAATACCTGCAGCAGCTGCTGGAGCGCGAGCGCGAAGCCATTGTTGAGCGTGACGAAGTGGGCGCCCGCAAGCGCGACGTCGATGAAGAAATTGAGCGCTTAAGCCAGCCGGGCGGGTCAGAAGATCCGCGCCTGAATGCGCTAGCCGAGCGTTTTGGCGGCGTGCTGCTGTCCGAGATTTATGACGATGTTGGCCTTGACGATGCCCCGTACTTCTCCGCGCTGTACGGTCCATCCCGCAACGCGATTGTGGTCCCGGATCTGTCGCTGATTTCTGACCAGCTTGCCGGCCTGGAAGATTGCCCGGAAGATCTCTATCTGATCGAAGGGGATCCGCAGTCGTTCGATGACAGCGTATTCAGCGTCGACGAGCTGGAAAAAGCGGTAGTGGTGAAAATCGCCGACCGTCAGTGGCGTTATTCCCGCTTCCCTGAGCTGCCGCTGTTTGGCCGCGCCGCGCGCGAAAGCCGCATCGAAAGCCTGCACGCCGAGCGTGAGACGCTGTCTGAACGTTTTGCGACCCTGTCGTTTGACGTGCAGAAAACCCAGCGTCTGCACCAGGCGTTCAGCCGCTTTATCGGCAGCCATCTCGCCGTGGCGTTTGACGCGGATCCGGAAGCCGAAATCCGCAAGCTCAATACCCGTCGTGGCGAGCTGGAACGTGCCATTGCCAGCCATGAAAGTGATAACCAGCAGAGTCGCGTTCAGTTTGAACAGGCGAAAGAGGGCGTCGCTGCCCTTAACCGCATCCTGCCGCGCCTGAACCTGCTGGCGGACGACACGCTGGCTGACCGTGTGGATGAGATCCAGGAGCGTCTGGATGAAGCGCAGGAAGCTGCGCGTTTCGTTCAGCAGCACGGCAATCAGCTGGCGAAGCTGGAGCCGGTCGTGTCTGTACTGCAGAGCGACCCGGAACAGTTCGAGCAGTTAAAAGAAGATTATGCCTGGTCGCAGCAGGTGCAGCGCGAAGCGCGTCAGCAGGCGTTTGCCCTGACGGAAGTGGTGCAGCGTCGGGCCCACTTTGGCTACTCCGATTCGGCTGAAATGCTGAGCGGTAACAGCGACCTGAACGAAAAACTGCGCCAGCGCCTTGAGCAGGCGGAAGCGGAACGTACTCGCGCCCGCGAAGCAATGCGCAGCCACTCCGCTCAGCTGAACCAGTACAACCAGGTGCTGGCCTCGCTGAAAAGCTCCTTCGATACCAAGAAAGAGCTGTTAAACGATCTGCAGAAAGAGCTTCAGGACATCGGCGTGCGTGCCGACAGCGGGGCAGAAGAGCGCGCGCGTATTCGTCGTGACGAGCTGCATTCTCAGCTCAGCAATAACCGCGCGCGTCGTAATCAGCTGGAAAAAGCGCTGACCTTCTGCGAAGCGGAAATGGATAACCTGACCCGTCGCCTGCGCAAGCTGGAGCGCGACTACTTTGAGATGCGCGAGCAGGTCGTGACCGCCAAGGCGGGCTGGTGCGCGGTGATGCGCATGGTGAAAGACAATAACGTTGAGCGTCGTCTGCACCGCCGTGAACTGGCGTACCTCTCTGCCGATGAGCTGCGTTCTATGTCGGATAAGGCGTTGGGTGCGCTGCGTCTGGCGGTGGCGGATAACGAACACCTGCGCGACGTGCTGCGTATGTCGGAAGATCCAAAACGTCCGGAACGTAAAATCCAGTTCTTCGTGGCGGTTTACCAGCACCTGCGCGAGCGTATTCGTCAGGACATCATCCGTACCGACGATCCGGTTGAAGCCATCGAACAGATGGAAATCGAGCTGGGTCGCCTGACGGAAGAGCTGACCTCCCGCGAGCAGAAGCTGGCGATCAGCTCCCGCAGCGTGGCGAACATCATTCGTAAAACCATTCAGCGCGAGCAGAACCGTATCCGCCAGCTGAACCAGGGTCTGCAGAGCGTGTCGTTTGGCCAGGTGAACAGCGTGCGCCTCAACGTCAACGTGCGTGAAGCCCACGCGACGCTGCTGGAAGTGCTGTCTGAGCAGCACGAGCAGCATCAGGATCTGTTCAACAGCAACCGTCTGACCTTCTCCGAAGCGCTGGCGAAGCTGTATCAGCGCCTGAACCCGCAGATTGATATGGGGCAACGTACGCCGCAAACCATCGGTGAAGAGCTGCTGGACTACCGTAACTACCTGGAAATGGAAGTTGAGGTAAACCGTGGCTCAGACGGCTGGCTGCGTGCGGAATCCGGGGCGCTCTCTACCGGTGAAGCGATCGGTACCGGGATGTCAATTCTGGTGATGGTCGTACAGAGCTGGGAAGATGAAGCGCGCCGCCTGCGCGGCAAAGACATCTCGCCATGCCGACTGCTGTTCCTGGATGAGGCGGCGCGTCTTGATGCCCGCTCAATTGCTACGCTGTTCGAGCTTTGCGAACGTCTCGACATGCAGCTCATTATCGCGGCGCCGGAGAACATCAGCCCCGAGAAGGGCACGACCTACAAACTGGTGCGTAAAGTGTTCCAGAACAGCGAACACGTTCACGTTGTGGGGCTGCGTGGCTTTGCGCCGCAGCCGCCGGAATCATTGCCGGAAACCACGGCGGACGCTTCCTGACGCGTCTTCTGACCCGAAGCGGCGCACTGGCGCCGCTTTTTTTTTAAACTTAACTTGTGCTTAGGGCTGCGTTATCTTTAAACTTCTTTACATAAGGTAAGGCAACAGCTTAGCCGTCTACCTATAATGAAAGAAAGCCCCAACGTGATGGGCATGTCGTGAAAACAGGGGGCAAGGGATGTTGCTTAAGAAAGAATGTGGTCGTCAGCTGTCTGCGCTGAGTTTATGCCTGGCAGTGATGTTTGCTCCGCTGTTAACCGCCCAGGCCGACGAGCCTGAAATTGTACCGACTGACAGCTCGGCAACGACAGGCGCGCAGCCAACGTCGTTGTCCCAGCCGCTGGACCAGTCTCCGGCAACGGCTATCATGGCCGGTATTAAACCGCTGCCGGAAGGCATCGACGCCGAATCGCTCAGCCAGCAGCTGCAGTCGGAGCTGCCGTCAGGCTACGCGCCTGTCTATATCAATCAGCTTACGCTCCTCTATGCTGCCCGCGATATGAAACCCATGTGGGAAAACCGCGATGCCGTGCGCGCCTTCCAGCAGCAGCTGGCGGAGGTTGCGATTGCAGGATTTCAGCCGCAGTTTACAAAGTGGGTTGAGCTGTTAACCGATCCTGCCGTCACCGGGCAGGCGCGGGACGTGGTGCTTTCCGATGCCATGATGGGCTACCTGCAGTTCGTGGCGGGTATTCCGGTCAACGGTAACCGCTGGCTGTACAGCGATAAGCCGTACAAGCTGGCGACGCCGGCGCTGTCGGTGATTAACCAATGGCAGCTAGCGCTGGATAACGGCGATCTGCCGCGCTTTATCGCCAGCCTTGCACCGGCGCATCCACAATATGCCACTCTGCACCAGTCGCTCCTCGCGCTGGTGGGGGACACGCGTCCGTGGCCGCAAATGCGCGGTACCGCGACGCTGCGTCCAGGGCAGTGGAGCAGCGATGTGCCTGCCCTGCGCGAGATCCTGATGCGTTCCGGTCTTCTTGACGGCGGGCCAAAGATTGCTCTCCCGGGTGATGATTCGCAAAGCGTCGCCGTCAGCCCGTCAGCTCCCGTGAAAGAGAAGAAAGCCGATGCCCTGAGCAGCAAACCTGCGGCTTACGATCGCGAGCTGGTTGCGGCCGTTAAGCAATTCCAGGCCGCTCAGGGGCTGGGGGCCGATGGCGTCATTGGCCAGACGACGCGCGACTGGCTTAACGTATCGCCTGCGCAGCGGGCAGGGGTACTGGCGCTCAATATTCAGCGTTTGCGCTTGCTGCCGGGAACGCTCTCTACCGGGATTATGGTTAACATCCCGGCGTATTCCCTGGTCTATTATCAGGATGGTAGCGAAAAGCTGGCGTCTCGCGTGATTGTCGGGCGTCCGGATCGTAAAACACCGATGATGAGCAGCGCGCTGAATAACGTGGTGGTTAACCCGCCGTGGAACGTGCCGCCGACTCTAGCGCGAAAAGATATTTTGCCGAAGGTCTGGAACGATCCGGGTTATCTGGAGCGTCATGGCTATACGGTGATGCGTGGATGGAACAGTAAAGAGGCTATCGATCCTTATATGGTCGACTGGTCGACGATCACCGCGTCGAATCTGCCGTTCCGTTTCCAGCAGGCTCCCGGGGCGCACAACTCTTTAGGGCGCTACAAATTCAATATGCCGAGTTCAGAAGCCATCTATCTTCACGATACGCCGAACCACAACCTGTTCCAGAAAGATACTCGTGCGCTGAGTTCTGGTTGCGTGCGCGTGAACAAAGCCTCGGAGCTGGCCAATATGCTGCTGCAGGATGCGGGCTGGAACGATACGCGCATCTCGGATGCCCTGAAACAGGGGGATACGCGTTACGTTAATATTCGCCACAATATTCCGGTCAATCTTTACTATCTGACGGCGTTTGTGGGCGAAGACGGGCGTACTCAGTATCGTACAGATATTTACAATTATGATCTCACCGCGCGATCCGGCGCACAAATTTTGCCAAAAGCGGAACAATTAATCAGGTAAATGAAGCAGTTCGGGAAAAATGATTGTCGTAAGTTATGGTGAATAAGGGGCTATATCGCTGCAAGCCGCATATTCACTGGGGTTGGGCGCCTTGACGTACCTGGTTTTGCCAGTTATGGTGCCCTTCGTGCGCTAAGCATATTACGATTTCTTTTACCTGTAGACCTGATTATCATGGACAAATTTGACGCTAATCGCCGCAAACTGCTGGCGTTAGGTGGCGTTGCGCTTGGCGCAGCGGCCATCCTGCCGACGCCAGCATTTGCCACCCTCTCGACACCTCGTCCGCGAGTTTTAACGCTCAACAATCTTCATACCGGTGAGTCGCTAAAAGCGGAGTTTTTCGATGGCAGAGGCTATATTCAGGATGAATTAGCAAGACTTAACCATTTTTTCCGTGATTTCCGCGCGAATAAAATAAAAGCCATCGATCCAGGACTGTTTGATCAGATTTTCCGCCTTCAGGGCCTGCTGGGCACCAGCAAGCCGGTTCAGCTCATCTCTGGCTATCGCTCGATTGATACCAACAATGAACTGCGCGCCCACAGCCGCGGGGTAGCGAAAAAAAGCTATCACACGAAGGGACAGGCAATGGATTTCCATATTGAAGGCGTTTCGTTAGCCAATATTCGCAAAGCCGCGTTATCTATGCGCGCAGGTGGTGTAGGATATTACCCCAGCAGCAACTTTGTGCATATTGATACCGGTCCGGTTCGGCACTGGTAATAACGAAACACAGGAGCAGTATGAACTATCGTATTATTCCGGTTACCGCGTTCTCCCAGAATTGTTCATTGATCTGGTGCGAACAGACTAAACTGGCCGCGCTTGTCGATCCCGGCGGTGACGCTGAGAAAATCAAGCAGGAAGTCGCAGCAAGCGGCGTCACGCTGATGCAGATTTTGCTCACTCATGGTCATCTTGATCATGTAGGTGCTGCCGCTGAACTGGCTGAACACTACGGTGTGCCGGTGATCGGCCCGGAAAAAGAAGATGAGTTCTGGCTGCAGGGGTTACCCGCCCAAAGCCGCATGTTTGGCCTTGATGAGTGTCAGCCCCTGACGCCCGACGCTTACCTGAATGAGGGAGAGCGCGTTAACGTAGGGGATGTGACTTTACAGGTGTTGCATTGTCCTGGGCATACGCCAGGCCATATTGTCTTCTTTGATGACCAGTCCCGTCTGCTGATTTCCGGCGATGTGATCTTCAAAGGTGGCGTAGGACGCAGCGATTTTCCGCGCGGCGACCACGGGCAGCTGATTCAGTCGATTAAACAGAAGCTATTGCCGCTGGGTGATGACGTTACGTTTATTCCTGGACACGGTCCGATGTCGACGCTGGGCTATGAACGGCTCCATAACCCGTTCCTTCAGGATGAAATGCCTGTCTGGTAACCAGAATAAAAAAAAGCCTGCATAACGCAGGCTTTTTTATGGGCGCAAATTACAGTACGGCGACAATCGCTTCGCACAGTGGCGCCATGTTGTCAGGCGTCATGCCTGCAACGTTCACGCGGCCAGACGCGACGGCGTACACGCCAAACTCTTCACGCAGGCGCAGAACTTGCTCTTTGGTCAGGCCGCTGAACGAGAACATGCCGTTCTGTTTGATGATAAAGCTGAAGTCGCGGTCCGCGCCTTTCTCAGCCAGGGTGTTCACAAACAGCAGGCGCATGCGCTGAATGCGCTGGCGCATGTCGTTCAGCTCTTGTTCCCAGATAGCGCGCAGCGCATCGTTGCTCAGGATGGTGGCAACAACAGACGCACCGTGTGCCGGTGGGTTAGAGTAGTTCGCGCGGATAACCGATTTCATCTGGCTGAACGCACGATCGACGGTCTCTTCGTTAGCTGCAACCAGCGTACAGGCGCCTACGCGCTCATTGTACAGACCGAAGTTCTTGGAATAAGAGCTTGCGACAATCAGCTCCTGATGCACGGCTGCGAACGCGCGCAGGCCTTCGGCATCTTCTTCCAGACCACGGGCGAAGCCCTGGTAGGCAAAGTCAAACAGCGGCAGCCAGCCTTTTTCTACGGACAGCTTCGCCAGGTGTTCCCACTGCTCAAGCGTCGGATCGATACCGGTTGGGTTGTGGCAGCAGCCGTGGAACAGCACTACGTCACCCGCCTGCGCTTCGCCGAGGCTCGCCAGCAGGCCGTCAAAGTCGAGAGAGTGGTTTGCCGCGTCGTAGTAGGCATATTCACGCACTTCCAGACCCGCTGAGTTAAACACGCTCTTGTGGTTCGGCCAGCTTGGGTTGCTTACCCATACGCGCTTAACAGAGGTGTTTTTTGCCAGGAAATCCGCCGCCACGCGCAGCGCACCGGTACCGCCTGGGGTCTGTGCTGTACGGGCGCGTTTGTCACTCACAATTGCGCTGCCTTTACCGAACAGCAGCTCCTGGGTGCAGCGACCAAATTCAGGGATACCATCAATACCGAGGTAGTTTTTGGTGGTTTCGTTTTCCAGCAGATACTGCTCAGCTTTCTTAACGCTGGTCAGTACCGGAGTTTTGCCGGTTTCATCTTTATATACACCAATACCCAGGTTGATTTTGCCAGGGCGGTCGTCGGCACGAAACAGATCGGCCAGGCCCAGAATAGGGTCGGCAGGAGCGGCGGTAATGTTCTCAAACATGACGAAGTTCCATTGTGATTACAGAAGTGAAATCCGCTATCAGGTTAACGGTAGATTTACAAAATGCCAACCGTTTGCGACGAAAAGCGTGCGGCTTTTCAAAAGTCGCCATTATTTTCTGTCACGCATAAAAAAACAGGGCCGAAGCCCTGTTCATTAAGCATATAACAAAGTGGTGTACTGATTAGAACTGGTAAGTCACGCCTACAGCAGCCATATCGTCGTTGCCGTTCAGACCGCCAACAGCTTTCGCGTAGTCGGAGTCTTTGTCCAGCAGGTTGATGTAGTAGTCAGCCCACACGTTGAAGTTCTTGTTGAAGTAGTAAGTGGTACCAACCTGGATGAATTTAGCCAGGTCTGCATCGCCACCGCTGAAGCCATTGACGGCAGCCAGGTCTTTACCTTTGGTCTGCACGTAGGAGATGGCTGGACGCAGGCCGAAATCGAACTGGTACTGAGCAACAACTTCGAAGTTCTGCGTTTTGTTAGCGAAGCCAGCATCACCGTTAGGACCGGTACGGGTGGTGTTACGGGTTTCAGCATAGGTGGTCGCCAGGTAGATGTTGTTGGCGTCGTATTTCAGACCCAGACCCCATGCTTCAGCTTTGTCGCCTTCGCCGTCAGCTTTCTGATTCAGAGTACGGTTAGCGTTGCTGTAAGATGCGATTGCACCGAAGCCTTCGCCGAAATCGTAGCCCAGGGAGTAGCCTACGCCGTCACCGTTAGAAGTTTTAACGTCAGCACGGTCGTTTTTGCCCTGGTACTGAACGCCCAGGCTCAGACCGTCAACCAGACCGAAGAAGTTGCTGTTACGGTAGGTCAGCAGACCGGTGCTGCGGCTGGTCATAAAGTTATCAACATAGTTACCGCCCCAGGTCATACCAGAGAAGGACGGCGCCATATCGGTGTAAGATTCTACGTCGTAAACGATACCGTAGTTACGACCGTAGTCGATGCTTCCAGCGTCGCCCGCTTTCAGGCCAGCGAAAGCCAGACGGTTTTTGTTTTTCTGTGCAGAGTTTTCTGCATCGCTAGCCACGAAACGGTATTCCCACTGGCCGTAACCGGTCAGCTGGTCGTTGATCTGAGTTTCGCCTTTGAAACCGATCTGCGCATAGGTAGCGTCGTTATTGTTTGTGCTATCACCGGAAGTCACGAAGTCGTGCTCGGCGTTAACTTTACCGTAGAAGTCCAGCTTGTTGCCGTTCTTGTTATAGATTTCTGCAGCGTTAGCTGCACCGGCTACCAGCAGGGCAGGGATTACCACTGCCAGAATATTGCGCTTCATCATTATTTATTACCCTCATTGGTTTTTTTATGACACTCGCCACTGCCGTCAATAAATTCTGTCAATAAATATTTCCGGAACTATTGATGAGAGTTTGGTGTCTTTATGTATCTGACAGGCATCTTTCCATTCGGCGAAGCGTTTCGCTAGCCTGAAAGTGCTACAATTCTCAAGATTAAGTAACCAAAAGAAATTATGTGTAACTAAATATGTATTTTTGGGAACTTTGTGAACCACCTCAAACTTCAGACCAGCCTGGCGAATTAAACGGCAAAACCTATCCTATATATATGAATTGCTTATGATTAATTGAGATAAAGGCGATTCGTATCAACAGACGTTAAACGACTCTGTTTTTCTTATGACCCCAAAAAGACTTCTGGATGGCTGTAAAAGTGGTTGAAATTTGTGCTATCGCTTGAGGATGTAATAATCGCAATAAGAATGGGGTTTATTTTTTGTGGCTGGATATTTCGCGGAAACAAAACGTAACAGGTAGTGGTTGTGACGGGGAGAAGGTTTAAAGACCCTGACTTTGCGCTGACGAAAACTGACAATACAGAATAAAATAATGGCCAGCAGATGCTGGCCATTTTAGTTTTTATCGATTAGAAGCTGGCGTTACGTGGAGTACGTGGGAACGGAATCACGTCGCGTACGTTCTGAACACCGGTAACGTAGGCGATCAAACGCTCGAAGCCCAGACCAAAACCGGCGTGCGGTACGGTACCGTAACGACGCAGATCGCGGTACCAGCTGTAGTCAGCTGGGTTGAGCCCCATCTCTTCCATACGCGCGTCCAGCACGTCAAGACGCTCTTCACGCTGAGAGCCACCGATGATTTCACCAATGCCCGGCGCCAGTACGTCCATCGCTGCCACGGTTTTACCGTCTTCGTTAAGACGCATATAGAAGGCCTTAATGTCTTTCGGGTAGTTTTTAACGACAACCGGCGCTTTGAAATGTTTCTCGGCCAGATAGCGTTCGTGCTCAGACGCCAGGTCAACGCCCCAGTAAACCGGGTTCTCGAACGTCTCACCGCATTTCTCGAGGATCGCCACCGCGTCGGTATAGTCCACCTGCGCAAAGTCAGCAGAGACGAAACGCTCCAGACGCGCCACAGCATCGCTGTCTACGCGTTCTGCGAAGAATTTCATGTCGTCAGCACGCTCTTCCAGCACCGCTTTGAAGACATACTTCAGCATTGCTTCCGCCAGACCCGCAACATCGTCCAGGTCGGCGAACGCCACTTCAGGCTCCAGCATCCAGAATTCCGCCAGGTGACGGCTGGTGTTGGAGTTTTCGGCACGGAAGGTTGGGCCAAAGGTGTAGATCTTAGACAGCGCACAGGCGTACGTTTCGCCGTTGAGCTGACCAGATACCGTCAGGAAGGCTTCTTTACCAAAGAAGTCTTTGTCATAGTCCACTTTACCTTCAGGCGTGCGCGGCAGGTTTTCCATGTCCAGCGTCGAGACGCGGAACATCTCACCCGCACCTTCCGTATCGGACGCGGTGATCAGCGGGGTAGACACCCAGAAGTAACCCTGCTCGTCGAAGAAACGATGCAGCGCCTGCGCCAGCGTATGACGCACGCGCGCCACCGCACCAATCAGGTTGGTACGCGGACGCAGGTGGGCGACTTCGCGCAGATATTCGATGCTGTGACGTTTTGCCGCCATCGGATAGGTGTCCGGATCGTCAACCCAGCCGGTGACTTCAATCGCGGACGCCTGAATTTCGAAGCTCTGGCCCTGACCCGGTGATGCTACAACCACGCCGGTAACAATGACGGAGCAACCGGTTGTCAGGCGCAGAACGTCATCATTGTAATTGGGCAGAGAATTATTAATGACGGCCTGTACAGGATCAAAGCAGGAACCGTCATAGACGGCAAGGAAGGAGATGCCAGCTTTAGAATCTCGGCGGGTACGCACCCATCCGCGCACGGTGACTTCCTGGTCAACGGCGACACGGCCCTGGAGTACGTCGGCTACAGGCACAACGCTCATAATATTCTCTCTGTTAATAGTCGGAAAAAATAAACACTTGTCCACCCTTAAGGGGGGATATCTATGTTACCTGCCATCTGCTATCAGACAAGTAAATTTCGCAGTCAAAAGAGAAGAATTGAGAAATAAATAAGGAGAAGGGAGCCATGAAGGCTCCCGTAAGCGCTTAACTGGCTTTTTTGATCTGGGGAAGATCGAACGCTTTGCGCAATGCGCGGACAAACGCTTTGTCATGGCAGATGGTTTTACCCGGGCTGTCGGAGAGTTTTGCCACCGGCTTGCCGTTACATTCCACCAGTTTGATGACGATATTCAGAGGTTTTACCTGAGGAATATCGCAGGTCAGACGGGTACCAATTCCGAAGCTCAGGTTCACCCGGGTGTTGAAATGGCGATAGAGTTCGACCGCTTTCGCCAGGTCGAGATTATCCGAGAAGACCAGCACCTTGCTCATCGGATCGATGCCGAGTTTCTGGTAATGGGCAATGGCCTTCTCGCCCCATTCAACCGGATCCCCGGAGTCGTGGCGTAACCCCTGGTAACGTTCAGCGAACTCGGGACCAAAGTCGCGCAGGAAGGCATCCATCGTAATACAGTCGGTGAGGGCGATCCCGAGTTGATTCGGGTACTCCTCAAGCCATGCGGCCAGTGCCGCGCGCTGGCTGTTAGCCAGGTCTGGGCTGATCTGCTGATGCGCCTGGAACCACTCGTGCGCCTGGGTGCCCATTGGCGTCAGGTTGAGGCGGCGTGCCAGATCGTAGTTACTGGTGCCCACGAACCACGGCTCCCGCTGCATACGTTTAACGATGGCCTCCTGAACGTCACGCGAGAAACGGCGACGTGTGCCAAAGTCCATCAGGCGGAAGCGGGACATGTCCAGCCCTTCGGTCAGCGTGGAGAAGGCAGTGAGTTTATTTTCCAGCGCGGCGACCGCCTGCTCGACGCCGGTTTCCGGCGAACGGTAGCGGTGAGCCAGTTCACTGATCACCGCCAGAAGCGGCACTTCCCACATGATCACTTCCCGCCACGGACCTTCAAGGCGAATATCCAGCTTGCCGTTATCGTTAAGCACGGTGACCTGTTCCGGCTTATAGCGGAAATCGCGCAGCCAGTTCAGGTAGTCGGCTTTGAAGAAAGGCAGGCCAGAAAGCCACTGATATTCCTCGTCCTGCAGCGTCAGATGCTGCATAGCATTGACCTGTTCACGGATGGCGTCTGCGTAGATACCAAGCAAGTCGTCGCCACGACAGCGGAATTCCGCCGCGACATTAACGTCATAGTAATGGTGGAAAACGGCTTGCTGCATATGCAGTTTATACGCGTCGGTATCCAGCAACGTATGCAGAACTGGAGAAGCGAATTGAGTCATAGGTGCGCAGTAGCATCCTCTCACAGGAGCGTTTAGTACAATAAACAACTCCGGAGTATACCTTGTTTAGTGATTTATTGAACCCCGATCACAACATAAGCGCGTTTTATGGTCGAGGGCATTTTGTGCCCCGTGTTATACAAATGTAGCAAAAAAAGGTTTTGTACCTGAAAAGATGAACATTCTGCATAGCGCGTTTTGCGCAACAGGAATATATTGAAACGTTACTCGACAAACGATGCATAAGGTTTTCTATGACACAACAGCCACAAGCCAAATACCGCCACGACTACCGTGCGCCGGATTACCTGATTAGCGAAATCGATCTGACTTTTGACCTGGATGCCACTAAAACCGTTGTCACGGCGGTGAGCCAGGTGACGCGTCACAGCGCAACTGCGGTGCCGCTGCGTCTGGATGGTGAAGACCTGACGCTGGTCTCCCTGCATATTAATGATGAAGCCTGGTCGGACTATAAAGAAGAAAACAACCAGCTGGTCATCGACAACCTGCCGGAACAGTTTACGCTGCGCATCGTGAATGAAATCAGCCCAGCCGCCAACACCGCGCTGGAAGGGCTTTACCAGTCAGGCGTGGCGCTGTGTACCCAGTGTGAAGCGGAAGGGTTCCGCCACATTACGTGGTATCTCGACCGTCCGGACGTCCTGGCGCGCTTCACCACCAAAATCATCGCCGATAAAACCCTGTATCCCTTCCTGCTCTCCAACGGTAACCGCGTAGGCGAAGGCGAGCTGGAGAATGGCCGTCACTGGGTACAGTGGCAGGATCCCTTCCCGAAACCGTGCTACCTGTTTGCGCTGGTGGCGGGGGACTTCGACGTTCTGCGCGACACCTTCAAAACGCGCTCAGGCCGCGAAGTGGCGCTGGAGCTGTTTGTTGACCGCGGCAACCTTGACCGTGCGCCGTGGGCGATGACCTCCCTCATCAACTCTATGAAGTGGGACGAGGAGCGCTTCGGCCTCGAATATGACCTCGACATCTATATGATCGTCGCCGTCGATTTCTTCAACATGGGCGCAATGGAGAACAAAGGCCTTAACGTCTTTAACTCCAAATACGTGCTGGCGCGTACCGATACCGCAACGGATAAAGACTACCTCGATATTGAACGCGTCATCGGCCACGAATATTTCCACAACTGGACCGGTAACCGCGTTACCTGTCGCGACTGGTTCCAGCTGAGCCTGAAAGAGGGCCTGACCGTCTTCCGCGATCAGGAGTTCAGCTCCGATCTGGGTTCACGCGCGGTGAACCGCATCAACAACGTGCGCACCATGCGTGGCCTGCAGTTTGCGGAAGATGCCAGCCCAATGGCGCACCCGATCCGCCCGGATAAAGTCATCGAGATGAACAACTTCTACACCCTGACGGTGTACGAGAAGGGCGCTGAAATTATCCGCATGATCCACACCCTGCTGGGTGAGGAGAACTTCCAGAAAGGGATGCAGCTGTACTTCGAGCGTCATGACGGCAGCGCGGCCACCTGCGACGATTTTGTGCAGGCGATGGAAGATGCCTCTAACGTCGATCTCTCTCACTTCCGCCGCTGGTACAGCCAGGCCGGTACGCCGATTGTTACCGTCAAAGACGACTACAACCCGGAAACCGAGCAGTACACGCTGACCATCAGCCAGCGCACGCCGCCTACGGCCGAGCAGGAAGAGAAATATCCGCTGCATATTCCGTTCAGCATTGAGCTGTACGATAACGAAGGCAAAGTCATCCCGCTCCAGAAGGGCGGCCACCCGGTACACCACGTGCTGAACGTGACCCAGGCCGAGCAGACCTTTATCTTTGATAACGTCTACTTCCAGCCGGTACCTGCGCTGCTGTGCGAATTTTCCGCGCCGGTGAAGCTGGAGTACAAGTGGAGCGATCAGCAGCTGACGTTCCTGATGCGTCACGCGCGTAACGACTTCTCCCGCTGGGATGCGGCGCAAAGCCTGCTGGCGACCTACATTAAGCTCAACGTAAACCGTCATCAGCAGGGCCAGCCGCTGTCGCTGCCTGTCCATGTGGCTGACGCGTTCCGCGCGATCCTGCTGGATGAGAAGATTGACCCGGCGCTGGCCGCTGAAATTCTGACCCTGCCGTCAGCGACTGAAATCGCCGAGCTGTTTGATATCATCGACCCGATTGCCATCGTGGCGGTGCGTGAAGCGCTGACCCGTACGCTGGCTGCAGAACTGGCCGATGAGTTCCTGGCGATTTATAACGCCAACAAGCTTGACGCTTATCGCGTTGAGCACGCCGACATTGGTAAGCGTTCTCTGCGCAATACCTGCCTGCGCTATCTGGCGTTTGGTGAAACCGGGCTGGCGAACACCCTGGTGAGCAAGCAGTATCACGAAGCGGATAACATGACCGACGCCCTGGCCGCGCTGGGTGCAAGCGTTGCCGCCGAACTGCCGTGCCGCGATGCGCTGATGCAGGAGTACGACGACAAGTGGCATAAGGATGGCCTGGTGATGGACAAGTGGTTCATCCTTCAGGCGACCAGCCCGGCGGCCGATGCGCTCAGCAACGTGCGCAGCCTGCTGAAGCATCGCTCCTTTACCCTGAGCAACCCAAACCGCGTGCGTTCTCTGATTGGCGCGTTTGCCAGCAGCAACCCGGCCGCGTTCCACGCCGAAGACGGCAGCGGTTATCAGTTCATGGTGGAAATGCTGACCGAGCTGAACAGCCGTAACCCGCAGGTGGCGTCCCGCCTGATTGAGCCGCTAATCCGTCTGAAACGCTACGACGCGAAGCGTCAGGCGAAGATGCGTGCCGCGCTTGAGCAGCTGAAAGGGCTGGAGAACCTGTCTGGCGATCTGTACGAGAAGATTGCTAAGGCGCTGGCCTGATAGAAAGCTTAACCCTCCCTCTCCCTGTGGGAGAGGGCCGGGGTGAGGGCATCAGGCATTAGCTTTAATCAACGCCCGCTCATTCACCCCACGTTTCATTACCCGATCCAGCACTTCCGCCTCTAGCTCCGCCAGTCTTGCCGAACCGACGCGACGAGGGCGAGGAAGATCGACCGTCAGGTCCAGGCCAATTTTCCCTTCTTCTATTAACAGCACCCGGTCAGCCATCGCGACGGCTTCGCTCACGTCATGGGTGACCAGCAGTACCGTAAAGCCGTGCGCCTGCCACAGGGACCAAATCAAATCCTGCATTTCGATCCGCGTCAGGGCATCGAGCGCGCCGAGCGGTTCATCAAGCAACAGCAGGCCCGGACGGTGAATCAGCGCGCGCGCCAGCGCCACGCGCTGCTTCTGCCCACCCGAGAGGGCTGCCGGCCATTCACCCGCACGATTTTCCAGCCCAACGGCGGCCAGCGCCTGGCGGGCTTCATCCCGCCAGTTGCCCTTCAGACCGAGCCCGACATTGTCGATAACCGTTTTCCACGGCAGCAGGCGCGCGTCCTGAAACATCATGCGGGTATCGTCCTGAATATTCGAAAGCGGCGTCGTTCCTGCCAGAATGTCACCGCCGTTGGGGGCTTCCAGTCCGGCCAGAAGGCGTAGCAGGGTACTCTTGCCGCCGCCGCTGCGACCGACAACGGCCACAAATTGTCCGGCGGGAATATGCAGATCCAGCCCGTTAAGAATGGTGTTTTCGCCGTAGCGTTTGGTCACACCGTTCAGCAGTAACGGTGTTCCCTGGTTCAGTCGTGCTGTATTCATGCTTTCGCCTCCTGAAGGGTGTAGGCCGGGTTCCAGCGCAGCCAGCTGCGCTCCAGCCACTGGGCGCTAACGTCGGCGAGTTTGCCGAGCAGGGCATACAGAATGATGGCAACCACCACCACGTCCGTTTGCAGGAATTCGCGGGCGTTCATCGCCAGGTAGCCAATGCCTGAATTGGCCGAGATGGTCTCTGCCACAATCAGCGTCAGCCACATCAGGCCGAGCGCAAAACGCACCCCGACCATAATGGAGGGCAGGGCGCCCGGCAGGATCACGTGTATAAAGAGAGAGAAACCCGATAAGCCGTAGCTGCGCGCCATCTCGACCAGACCGCGATCGATGTTGCGGATGCCGTGCCAGGTGTTGATGTAGATCGGGAACAATGTGCCCAGCGCCACGAGGAAGATCTTGGCGCTCTCATCAATACCAAACCACAGGATAACCAGCGGGATCAGCGCCAGATGCGGCACGTTTCGCAGCATCTGAATGGAGGTATCCAGTAGCCGCTCGCCCCAGCGGGAAAGGCCGCTGATCAAGCCCAGAACCAGACCGATGCTGCCGCCAATGGAAAACCCTATCACGGCGCGCCAGGAGCTGATCGCCAGATGCTGCCACAGCTCACCGCTCACGCTCAGCGACCAGAACGCTTCTACGACGCCCTCCGGAGAGGGCAGAATGCGGCTCGACAGCCAGCCGGTGGATGACGCGAGCTGCCAGAGAGCCACAATGCCGACGGGTAAAAACCACGGCGCGGCGCGCAGCAGCCATTTTTGTGAGGTGGCAGACATGGTCACTCCTTAGCTCTGTGCGGCTTTGCGTGGAATAAACTCGTTCGCCACGGCTTCGCCCTGAAGCTGAAGCCGCTGCGGCTGCGGAATTTCCGGAATGGCAACATCCAGATGCGGGAATAACAGCTCGCCCACCTTGTATGCCTCTTCCAGATGCGGATAACCGGAGAGAATAAAGCTGTCGATACCCAGCTCGGCGTATTCATTAATCCGGGCGGCTACGGTCGGCCCGTCGCCGACCAGCGCCGTGCCCGCACCGCCGCGCACCAGACCGACGCCCGCCCACAGGTTCGGGCTGATCTCCAGGTTCTCGCGCTTGCCGTTGTGCAGGGACGCCATTCGGTGCTGTCCGACGGAGTCGGTCTTCGCAAACGCGGCCTGCGCCTTCGCAATGGTCTCATCGTCCAGATGGGAAATCAGGCGGTCGGCGGCCTGCCAGGCTTCTTCATTGGTTTCGCGCACAATCACGTGCAGGCGAATGCCGAAGCGCACCTTGCGGCCATGGGCGGCTGCTTTAGCGCGTACCTGGGCAATTTTTTCTTTCACCAGCTCAGGCGGTTCGCCCCAGGTCAGATAGAGATCGACCTGCTCTGCCGCCAGATCCTGGGCCACATCCGACGATCCGCCAAAATAGAGCGGCGGGCGCGGCTGCTGCACCGGCGGGAAGTAGAGTTTCGCGTCGCGAACGTGAATATGTTTGCCTTCAAAGGTGACGGTTTCACCTTCGAGCAGACGTCGCCAGACGCGGGTGAACTCGGCGGAGGCTTCATAGCGCTCGGTATGGTCGAGGAACACCCCATCGCCCGCCAGCTCCTGCGGATCGCTGCCCGTCACCAGGTTAAACAGGGCGCGACCGTTGGACAGCCTGTCCAGCGTTGCCGCCTGACGCGCCGCCACGGTGGGGGAGACTACGCTCGGGCGTAATGCAACCAGGAACTTCAGGCGCTGGGTGACCGGGATCATCGACGCGGCCACCAGCCAGGCATCTTCACATGAACGTCCGGTCGGGATCAGCACCCCGGTGAAACCGATTCGGTCCGCCGCCTGCGCAATCTGCTGCAGGTAGCCGTGGTCAACCGGGCGCGAGCCCTCTTCTGTACCAAGATAGTGTCCATCACCGTGGGTAGGTAAAAACCAGAAAAGATTCAGACTCATGATTTAGCTCCTTCTTTGCCTGCGGGCTGCCAGATGCGTTCGCGAATAGTGACCTGTTTTGGTACCAGGTGGTTTTGATAGAAAAGGTCAGCCGTTTGTTGCTGAAGCGCGGCGACGTGCGCGTCCACAGGCGTAATGGTGGTCGGCGGACGGTGGTTGAGATAGCTCGCGATCACCGGCTCAGGTAAGCCCATGGTTTTCGCCAGCAGGGTAATGCTCTCCTGGCGCTGGGTCTGGGTCAGCGCATCGGCCTGGGTAAAGGTATCCAGTACGCCCTGAATAAATGCGCCGTTCTTTTCCGCATAAGGACGGGCGGCCAGATAGAACGAGCCGGTCTGCTTCAGCGTGGTACCGTCTTTCAGCACGCGAACGCCGCCCTGCAGTAATGCGGCGGAGTAGTACGGATCCCAGATAGCCCAGGCATCAACGTTCTTCTGCTGGAACGCGGCGCGGGCGTCGGCAGGCGTCAGGTAAACCGGTTGAATGTCCGTGAACTTGAGCCCGGCTTCTTGCAGGGCGCGCAGCAGCAGGTTGTGTGAGCTGGAACCTTTCTGGAAAGCAACTTTATGCCCTTTAAGGTCGGCGACGCTTTTAATATCGCTGTTTTCAGGCACCAGAATCACTTCTGCCTTTGGTTTGGGCGGCTCAACGCCAACATAGACGAGGTCTGCTCCCGCCGCCTGGGCGAATATCGGCGGAATATCACCCGTGCTGCCGAGATCGATACTGCCAACGTTCAGGGCCTCAAGCATCTGCGGGCCAGCCGGGAACTCCACCCAGGAGAATTTGGTGTCCGGGAAGCGTTTTTCCAGAAGCTGGTGGCTTTTCGCCAGCACCATGCTGACGCTGCCTTTCTGGTAGCCAATGCGTAAACTTTCCGGAGCCGTTTCTGCGGCATGGGCCAGCGAGGTAAGCGCCATCAGACCTGCCAGGCCGATGCGGGTTAACGTTTTAAACATGTGCGACTCCTTGAGGCTGACCAAACGCCGGCGCCTGAATATCCCTGCGGTGCAGAGCGTGCCAGAAGGTTTCCAGGGCAGTATCGAGGCGGGTTTGCAGGTTCGGCGTAAAATGAGGTTTATGTTGATAATCGATAACCTGGGAGTCATCTGCGAAAACGCCGTGGAGGATCTCCTGCGCTTTCAGCGCGTTCAGCACCGGCTTCAGGGCATAATCCACGGCCAGTAAATGGGCAACCGTACCGCCCGTTGCCAGCGGCAGCACGACTTTGCCGTCCAGCGCGCGTTCAGGAA
This sequence comes from Enterobacter sp. KB-221C9, assembly GCF_041320715.1. Classification (NCBI taxonomy): domain Bacteria; kingdom Pseudomonadati; phylum Pseudomonadota; class Gammaproteobacteria; order Enterobacterales; family Enterobacteriaceae; genus Enterobacter; species Enterobacter sp. KB-221C9. The sequence goes on from NZ_JBGIWG010000001.1 coordinate 129,701, forward strand.
GCAGGTCGAGCAGGGTTTTCAGCGCCCCGGAAAAAGAGGCTTTATAAATGGGCGTTGCCACAATTAAGCCGTCAGCTCCGTTAAGCTGCTCAATGAGCGTTTTAAGCGCAGGGCTGTCGAAACGGGCATAGAGCAGATCTTCAGGTTCGAAGTTATGCAGGTTCCAGTGGCACACTTCCACATCCAGGGCATTGAGTTTTTCGCGGGCATATTCCAGCAGGGCGCTGGAGCGCGAAGGGAATCGTGGACTTCCGGCCAGGGTAATGACGCGCATACTTCCTCCTTATAACTAATTGTTTGCTTTTATCTAACATTCATAACAATTTTCAGGAGTGTGACACCGCGCGGTTATTCCACTAAATGATTTATCTGCAATTAAAATGCGAAAAAGTGCATAAGAAATAGGCAGGGAGGAAAACGATTGCGTTTTACGCTGATTTTTTGCCGCAGGTCAATTCCCTTTCGCGCGTGGATCGCCCATAATCCCCTCCCGGTTTGCACACCGGGAATCCAGGAGAGTTCATGTACTACCCCTTCGTTCGTAAAGCCCTTTTCCAGCTCGACCCTGAGCGCGCTCATGAATTTACATTCCAGCAATTACGTCGTATTACCGGAACGCCTCTGGCCGCTCTGGTGCGTCAGAATGTGCCGGAAAAACCTGTGCAGTGCATGGGTCTGACCTTTAAAAATCCGCTGGGTCTGGCGGCGGGTCTGGACAAAAATGGCGAGTGCATTGATGCCCTGGGCGCGATGGGCTTTGGCTCCATTGAAATCGGTACCGTCACGCCGCGCCCGCAGCCGGGAAATGACAAGCCGCGCCTGTTCCGCCTGGTTGAAGCCGAAGGGCTGATCAACCGCATGGGCTTTAATAACCTCGGTGTTGATCACCTTGTTGAGAACGTAAAAAAAGCCCATTTTGACGGGATATTAGGCATCAATATCGGCAAAAATAAAGACACGCCGGTAGAGCAGGGTAAAGATGACTATCTGATTTGTATGGAAAAAGTCTACGCCTATGCCGGTTATATTGCGGTGAATATTTCTTCACCCAATACCCCGGGGCTGCGTTCCTTACAATATGGCGAAGCGCTGGACGATCTTCTGAGTGCCATTAAAAATAAGCAAAATGAACTCCAGACGATCCACCATAAATATGTTCCGGTCGCGGTTAAGATCGCCCCGGATCTTTCTGCCGAAGAATTGATCCAGGTTGCCGACAGTTTGGTTCGCCATAATATTGATGGTGTGATTGCGACCAATACCACCCTCGATCGTTCCCTCGTACAGGGAATGAAAAACTGTGACGAAGCGGGTGGGTTAAGTGGACGTCCGGTACAATTAAAAAGCACCGAAATTATTCGCGCCCTGTCTGTGGAATTAAAAGGACGTCTGCCGATTATTGGCGTCGGCGGCATTGACTCAGTGATTGCTGCACGCGAGAAGATGGCTGCGGGTGCGTCACTGGTGCAAATCTATTCCGGCTTTATTTTTAAAGGACCACCGCTGATTAAAGAAATCGTTACTCATATCTAATCTTTTCTCTTAATCAGACAACCAGGGCTTTATTTCCAGCCCTGGTTGTTTTATATTCCGTCACTGTTGCTTATTTAAACATTATAGTCTTTTATTAATGGTGTTATAAACGAAGCGGCGATCAGGACAATTTTAGTACAGGATGTTTGGGGACGGGAGAGACACATGCGAATTAAACCTGACGATAACTGGCGCTGGTATTTTTGCGACGAGCATGATCGAATGATGCTCGATTTAGCCAATGGCATGTTGTTTCGTTCTCGTTTTGCCCGCCGAATGTTAACCCCGGACGCGTTTTCCCCGTCGGGCTTTTGCGTTGACGATGCGGCGCTTTATTTCTCTTTTGAAGAAAAATGCCGCGATCTGGTGCTCTCGAAAGAGCAGCGTGCCGAGCTGGTATTAAATGCGCTGGTGGCTATCCGCTTCCTGAAACCGCAAATGCCAAAAAGCTGGCATTTTCTTGCGCACGGTATGAGCTGGACCCCGGCAACGGGTGACGCGGCCAGCGTAAATCTGAGCGATACCGCAGAAGAGGTAAGCCTGTTGGTGGTTGAGCCAGGCGAAAATGCTGCGCTCTGCCTGCTGGCACAGCCCGGCGTAACCATTGCCGGGCGGACGATGCAGCTTGGCGATGCCATTAAAGTGATGAACGACCGGCTGAAGCCACAGCTGCGCGTAGATTCCTTCAGCCTCGAACAGGCGGTTTAAGCTTCCAGCTGTACGGACGTTTTCGGTATGCAGCTACAGCACAGGATTGTGCCGTCATTTCCAATTGCCGATTTTTTCAGCGCACTGACCTCTCCATCCACCAGCTTGATGCGGCAGCATCCGCAAATGCCTGCGCGACAGGAATAGGGTACGCGAATACCTGCCTGCTCCAGTTGCTCCAGTAATACCTGCTGGTTGTTGCCACGGATGACGTTGCCCTGCCAGTGAATATCTACCGCAGAAGCGACATTCGTCACAACGTCGACCATTTCTTCTTCCTGACCTGAGCCGTACACTCTTGCTGGCCCGCGGGCCAGGATCTCTACCTCATCACCGACGCGAATTGCGCCGCTGGAGCGAGGGATCAGGTTCTGGCCGAAATCCACATCGCCGTTGTCCTGCGCGGTGCGGAACGACTGCAGCGTCTTCAGCGGTTCGCCGGAAGGGTGCTTCTGGCCTTTCTCAGGGCTCACCGTGGTGAAAATGCAGCGGCTACAGGGTTTAACGACGTCAAAAATGACGCTGCCAATGCGGATCACTTTCCAGGTGTCTTCTTCCCAGGCGTCGACACCCGTCACCACCAGGTTAGGGCGGAACTGTTCCATCTGAACGCTGGCTTTGCAGCGGCCTTGTAAATCACGCAGCGAGGCTTCGTTAGTCAGCAGGAAAGGGAAGCCATCGGCGAAGGAGAGGGGAACGGCGTCGTGGCGCTTCACGCGACGCGTCGGTTCAGGCCCAACCCAGCGCAGCTGCACGTCGCGGGAGAAGAAACCGCTCAGCCAGCGGTTAATTTCATCCGGAGCGATGCGCGCGGTAAAATGATTGCCCCACACTTCCGTTGGCGCATCGACAGGCGCAAAATCAGCAAAGCGAATGACCGTACTGGAACCGTCCGGCGCGGTCAGATGCAAACCGTCATGAAGCGGGGAAGGGGTAAAGCGAACCATCTGCGGGAACTGGCGTGCGGTAATGAACGTGCCGTCAGGCTCGGTGACCATAAAAATACGATCGAAGGCAAATCCGCTCATGTCGGCCAGCGCGTGAGAGACGCCGATTCCGCGCATGGATTTCACCGGATGAATAAAAAGCCTGGATAACGTCGCCACTGCACACTCCCACAAGTGAAAATAAGCCTTCAACTTTATGACATACACGCCATATTAGCTATAATGCGCGACAATTTTCTAAGAGTAAAAGTGACGATATGAATTCTCTGTTTGCCAGTACGGCCCGTGGGCTGGAAGAGCTGTTAAAAACTGAACTGGAAAGCCTGGGCGCACAAGAGTGTCAGGTGGTTCAGGGTGGTGTCCACTTTGAGGGCGACACGCGGCTTATTTACCAGAGCCTGATGTGGAGCCGTCTGGCGTCGCGCATCATGCTGCCGATGAAGGAGTGCAAGGTCTATAGCGACCTGGACCTCTATACCGGCGTACAGATGATCGACTGGACAGAGATCTTCACGCCAAATGCCACCTTTGCGGTGCATTTCAACGGCGTGAACGACGAGATCCGCAACAGCCAGTACGGTGCCCTGCGCGTAAAAGACGCCATTGTGGACTGCTTCACGCGTAAAAATAAGGAACGTCCGAACGTCGATCGCGAAAATCCGGATCTGCGTATTAACGTCTGGCTCAACGGCGACACGGCGAGTATTTCTCTCGATCTGAGCGGCGCGGGCCTGCACCTGCGCGGCTACCGCGATCGTACCGGTATGGCGCCAATTAAAGAAACGCTGGCCGCCGCCATCGTCATGCGCTCCGGCTGGCAGCCGGGCACGCCGCTGCTCGATCCGATGTGTGGTTCCGGTACGTTGCTGATTGAAGCGGCCATGCTGGCAACCGACCGCGCGCCGGGCCTGCATCGCGGTCACTGGGGCTTTAAAGGCTGGGCACAGCACGACGAAGCGATCTGGAAAGAGGTCAAAGACGACGCGCAAACCCGCGCGCGCAAAGGTCTGGCGGAGTACACCTCCCACTTCTACGGTTCGGACAGCGACCCGCGCGTCATTGAACGCGCGCGCAGCAACGCCCGTCGCGCCGGTATCGGCGAGCTGGTCACCTTCGAGGTGAAAGACGTGGCGAACCTGACCAACCCGCTGCCAAAAGGCCCGTACGGAACCGTGATCAGCAACCCGCCATACGGCGAGCGTCTGGACAGCGAACCGGCGCTGATTGCCCTGCACAGCCTGCTGGGCCGCAATATGAAGGACTACTTCGGCGGCTGGAACCTGTCTCTGTTTAGCGCCTCGCCGGAGCTGCTGAGCTGCCTGCAGCTGCGTGCCGATCGCCAGTTTAAGGCGAAAAACGGCCCGCTGGACTGCGTGCAGAAGAACTACCATCTGGCGGAGAAAGCGGCAGACAGCAAGCCATCCGGCGTGGCGGAGGATTACGCCAACCGCCTGCGCAAGAACCTGAAGAAATACGAGAAGTGGGCGAAGCAGGAAGGGATTGAATGCTACCGCCTGTACGACGCCGACCTGCCGGAGTACAACGTGGCGGTTGACCGCTACGCGGACTGGGTGGTGATTCAGGAATATGCTCCACCGAAAACCATCGATGCGCAAAAAGCGCGTCAGCGCATGCTGGACGTCATTGCGGCGACCATCGCCGTGCTCGGCATCACGCCAAACAAGCTGGTGCTGAAAACCCGCGAGCGGCAGAAAGGGAAAAACCAGTACCAGAAGATGAATGAGAAGGGCGATTTTATCGAAGTGGGCGAGTACAACGCCCGCCTGTGGGTAAACCTGACCGACTATCTGGATACCGGCCTGTTCCTGGACCACCGTATCGCCCGTCGCATGCTGGGCCAGATGAGCAAGGGCAAAGATTTCCTCAACCTGTTCTCCTATACCGGCAGCGCGAGCGTGCATGCGGGTCTGGGCGGCGCGCGGAGCACCACTACGGTGGATATGTCCCGCACCTATCTGGAATGGGCGGAGCGCAACCTGCGTCTTAACGGTTTAACCGGACGCCAGCACCGCCTGATGCAGGCCGACGTGCTGGGCTGGCTGCGTGAAACCGACGAGCAGTTCGATCTGATCTTTATCGATCCGCCGACCTTCTCCAACTCCAAGCGTATGGAAGATAGCTTTGACGTACAGCGCGATCACCTGCGCCTGATGACCGACCTGAAGCGCCTGCTGCGCAAGGGCGGCACCATTATGTTCTCGAACAACAAACGCGGCTTCCGTATGGACCATGACGGTTTAGCAGCCCTGGGCCTGAAAGCACAAGAAATCAGCCAAAAAACGCTGTCTCAGGACTTTGCCCGTAACCGTCAAATTCATAACTGCTGGTTGATTACCGCGGTCTGAAAGGAAAAATAAATGTCATTAATTAGCATGCACGGCGCGTGGCTCTCTTTTAGCGATGCGCCACTTCTCGATGATACTGAACTGCATATTGAAGATAACGAACGCGTCTGTCTTGTAGGCCGTAACGGCGCGGGTAAATCCACGCTGATGAAAATCCTCAACCGTGAACAGGGCCTGGATGACGGGCGCATTGTTTACGAACAGGATCTGATTGTTTCCCGTCTGCAGCAGGACCCTCCTCGTAACGTGGCGGGTACCGTTTATGATTTCGTTGCAGAAGGGATTTCTGAGCAGGCTGAATACCTGAAGGGCTACCACGAAATTTCACATCTGGTGATGACCGACCCAAGTGAAAAAAATCTCAATGAGATGGCGCGCCTGCAGGAGCTTCTGGATCATCACGGTCTGTGGCAGCTTGAAAGCCGTATCACCGAAGTGCTGGATCAGTTAGGTCTGGATGCGGATATGGAGCTGTCGGCGCTCTCCGGCGGCTGGCTGCGTAAAGCGGCGCTTGGCCGCGCGCTGGTCAGCGGCCCGAAGGTGCTGTTGCTGGATGAACCGACCAACCACCTGGATATCGAAGCGATTGACTGGCTGGAAGGGTTCCTGAAGACCTTTAACGGCACCATTATTTTCATCTCACACGACCGTTCGTTTATCCGCAACATGGCGACGCGTATTGTCGATCTCGATCGCGGCAAGCTGGTGACTTATCCTGGCGATTACGATACCTATCTGCTGGAAAAAGAAGAAAACCTGCGCGTGGAAGAGCTGCAAAATGCGGAGTTCGACCGCAAGCTAGCACAGGAAGAGGTCTGGATCCGTCAGGGTATCAAAGCCCGCCGTACCCGTAACGAAGGCCGCGTGCGTGCCCTGAAGGCGATGCGTAACGAGCGCAGCGCTCGTCGTGAAGTGATGGGCAGCGCGAAGATGCAGGTCGAAGAGGCATCCCGCTCCGGTAAGATTGTCTTTGAAATGGAAAATGTCGATTACCAGGTCGATGGAAAAGTTCTGGTGAAAGACTTCTCCGCTCAGGTGCAGCGTGGCGATAAAATTGCCCTCATTGGCCCGAACGGCTGTGGTAAAACCACGCTGCTCAAGCTGATGCTCGGTCAGCTGCAGGCTGACAGCGGCCGCGTTCACTGCGGGACCAAGCTGGAAGTCGCCTACTTTGACCAGCACCGTGCAGAGCTGGACCCAGACAGAACGGTGATGGATAACCTTGCTGAAGGTAAGCAAGAGGTGATGGTTAACGGTAAACCGCGCCACGTGCTGGGCTATCTGCAGGACTTCCTGTTCCATCCGAAACGTGCAATGACCCCGGTGCGTGCGTTGTCAGGCGGGGAGCGAAATCGTCTGCTGCTGGCGCGTTTGTTCCTGAAACCGAGTAACCTGTTGATTCTCGATGAACCAACGAACGACCTGGATGTCGAAACGCTGGAACTGCTCGAAGAACTGATTGACGGCTATCAGGGTACCGTGATGCTGGTCAGCCACGATCGTCAGTTCGTTGATAACACCGTGACCGAGTGCTGGATCTTCGAAGGTGAAGGGCGAATTGGACAGTACGTCGGCGGTTATCACGATGCAAAAGGGCAGCAATCGCAGTCTCTGGCGCAGAAACAGTCAAAGTCCAAAACAGGTTCTGAACCTGCTGTAACAAAAGCAGAAACTGTCAAGAAAACCTCGGCTAAACTAAGTTATAACCTGCAGCGCGAACTGGAGGGGCTACCTCAGCGTCTGGAAGAGCTGGAGAACGCGCTTGAGGATCTGCAAAAACAGGTTGCTGATGCGTCATTCTTTACCCAATCTCATGACTATACTCAGAAAGTACTGGCTGAACTGTCCGCGGCTGAAAAAGCCCTGGAAGAAGCATTTGAGCGCTGGGAGTACCTTGAGTCTCTGAAGAACGGCGCATAAACAGGGATAACATATGTGTGACCAGCACCATGCCGACAGGCATATTTTATGCTCGCAATGCGATATGCTCGTGGCGTTGCCAGAGCTTGGTCACGGACATAAAGCCCTGTGTCCACGTTGCGGTGCGACGTTGACAACCGAGTGGGACGCGCCGCGGCAGCGTCCCACTGCTTACGCTCTCGCAGCATTGTTCATGCTGCTGCTCTCCAATCTCTTCCCCTTCATCTATATGAAGGTGGGGGGGATAACCAGCCAGGTGGATTTGCTTGAAATCCCGGGCGTGATGTTCTCGGAAGATTACGCCAGCCTCGGCACCTTTTTTCTCCTGTTTGTCCAGATAGTCCCGGCGTTGTGCCTGGTCGCCATCCTTTTACTGGTGAACCGCGTTAGGATGCCGGTATCACTGAAAATCCGGCTTGCGCGTATCCTTTTTCAGCTCAAAAGCTGGGGCATGGCCGAGATTTTTCTGGCGGGCATTCTGGTCAGTTTCGTGAAGCTGATGGCGTATGGCGATGTGGGGATCGGCAGCAGCTTTGTTCCCTGGTGCCTGTACTGCGTCCTGCAGCTGCGCGCGTTTCAGTGCGTGGACAGGCGCTGGGCGTGGGATGATATCGCCCCGGCACCGACGCTTGCGCAGACGGTGAAGGTCGGCGTGCCCGGTATTCGTCAGGGGCTGCGTTCTTGCCCCTGCTGCACCGCCGTACTGCCCGCCGATCTCGACGTTTGTCCACGCTGCGAAACAAAAGGTCACGTACGCCGTAAAAATAGTCTGCAGTGGACGATGGCGCTGCTGGTTACGTCCATCATGCTGTATCTGCCCGCCAATATTCTGCCGATCATGATCACCGATTTGCTTGGCGACAAAATGCCCTCGACGATCCTGGCCGGGGTGGTATTGCTGTGGGGCGAAGGTTCTTATCCGGTCGCCGGCGTCATTTTTATCGCCAGTATTATGGTGCCAACCCTAAAAATGATCGCCATCGCCTGGCTCTGCTGGGATGCGAAAGGTCATGGGAAACGCGACAGCGAGCGCATGCACCTGATTTATGAAGTGGTCGAGTTTGTCGGACGCTGGTCAATGATTGACGTGTTTGTCATCGCCGTTCTCTCTGCGCTGGTGCGGATGGGCGGTTTGATGAGTATTTATCCCGCGATGGGGGCTTTAATGTTTGCACTGGTTGTGATTATGACCATGTTTGCGGCCATGACCTTCGACCCTCGTTTATCGTGGGATCGTGAGCCTGAATCAAGCCATGAGGAAGAGTAAGAGCATGGAAAATAAGAGTGGAGAGGCGAAAGTGCAGAAGGTCAAAAACTGGTCGCCGGTGTGGATTTTTCCCATCGTGACCGCGCTGATCGGTGCATGGATCCTGTTTTATCATTACAGCCATCAGGGACCGGAAGTCACGCTGATAACCACCAATGCCGAGGGGATTGAGGGCGGTAAAACGACCATCAAAAGCCGTAGCGTGGACGTTGGCGTGGTCGAAAGCGCAACCCTGACCGACGATTTAACCCATGTGGAGATTAAGGCGCGCCTTAATGCCGGCATGGAAAAACTGCTGCATGGCGATTCCGTTTTCTGGGTGGTTAAACCGCAGGTGGGGCGCGAAGGGATCAGCGGCTTAGGGACGCTGCTCTCTGGGGCCTACATTGAACTGCAGCCCGGCACGAAGGGCAGCCAGCCTGGGCAATATCAGCTTCTCGACTCACCGCCGCTTGCGCCGCCTGATGCCAAGGGTATCCGCGTGATCCTCGACAGCAAAAAAGCGGGCCAGCTTACGGCGGGTGACCCGGTACTGTTCCGCGGCTACCGCGTGGGTTCTGTTGAAACCAGCACCTTCGATGCGCAAAAGCGTACCATCAGCTACCAGCTGTTCATCAATGCGCCAAACGATCGTCTGGTGACCAGCAACGTTCGCTTCTGGAAGGACAGCGGGATCGCGGTGGATCTTACCTCTGCGGGCATGCGCGTAGAAATGGGATCATTAACCACGCTGTTTGGCGGCGGGGTGAGCTTTGATGTGCCGGAAGGGCAGGATCTGGGGCAGCCGGTTGCCGAGAAAACGGCGTTCAGACTCTTTGACGATCAGCGAAGCATTCAGGACGCGCTCTATACCGATCACATCGGCTTCCTGATGTTCTTCAAAGATTCCGTCCGCGGTCTGCAGCCGGGAGCGCCTGTTGAGTTCCGCGGTATTCGTCTTGGTACGGTGGGACAAGTTCCGTTCTTTGTACCTGGCCTGAGCCAGATGCTGGACGATGATTATCGTATTCCGGTGCTGATCCGCATCGAGCCGGAACGTTTACTTAATCAGATTGGTGAGAATCAGGATATTGCCGCCCATATCAGTCAACTGATGGAACGCGGTCTGCGCGGATCGTTGAAGACGGGTAACCTGGTGACCGGTGCGCTGTATGTGGATATGGACTTCTACCCGAAAGCACCGCCGATTACCGGTATTCGTGAATTCGGTGGCTACAAGATCATCCCAACGGTGAGCAGCGGTCTGGCTCAGATCCAGCAGCGCCTGATGGAGACGCTGGATAAGATCAACAATCTGCCGCTGAATCCGATGATTGAAGCGGCGACGAACTCTCTGAGCGAAAGCCAGGCAACGATGCGTCGTCTGCAAACCACGCTGGATAACATCAACAAGATCACGGCGAGCCAGAGTATGCAGCAGCTGCCGCAGGATATGCAGAAAACGCTGCGTGAGCTGAACCGCAGTATGCAGGGCTTCCAGCCGGGTTCAGCGGCCTACAACAAGATGGTGGCAGATATGCAGCGTCTTGATCAGGTTTTGCGCGAACTGCAGCCGGTGCTGAAAACGCTCAACGAGAAGAGCAACGCGCTGGTGTTCGAAGCGAAAGATAAAAAGGATCCTGAGCCGAAGAGGGCAAAAGAATGAAAAAGTGGCTATTGATGGTTGGCGCTCTGCTGTTAACGGCGTGCAGTTCAGGGGTAGATAATAAAAGTTACTATCAGCTGCCTGTGGCTATCCACAGCGGTGGGCAAAGTACGGCCAGCCAGGGAAACCGTCAGCTGTGGGTTGAGCAGGTTACGGTGCCGGATTATCTGGCAGGAAACGGCGTGGTCTATCAGACCAGCGACGTTAAATACGTGATTGCGACGAACAACCTGTGGGCCAGCCCGCTGGATCAGCAGCTGCGCAACACGCTGGTGGCCAATCTGGGCAGCCAGCTTCCGGGTTGGGTTGTCGCGTCGCAGCCGCTGGGTAACGACCAGGATACGCTGAACGTCACGGTAACGGCCTTCCACGGCCGTTACGACGGTGCGGTGGTGATCAGCGGGGAGTGGTTGCTAAATCACCAGGGGCAGCTGATTAAGCGTCCTTTCCATCTGGAGCTTAAGCAGCAGAAAGATGGCTATGACGAAATGGTGAAAGTCCTGGCTCAGGGTTGGGCACAGGAGTCGGCCAGCATCGCGAGAGAAATTTCCCGGCTGCCATAAGTAAAATTCATCATCAAAAACCGCAGTTGGCCTGTCGCTGATTGCGGTTTTTTTTCGTTTTCACTTCAGATCGTTACTTGTGCCACGTCACAATTTTTGTACAAATGAACTTCCAGGTAGCTCACAAATATGACACCCGTATGAATTTTGAACATTGACGCTGCGAGTAATTCGGGGTATTCGTTATCTGTGCCTGTGCATTTAGTGCAGACACTGTTTTCTTTCCACCAGACAAAAGAATGAGGGAAACGAGGCATGAAGAGACAGAAACGAGATCGCCTGGAACGGGCTCATCAACGTGGTTATCAGGCCGGCATCGCTGGACGTTCTAAAGAAATGTGTCCTTATCAGACGATAAATCAAAGGTCACAATGGCTTGGAGGCTGGCGAGAAGCCATCGGCGACAGGGCACTCATAGCCTGATAACGTCTCTTTCAAAAAAAGAAACCTCCGCAATGCGGAGGTTTCGCCTTTCTGGAGGTGCGAAAAGCACAATCAGAACGCGGAAGTGTCCTGGAAAAGGCCAACTTTCAGATCGCTTGCGCTATAGATCAGACGGCCGTCTACCAGCACTTCGCCATCAGCCAGGCCCATAATCAGGCGACGGTTAACGATGCGCTTGAAGTGAATACGATAGGTCACTTTCTTCGCTGTAGGCAGAACCTGGCCAGTGAATTTTACTTCGCCCACGCCCAGTGCACGGCCTTTACCTTCGCCGCCCAGCCAGCCCAGATAGAAACCAACCAGCTGCCACATGGCATCCAGGCCCAGACAGCCAGGCATTACCGGATCGCCAATAAAGTGGCAACCGAAGAACCACAGGTCCGGGTTGATATCGAGTTCTGCTTCTACGTAACCCTTATCGAAGTTGCCGCCGGTTTCGGTCATTTTCACGACACGGTCCATCATCAGCATGTTCGGGGCCGGCAACTGTGGGCCATTTGCGCCAAACAGTTCGCCGCGACCAGAGGCAAGAAGATCTTCTTTTGTATAGGATTCGCGTTTATCTACCATGTTCTCAGTAAGCCTTATTTTAGTGAAGGACGCAGGATAGCTAACACGTGTACGCTGAACAAGTCCGATCAGTTCGAACTAAACCAGCCCAGCCAGCGTAACGGCCATGGATAACGATGACGAGCATCCTGCTGCGTCGCCTGAGCAATGCGCTCCTGGATGGTCTGCATCAGGGTGGTTTGCCCTTCGCCATCCCAAACCAGATTTGTCAGTAAGGGTAGCGCATCCTCAATCCCTTCGATGGCCCAGATGGTGAACTGCTCTTGCTCAACCGCATCCAGAATGTCCTGACTGAGGCTCAAATGGCGTGCGTTGGGAGCAGGAATAATCACACCCTGTTTGCCGTTTAAACCGCGCTGCTGACAGATAGAGAAGAAGCCTTCAATCTTTTCGTTGAGGCCTCCCACTGGCTGGGCACGACCGAACTGGTCCACCGAACCGGTGATCGCGATGTTCTGATTGATGGGCACTTCCGCCAGGGCGCTGATTAAGGCGCACAGCTCGGCCATAGAGGCGCTATCGCCATCCACTTCGCTGTAGGACTGCTCAAACGTCAGCGAGGCGGAGAAGGGGATCTGTTGTTCAAGCTGCAGCTCTGACATCAAAAACGCCTGCATGATCATCATGCCTTTCGCGTGAATGTTTCCGCCCAGCTCGGCTTTCCGTTCGATGTCGGTGAACTCACCATCGCCAATGTGCACAACGCAGCTGATACGGGACGGTTCCCCGAATGCGCGCGGATGGCCAGGAAATTCAATCACCGACAGGGCGTTGATCTGCCCGACGCGTTCGCCTTCGGTCTCCACCAGAATTTGTTCCAGCAGAATTTCATCCTGCATACGGTCGGCAAGATAGCCTTCTCGCCACTCACGCTGAGCCAGCATCTGAGTGAGCTGTTCGCCGGTGAACGCTCCGTCACCGCTGATCGCACCCACTTCACGCAGCTGTTTGCCGATCCAGAGCGGGCAAAGCGGCAGCGTTTCCTGGTCACCGGTGTAGCGTACCGCTTCGCGGATTAAACCCGGCCACGCGTCAGCCGCAGGGGTTGGCAGCGCAAAACGTTCAGCAACGGCCATCACCCACTGACGCCACTGTGCCATATCGTCGGCGTCAGCAATCTGGATGTTGTCTTCGTATTCGCTATACACCGCCTGCTCAGCGAGTTCTGGCTCCATTTCCTGGAAGTCCGCCAGCGATTCACGGTCGCCCGTCAGCACGACGGTCAGCGACAGCGGCATAGACGGAACGGAGACAGGCAGGGGACGAGACTCATCGTAGCCGACCCAGTCGAAACGCTGCTGGTGCACGATGGTTTTCAGACGCATCCACAGCAGCGGCTGCGAGAGCAGGGTACGCAGAGAGATGATGAGAACACCGCCATTTGCGCGATGTACCAGCCCCGGCTGCAGCGAAAGTTCACCGTTAAACTGGCGCAGACAACCAAAGAGTTGTTCCGCCTCGGCCCAGTTAGCGGTAATCACTTCGCCCTTAGCGGCAAAACGACCATCGGCCTGCGCCGCCGGTTCGAAAGTGACATCATGTCCCGTAATACGATACTGGCCGCCAAAAACTGCGTTCGCTTCCGGCTTCAGCTGGCGCACGGCATCTCCGAGCAGCGTCAGGTATTCCGCTTCTTCCGGGGCCTTGAGCAGCATGAAGGGCGCTGTTGCCCACGGGCTTAACACCTGCTCCAGCGCATAATGCAAACGAGGCTGCGTATCGCTAAGGATGAATTCGTGTTCTTTTGCGAGTTCGGGCTGTGCAAACAGTTCCTGGTAACTTTCGGTATCCGGAACAAGGTCACGCCATGCAAGTTTCGTAATGGTCAAAGTTGATGTTTTTTAGTCAGATGTAAAAGCGTGGAGTATACCGTAAGCGGGGGGCTGTACCCAAGCAGGATTGGGTATTTCGAGAGGACGATTGGCTGCATTCACTCACAGGATATGATTTCTTTTCAGCAGATTGCTAAAAAACTGATATTCTGAACAGAGTTACGTGGTAACACTGAGATCGCAATGAAATATCAACAACTGGAAAATCTTGAAAGCGGCTGGAAATGGAAGTACCTGGTCAAAAAGCACCGTGAAGGGGAGCTGATCACCTGCTACATCGAAGCCAGCGCTGCGCAAGAAGCCGTGGATATTTTGCTGACCCTCGAAAATGAACCGGTACAGGTTAACAGCTGGATTGAGAAACACATCAATCCCGCGTTGTTAAACCGGATGAAGCAAACTATCCGCGCGCGACGCAAACGGCATTTTAATGCTGAGCATCAGCACACTCGCAAAAAATCAATCGATCTGGAGTTCGTCGTCTGGCAACGCCTGGCTGGGCTGGCGCAACGACGGGGGAAAACGCTTTCGGAAACCATCGTACAGTTGATTGAGGATGCCGAACATAAAGAGAAGTACGCCAATCAGATGTCAACGCTGAAGAACGACCTTCAGGCTCTGTTGGGTAAAAAGTAGATTTTTCTTTTCTGCAGACAATAAAAAACCCCGCATGGCGGGGTTTTTTTATAAGACGATAACTTATGCCGCTGGCTGAGTTACAACGTCTTTGATGCCTTTAACTTCGATCTCTACGCGACGATCTGGAGCCAGGCAGTCGATCAGTGCAGCGCGAGCTTTCACGTTGTCACAGGTGTTGCCAGTAACTGGGTTAGATTCGCCCATACCACGTGGGGAGATCTTGTTAGCTGGGATACCTTTAGAGATCAGGTAATCAACAACAGACTGAGCACGTTTCTCAGACAGTTTCTGGTTGTAAGCGTCAGAACCGATACGGTCGGTGAAGCCCAGAACCACTACAGAACCGTCTTTAGGATCCAGGTTGCTCAGCTGAGAGTACAGCTGATCCAGTGCCTGCTGACCTTCTGGTTTCAGAGTCGCTTTGTTGAAGTTGAACAGAACGTCAGACTTCAGAGTGAAGTGCTTGGTCTGTACTTCTGGAGCTGGAGCCGGCGCTGGAGCAACAACTGGTGCTGCATCTTCCTGCTGGCCGAAGCGGTAGGAAACACCTACGCTCAGCATGCCGTTGTCTGGACGAACACCAACGGTGTTGCCGTCGCCGATGTTGTTAACCCACTGGTATTCCAGACGGGTAGCGATGTCACGGGTCATAGCCCACTCAACGCCACCAGCGAATACTGGGGAAACACCGGTATCATGATCGTCGCCAGCACGGCTGTTGCTGGAGTCAGCGCGCCATACCATGCCGCCCAGACGGGTGTACACGTCCAGATCGTCAGTTACTGGGTAACCCAGTTTAGCGGTCAGCTGAACGCCCTGTGCTTTGAAAGCGCCGTTTACGTTGTCGCCTTTGTATGGCATACGACCTAACCAGTCGTAACCCATTTCAAAACCAACATACGGGTTAACCTGATAGCCACCGAACGCACCTGCACCAAGCTGGCTCTCGTGAGTAGGGCCATCATTGTTGTTTGCGCTGTCGTACCAGCCGGTGTCATGGAACTGAGACCAGCCCAGTTTACCACCTGCATACCAGGTATTATCTTTCGGAGCGGCCTGCGCTACGGTAGCGAAGCCAGCCAGTGCCACTGCAATCGCGATAGCTGTCTTTTTCATTTTTTGCGCCTCGTTATCATCCAAAATTCGCCATGAAAGTCTCAAGAGAGAATCACGGTTAAATCCTTCACCGGGGGGCGTGGTCAAATATAAATCTACCGATATCTTCGGCTTAGGCCGAGCACCCCTGGCGATGTAAAGTCTACAACGTAGCTGAAAACTTACAAGTGTGAAGTCCGTCAGGCATATGAAAAAAAAAGTTCCGTATACCGATTATTTAACATTTTCTGAACGAATTTTGTGCAATAAAATTAAGGAGAACCGCACCAGACAAGCCTTGCCGCAATTTTGAGGGCGGGAACTAAAACCGCATCTTGAGGTCAAAAAAAATTCCAGGAAAAATCTTAATTTCACTCAATGATACAAATTCGAGTGAATTTTTAGCCCAGAATGTTGTCCTTTGCGGTAAGAATCCGATCGAACCGGACGCATAATGAAGCCGATCGCATTCCCTTCTTCAGCTGCTTCAGTCAGACGGAAATGTTCTTCTTCCGTCAACTCTTCCGATAACCATCCAATCACCACGCTGTAATTTCCGGTGCGTAACGCGCGGATCATCGACTCAACGGTATCGCAAGGCGAGAGCTGATTAATTTGCATAACCTTGGTGAGTGGAAGGCCAGCGGACTGAACCCACTCACGGCTTAGTTTTTGCTGAGGCGTGAGCCAAAGCTGCCAGCGCGATTGCTGACCAAGCTGTTGCAATAACGGCAACAACAAAAGTTGCGTCAACAGGGGCTGGTCTTCACGATAAACCACTTCACTGATAAGCCCCGTGGAAACACGCTCGACGGAATTCTGCGCGACATTGCCTGCGGTAGAAGAGAGAGAGGTTGAGCGATTTGCATAGCCTGAAGTGTGCATATTCATTCCAGCCCTGTAGTTACTGTATGGATATACAGTAACCCCTGTATGCATAAAGATCAACCTCATTTTCGGAAAGCGACTCGCAAAATTCATTCAATCTTGATGCCCCTCGTAAAATCATCTTGCTCAACGGCGATAAGTTGCCTATTTTCCTGCTAACGGATCCGGCAGTAAGAAAATTCGTTGTTACTTTATGATTTTGAAGGGAAATATCATGAAAAAGATATCTTATGAACGGATTTATAAATCCCAGGAATACCTCTCCCCGCTGGGCGAAATACATCATCGCGCGCTGTTTGGAGGCTATACCCTGGCGGTGGATGACGCGGTTTTTGCCATGGTGTCCGATGGCGAGCTTTATCTTCGCGCTTGTGAGGAGAGTGCGAAATACTGTGTAAAGAATGCCTCTTCATTTTTGACGTTGATGAAGCGAGGCCGCCCGGTGCTGCTTAACTATTATCGTGTGGATGACGGATTATGGCAGGACAGGGAGCGGTTGCTTCAGCTCTCCTCGTTTGCGCTCAGTGCGGCAAGAAAAGAGCGCTATCAGCGCCATCAGCGAAACCGCCTGAAGGATCTGCCAAACCTGACCTTTCAGCTTGAGGTCTTGCTCTTAGAAGCTGGCATCACCAATGAGGAAACGCTGCGGGCGTTGGGTGCCAGAGCGAGCTGGCTAAAGATGCGGGCAAAAAACAAAGCGCTCAGTATCAAAGTTCTCTTTGCGCTGGAAGGGGCTATCGAAGGGCTGCATGAGGCGGCACTCCCGGCAGGTATTCGCCGGGAGCTGACGGAGTGGTTTAATGCGTTGCCTGAGCCACAGGAGAATCACTCCTCCAGGTAGCGATTTGCTGTTGCAGCCGGCAAATTTCAGGCAGCAGAGCGATAAGCAGGCCTATCTGCTGAAGAACCAGCGGCGCTTTGCTGTCGTTTCCTGGGTCAAGATGCGCAATGCGTTGCGCGAGTTCATCCAGCGCCTGTTCAACGCGGGGCTCATCGGCCGGCCGGTGATGAAGCGCGTCATCGACATAACAGACGGCGTCGTCGAGCAGGTTGAGGATACCTGGGTTGGTGAGTTTCTCACGGTGGGCCCCCAGCGTCGAAATATAGCTGGTGAACGTATGGTTCAGGCAGAGCAGGCGGAACGCGGTCTCACGGATCTCCGCCGTGGCGCGAGGCTCCGTTGACATGTTAGAGACAACGGAGGCCAGTTCTGCATCACTGTTGTGCGCGTCGCGACGTGCTATCCGGTAAGCCAGGCGGTTATCGCGCCCCTGGTGGTACTGCTCCAGGATAGCGTCAAGGTATCGACAGTTGGCGTTCATCGCCCTGTCTACCACGCGCGGCAAATTGCGGAAACGCCAGTCCGGCCAGATAAAGCTGACCGCGGCCCAGGCTATCGCGCAGCCAATCAGGGTATCGATCACGCGGGGAAGGGCAACTTCAAACCCTTCACCCAGCAGGTTAAAGCAGAGCAGCACCAGCAGCGTGATGAACATGGTGGCGTGGGCATACTGCACGTTGCGAAACGCAAAGAACAGCACGCCGGTGATCACGATCAGGATCAATTGACCTTCAACGGAAGGCACAAAATAGAGCACCGGAAGGCCGATCGCGACGCCAACCAGCGTGCCGATAATACGCAGCGCAAGACGGTGTCGGGTGGCGTTATAGTTCGGCTGGCACACGAACAGGCTGGTCAGCAGGATCCAGTAGCCGTGGTGCAGCCCGGTTATCTGAATAAAGGCATAACCCACGCACAGCACCAGCGACATTCTCACCGCGTGGCGAAAGAGAGCCGACTCCGGCGTAAAGTTACGGCTCAGCCGTAGCCACATATCGCTAACGCTGTGCATGCTGTCATCAGCAAGCTGATTTTCCACCTCACTGCCCGGCAGCGCCATCGCCTGTTCGGACTCAATTGTCGCCAGCTGAGCATCAATCGCCCGCAGGTTGTTCAGCAGAAAGCCCAGCGCTTTGATGTGCTCCGGTGACGTTCCGCTGGCCTGAACGCGATCGAGTGCCGCATCAAGATGGCTGAATACGCGTTCAAAGCGGGGGTCATGCTGATAGGGCGTGCGCAGCAGAATGGAGCGCGAGAGCTGCTGGCACGCCTGGGACTGCATGGACAGCAGGCGCTGGAAGCGGAACATGACGTCGCTGTAGCGGAACTTCTCGCGCAGGGCAGCATACTGAACGTGCGAGGAGCTGGCGCGTTCATGAATATCCTGGGCGGCAAAATAGTAGTGTAAGGTCCTTCGGGTTCCGCGCTGACCGCGATCGCCGCGCAGACGGGTAAGCAGAGAGGCTTTTGTCTGGTTTAGGGTGGCGACCAGCTGGCCGTTTGCCAGCGCCAGATCGTAGAGCGGAGCCTGGCTTTCTTCCTCTATATCCGGGTCGAACAGCCGGGACTTCAGTTCCAGATAGTGGGCTAACTGCTCAAAGCTGCGGGCAAGGTTATCCTGCAGAGGGCGAACCGGGAAGATCAGATGACCGGTTAGCGTCAGCAGGTTATACCAGATGGCGCCCAGCAACAGCAGAACCGGCTGCTGGTACCACTGGTCGTACAGGGAAACGCCCAGCATGGTGTAGATAGCGATCAGCAATGCCCCAAAAGCGATGGTGGCATAGCGCTGCCCAAGGCCGCCCAGCAAAATAAACCCGCTTGTTGAGAGCGTAAGGCCCAGGGCAAACAGCCAGGGCCACGGGAAAAGCAGCTCAACGGACGCTGACGCAATAAAAAAGCAGACAAGCGTAATGACCAGGTTACGTAAACGCCCGGCCAGACGATCGTCCAGGTCCGCCAGCGCCCCGGCCACCACCCCCAGCGTGAGCGGAATGGTGAGCTTGACATCATTCAGCCACCAGGGCAGGGCAACCGTGCCGCAAAGCGCGATAAATATCCTGACGTTGTAAAGCCAGGTGCTGTTCCAGGTATAACGGCGAAGCAGTGGGCTTAGCATAAACGCGGCCGGTCCTTATTTACTGAAAACGACGACGAGCGTTTGCTTCACGCGCCGCCTGGGCCACTTCTACCGGAACAACCCTGCGACCGACGGGCCAAAGGGCGATGGCGGCGATCTTAAAGTTCGCGATCCCCACCGGAATACCAATAATCGTGATGCACTGTGCAATTCCGGCAAAAATATGCATGATGCACAGCCACCAGCCGAAGAAAATCAGCCACAGAATGTTCAGCAGGGTTCCGCCTGTATTCATCAGGGCGTTTTTGCTCTCCGGATTCAGCTCGTCAACGTGGATGGCTTCATTCCCGTAGGGGATTAAGGAGAGTTTTGTGATTTCCCAGCAGGAACGGGTCAGGGGAAGCGTGAAAATCAGGACGATGCTCACCAGCGTGGCAAAAAGCCAGGAAAGGGTGGTGGCAAAACCGCCCAACACAAAATTCAACACATTCAGAACGGTACGCATAAACTCTCACTTCCTTTCGATAAAATTAACGCCTAATGATTGTAACGTTTTTTTAGGCTGGAGCACCTTAAAACTGGCAGTTAAACTGTCAGGTAAATTATCTCTTCGTGGATTTGGCGGAACATGGAACTGAAAGCAACGTCGTTAGGCAAACGCCTGGCGCAACACCCTTACGACAGGGTTGTTCTCCTTAATGCCGGGGTGAAAGTCTCCGGGGAACGCCACGAATACCTTATTCCGTTTAACCAGCTTCTGGCTATCCACTGCAAGCGCGGGCTGGTGTGGGGCGAACTGGAGTTCGTTCTGCCTGACGATAAAGTCGTGCGTCTTCACGGCACCGAGTGGGCGGAAACTCAGCGTTTCCATCATCACCTGAATGCGCTCTGGCAGCAGTGGAGCCAGGATATGAGCGTGATTGCCGCCCAGGTGCTCCAGCAGGTGCTGGACGATATCGCGCAAAGCAACGCGCAGCATACGTGGCTGACCCGTCAGCAGACCGCCGGGCTGCAGCAAAAGATCCGACAGGCACTCTCGGCGCTGCCGCTCTCCGTGACGCGTCTCGACGAATTTGATAATTGTCGTGACGCCTGGCGCCAGTGTCAGGCCTGGCTGAATGATATGGATAAAAGCCGTCTCGCCCATAATCAGGCCTGGACGGATGCCATGCTCACCCAATACGCCGACTTTTTCAGTACGGTGGAATCTTCACCGCTCAATCCGGCCCAGGCGCGCGCGGTGGTCAACGGCGAGCAGTCGCTGCTGGTGCTGGCGGGGGCCGGTAGCGGTAAAACGTCGGTGCTGGTGGCGCGTGCGGGCTGGCTGCTGACGACCGGGGAAGCGGTAGCCGATCAAATTCTGCTGCTGGCCTTTGGCCGCAAGGCTGCCCAGGAGATGGACGAGCGTATCCAGGAGCGCCTGCACACCCGGGATATCACGGCCAGAACCTTCCATGCCCTTGCGCTGCATATTATTCAGCAGGGCAGTAAAAAAGTGCCTTCCATTAGTAAGCTGGAAAACGACGCGCAGGTACGACAGGCGCTGTTCATCAAAACGTGGCGCCAGCAGTGCAGTGAGAAAAAAGCGCAGGCGAAAGGGTGGCGTCAGTGGCTGGAGGAGGAGCTCAACTGGGAGGTGCCAGAGGGCGGCTTCTGGCAGGATGACAAACTGGCGCGTCGGCTGGGTTCGCGCCTTGACCGCTGGGTCAGCCTGATGCGAATGCACGGTGGAACGCAGGCAGAGATGATTGAAAGCGCGCCGGAGGCGATCCGCGATCTGTTTTCGAAGCGGGTCAAGCTGATGGCTCCGCTGCTGAAAGCCTGGAAAACCGCGCTGAAGGAGGAAAATGCTGTCGATTTCTCCGGTTTAATCCATCAGGCCATCATCATTCTTGAAAAGGGACGTTTTGTCAGCCCGTGGAAACATATTCTGGTGGATGAGTTCCAGGACATCTCACCGCAGCGTGCTGCACTGCTCTCGGCGCTGCGGGCGCAAAATAAACATACGTCGCTGTTTGCGGTGGGTGACGACTGGCAGGCCATCTATCGCTTCAGCGGGGCGCAGCTCTCCCTGACGACCGCGTTCCACCACTATTTTGGCGAAGGGGACCGCAGCGATCTGGACACCACCTACCGCTTCAATTCACGCATTGGCGAGATCGCCAACCGCTTTATCCAGCAGAACCCGCATCAGCTGGCAAAGCCGCTCAATAGCCTGCGCCCAGGAGATAAAAAAGCGGTCACCCTGCTGGCGGAAGACCAGCTGGAACCGCTGCTGGACAAGCTCAGCGGCTATGCAAAGCCCGATGAACGTATTCTGGTGCTGGCGCGCTACCATCACCTTAAACCTGCGGCGCTGGAAAAAGCCGCCACCCGCTGGCCGAAGCTGCAGCTTGAATTTATGACCATTCACGCCAGCAAAGGGCAGCAGGCCGATTATGTGATTGTGGCGGGGCTGAAAGAGGGCAGTGACGGTTTCCCGGCCCCGGCCCGCGAGTCGGTAATGGAAGAGGCCTTACTGCCGGTGCCGGAAGACTTCCCGGATGCCGAAGAGCGGCGTTTGCTGTATGTGGCCATCACCCGCGCGCGGCATCGCGTGTGGCTGCTGTTCAATAAAGAGGAGCCATCCGTGTTTGTCGATATCCTGAAGAGTATTGATGTGCCGGTGGCGCGTAAACCATAACGATGTCAGGCAAGATTTTGTAGGCCGGGTAAGGCGTAGCCGCCACCCGGCAAAAAAACTACTTCAGCCTGTCGGAAAGATAACGCTGATAGTCCGGAATAAGGATATCCACCGGTGAGTTAAACTGCGGCGATTCGATGATGAAATCCGCCGTGGACAGGTTCGTCGCCACCGGAATATTCCACACCGTCGCCAGACGCAGCAGCGCTTTAACATCCGGATCGTGCGGAACCGCGTTCAGCGGATCCCAGAAGAAAATCAGCACATCAATTTTCCCTTCGGAAATCTGCGCGCCGACCTGCTGATCGCCGCCCATCGGGCCGCTCAGCATGGCATTCACCTGCAGACCCGTTTCGCGCTGGATCAGGTTACCGGTTGTGCCGGTCGCCGACAGGGCGTGCTTCTCCAGCGAAGACTGATGGCGGCGAACCCAGTTAAGCAGCATTTGTTTACAGTGATCGTGCGCCACCAGAGCAATGTGTTTGCGTTCAGGCAGCGTGCGTGTTGTCAGTTCCATAATCATATCCATCAGGTTAACTGACTACACGATGACGGGAACCGCCTGACGCTGCAAGAGAAAGGCGTAAAAAATGTGGCTTATGATGAAGGTTGTTGTTTTGCCCACTGTAAAAACCGGGCCCGCGTGTCGGGATCGGCCTGCTGGAACCAGAATTTAAGGCGCTGTTCCGTCAGGGTCTGGGACTGGGGAGGAATAACGTCCAGTTCAGAGACGCCGGATAGCAGCGTACTGTCGTCCGCCATCATGGTGGCAAACTGCGGAAGCGAGGCGCGTTTACCCGCTTTGTTATAGGTCTGGGTCGCGGCCTCGTAATCCCCTTTCGGTGAGGCCGTCAGCGCCAGAATATCCAGCTTCACCGGAATCGGCATTGCATCCCCGTCCAGCAGTTCAATGCGGGGTGAAGCGTCGAAGGCCGCAGATTCCTTCTCCGTTTCAAGGCGAGGAAGGGTGATGTTCACCTGACTAATTTGCCGGGTATTAAAGCTGACGATCAGCGGCGGGGAGATGTACATCCTTTGCTCATGATTAGCCAGACCGATCGATTTTTCTACCCGGAAGACCAGCTGATGCGGTCCGTTATCTAACTCGATGCTGTCTGCACCCCGCAATAACGAACTGGAGACCTTTTTCCCGTCCAGGACCAGAAGGTCAATGTCGGTAGAAAGCCGGAGCGTGGTAGCAAAAACGCAGACCGGCATCACTAACGCAATCAGAGCAGTGGCAATACCGGTTTTCATAGAAGGCTCCCGTCAGAAATCCTGTCGCCGCATTAATGTATCTAGATTTTTCGAGAATCACGTTTACTAACATATAGACATATTTCGCCGTTTTGCCCTCATGCATCTGTATGGGATGGATGGTTGAGATGTGCGGTTTGGCGTACACTTTTAAAAAAGCCAGGAGAAAAACCATGAAAGAGAACGATATTGCCGAGATTCTGACATCCACGCGTACCATTGCGCTGGTGGGCGCGAGCGATAAACCCGATCGTCCAAGCTATCGGGTGATGAAATACCTTCTCGATCAGGGCTATCACGTCATCCCGGTCTCGCCAAAAGTGGCGGGGAAAACATTGCTGGGCCAGCAGGGCTATGCCACGCTCGCTGACGTGCCGGAAAAAATTGATATGGTCGATGTCTTCCGTAATTCCGAGGCGGCGTGGGAAGTGGCGCAGGACGCTATCGCCGTCGGCGCGAAAACGCTGTGGATGCAGCTGGGCGTGATTAACGAGCAGGCCGCCGTGCTGGCGCGGGATGCAGGGTTGAAGGTCGTCATGGACCGCTGTCCGGCGATCGACATCCCCCGTCTGGGGCTGGCGAAGTAATAAAAAAAAGCCCGTTCATCGGGCTTTTTTTACACGCTTAGTTCCGCAGGCGCGGAGCCTGTAACTGTTTGCGGATAGTCTGAGCAAGCTCATCCATTGTGGGTTGCTCCGGATGCTCTTCCTGCAGCTCGCTACTCAGCTGCGCTTCGGCCAGATAGGTGTGAACGGGCTGTCCATCATCCCCTTCCATCACCACATGGTACCAGGGCGCGGCGCGAAGCTCTGCGTTCACCGCCAGCTCGTCTGCTGACGGTTCATCAAGGGAATACTCCGGGTCGATATCCACGACCACACCCAAATACCCTAGCAAAGTGTGGCGGACCTGCTGGCCGATACCGAATTTGCTGGCAATCATAGTCACCTCCCGGGAAACACTACTTACACGTTATGTGCGGGCAATATTTCTCTTTTCAAGTTACATGACGCGACAGGCAAACCCTTTCAGATACAGTCCTTCCGGGTAGGTAGCAATCACGGGGTGATCGGCTGCCTGACGGAACTGCTCTATAAATTGTACATCACGGCCAGCATCTATTGCGGCGTCGGCGATGATTTTCTGAAATAAATCTGTGGTCATCAGGCCGGAGCAGGAGAAGGTGAGCAGAACCCCGCCCGGGTTCAGCAGCTGGATAGCCAGCATGTTGATATCTTTATACCCTCGGCACGCGCCCATCAGCTGGCTTTTGTTTTCCACAAACTTTGGCGGATCCATCACGATGACGTCGAACTTCTCGCCCTGGTCGCGATATTTACGCAGCAGCTTGAAGACGTCATCGCGCACAAACTCCGCTTTGCTCAAATCCAGCTTGTTGAGCTCAACGTTCTGTTTTGCCACGTCCAGCGCTTCCTGCGAGGTGTCCACGCTGACAACCTGGGAACAGCCGCCCATCAGCGCTGAAACGGCAAAACCGCCGGTATAGGAGAAGCAGTTCAGCACGCGTTTGTCGGCAACGTACTGACGCGTAGCCAGACGGCTGTCGCGCTGGTCGAGGTAGTAACCGGTTTTGTGTCCGCCCTGAATATCCACCAGCAGCTTCATGCCGTGCTCTTCAATCGGCAGCAGGGCCGGTGGCAGTTCGCCCGTGACGGGCCCCTGAGTCAGCTCCATACCTTCTTTTTTGCGCACCGCAACGTCGCTGCGGTCATAAATGGCACACTGCGGGAACAGCGTTTGCAGCGCGCTAATCAGCGCGGCACGCTGGTATTCCGCGCCGGCGCTCAGGAGCTGCAGCACCAGGAAATTACCGAAGCGATCGATGGTCACGCCCGGCATACCGTCGGACTCACCGGCAATCAGGCGGTAGCTGTCCAGCCCGTCGCGTTTTGCCAGCCAGTCGCGCCACTGCTGTGCCTGCTGCAGGCGGCGGACGAAGAAGTCGATGTCGATGGTTTCATCTTTATCAAAGGTCCAGACGCGGGCACGGATCTGGGACGCTGGCGAGTAAGCGCCTCGCGCTAACCATTTCCCCTGATGGTCAACGATATCAATGGTTTCACCGAGGCTGGCTTTGCCTTCCATACGGGCAACCGCACCGGAAAAGACCCAGGGATGACGGCGCAGTAATGATTTTTCGCGCCCTTTGGCTAACACTAAACGTACACTCATAATTTGCTGTTCTGTCGATTCAAGAAAATGGCCGCCATTTTCCCGAGTTCGCTGGGGAAATGCAACGCGCCAGATGGATAAGGAGAAGGAAGATGTCAAAAGTCTGCACCATTGCCTGGGTTCACGGCGTCGTTCAGGGCGTCGGGTTCCGCTACAGCACCCAGCGCGAAGCGATTGAGCTTGGGCTCACGGGATACGCGCGAAACATGGATGACGGCAGCGTTGAGGTGGTCGCCTGCGGCGAAGCGGAGCAGGTCGACAAGCTGGTGGCGTGGCTGAAAGCGGGTGGGCCGCGCAGCGCACGGGTTGATAAGGTCTTAACGGAACCGCATCAACCCGGCCGGGAGTACGTTAACTTCGGTATTCGCTATTAAATACACTTCACCGGCTTCGGCAGGCCAGCAACCTTTGTTGCCTGTTTTGCCGGGCCTTTCGGGAACAGACGATACAGGTAGCGGCTGTTGCCTTTCTCTTCGCCGAACTTATTGGCCATCGCCTTGACCAGCATGCGGATGGCCGGAGAGGTGTTGAATTCAAGATAGAACTCGCGCACAAAACGCACCACTTCCCAGTGTTCGGGAGAGAGGGTAATCCCTTCGTTTTCCGCAATTTTCTCCGCCAGCGGTTCGCTCCAGAGCGTGATATCTTTCAGATAGCCTTCGCTATCGGTCTCAATTTCCTGGCCAGCAAAAATGAACATAATCTTCTGTCGTGTGTGAAAAAATCGGCAACAGTGTAGCAAAAAAGCGGCCTCAGGATAAACCGTGACCTACAGGAGTAGCTGCAGCAGATTGTTGGCGTTAAGCTTTTTCAGCGCGTTGCATTTATGTGTTGAAACCTGTTTTTCCGACATGTGCGTCACGATGGCAATGTGGCGAACCGGCAACCCCGTAAGCATCAGATCGAGCACGTTGAATTCAGGAACGGTAAGGCAGCTGTCAAGGCTTCGAACGCGACGGGGCTCTTTTGCCAGCAAATATGCCGCATCCGCCACGGCGATCCTGTCATCAATAATATAAAGGGTTAACGTACTGAAACGCTTGCGTAAATGCGTCGCCAGCGCCCACCCTTTTTCATTGCAGACCAGATAAAGGCTGCCTTTCCAGCGGGCGGCTTCCAGTCTGAGCAAAATGTTTATCAGCGCCTGATGCGTAGCCGCCACGGAAAAACGGCAGCGCACAACAAGCACGCGGCGGGTAAGCAGCGTTGGCTGCCATTGCACGGTGCCGCTTTGGACCTCTAACTGAACGCCCCGACGCAGCAGCGCGTAGCGCAATCCTTCGGCGTAAAATCGATTATTGTCGAGAATGGCGTAACTCACGGTGACCTCGTTATAACGTGCTGGGCGTATAGATAACGCGCAGCGTGCCGGTATAGTCGCCCGCGTTTTTGCTGCTGGCGGCAAACGCGGGGGTTTTCAGGATAATAGGGGCAGGGATGCACAGTACGCTCTCGCGCCCGCCGGGCAGCACGACCTGACGCAGATGCTGCGGATCGTTTGTGCCTTGCCAGACCAGGGTTTTACCGTTCGCGACGGTTTCGGTTGCGCCTGTTATTGGATTGGTGACGGAGACCCGATAATCGAGACGATCCCGCGCATCGGTCTGGCTACCGCCGCGTCGCCTGATAGAAAACGCGCCTTCGGCACGGTCCGCTGACGTCAGTCCGTCGTCCTCAAAGCGAAGATAGGCACGGGTGCTGATACTGTTTTTGCCGTCGTACAGGCACATATCCAGCGTGCTTTCACCCTGGATCTCGCTGCCCCCGGGACGTCCCGGGAAGTTGGTCAGGTTAAGGTTAACGATGGGCGTAGAGTGCGGAAACGCCGGCAGATAGATCTGCTGATTACCCGGGTCGACCACCTCAATGCGAATATTTGCCTGCCAGCTGGCGACGGTGAGATAGCCAGGACATCCGACGTTTACGTCATTGAAGTTCCCGCCGCAGTCGGCGCTTCCCCACTGACGCAGGTTCTGCTTCAGCGTTGCGGTCCAGATGCCCGGCAGGGCGAGCTTATCCAGCTCGCTTTTCACGATATAGAAATCGAAGTAGGGCTCTCTGTTCCAGGCGCTGAGATCGCCCGTTCCCCCTGTGACAAAGCTGGCGAAGGTAAACACTTTATTGTTGATAAACATGTAGTGATCGCCATACACCTTGATATCCACCGTTTTGCTGGTGAGCGTATGCGTAAAACGTAAATTGATGGCATAAGGCGCGGCCGGGTTCGCAGAGAACCACACGGGGGCAGTCATGCAGGCTCCGTAGATGGTGTCGGTGCGGGATAAACAGGTTAGGGTATTTCGCCCCCATTTTTGCGGGTCGGCGGCATCATAGCCGCTCGGCTCATGAACCCAAATATCAAGGCGCGCAGGTGGGGCTACGCGATCGTAGCTTATACCGACGGTGGTGTTTCGCCCCGCAGGGGCGCCCGCCAGCGTCTGGCCAGCCCACAGGCTTAAGAGCAGTAAAATAAAGAGGTACTTAATCACATCATTTCCCTTTAGTGAGGTTCTCAGCGTTCATGGCAGTCGGGCCCGCAGGCACCGTGCGTCCGGCGAGCATCAGCTGTGCCTGCTGCTGGACGGCAACCGGCAGGGCGGAGAAGGTTAACTCCCGGCAAGGAATGGAACCGACATAGCGCACCACGTCGCGCATGCTCTTCACGTTCAGCGCGCACTGATAAAACTGCTGCTGACGCACCAGGTAAAGGTTATGCAGCAGGGCGTCGCTTTGGGCGCTAAACCCGCCGTTGCCAAGGTCGCTCCAGCCGTTTACGTTCAACGGCACGCCGCCGATAAACGGCGAATGACGCTCGTCGGTTAGCTGGCCGAGCCAGGTGTAGCTGGTGGTGGTTTGTACGTCCCGACGCAGCAGTTTGCCCGGCACCATAAACAGCGTTCTGCTGCCTGATCCCTGCGTAATCTCGCTGCTGGCCCCCCGCGAAACATCCAGCGATTCGTTAATCGTCAACGTTGTCTGCTGGTAGCCCGGCACGGCGAAAAGCGCGCGGCTATTGCCCGGAATGTTTGCGCTGCCGCCGTTATCCAGCGATACGGCGACGCTCGGATCCTGGGTATCTTCCGGTGTGGCAACGTTAACCGCGACGGCTGAAGCAGGACGTCCGTCGCTCCAGCGCCCCAGCCACAGGCCAGAACGCGACAGCGCAAGGGTCGAGCTGTAGTTGCCGCTGCTGCTTAGCGTATGACGGCTGTCCTGACGATCCCAGGCGTCGCTGACGGTCAGACTCCCGTTGCCGTATCGCCCGCCCTGGCGCATATAGGCTGAGGTATTCAGCGAATCGCTGTTAATGCCCGACGCGCTCAGACCGTACTCATTTTCACCGCGTGCATCGGCGTACCAGTTATGCGCGACGTTGTAGCTCAGCTGATTTTTTTCACGCTGCTGGTGCTGCCACGTTGCGCCCAGAGAGGTGTAGCTTGACGCATCACCCTGACGGTTATGCGCCATGGAAAGGCTCACGCTCAGGTAGCCGCCTTTGTCTCTGCCCTCGCGGGAGTCATCGTTACGCATAAACAGGTTAATGCTGCTGTTAATGTTCAGACCTCGGGTGCTAAAGGCATTGCTCAGGCCGCTCTGCCACGCCCGCGTGCGCGAGCGGGTCATATAGACCGATTCCCACGGTAAACCCGCATCGTGGCGATCGTCGCTGTCCGGGAGCTCCCGGCGTGAAACGTACCGTCCTTCGTTGCGGTTATCCGAATACCCCAGGCTCGCGTACCAGGTGCCGACAGGGACGGAAAACATCACCGAGAGGGTTCGATAACAGCCGTTCACGGCGTCAAACCCTGCGCTTCGGGTGTTGCAGTTTTCCGCTGATAGCGCGTTGCGATAGAGGCTCAGTGAAAAGCCGTCGTTGTAGCTGATTTGCTGGATATTGCCGCGCTGGCCTTCGCTGCCGTAAAGGTAGCTAAACCGGGTGCTCAGCACGCCGTCGATCGGGCCCGCGTTGAAGCCCCGGCTCCAGTCGAGCGCATTTTCCAGGAAACGTTGGTTTTTCTTTATCGTTGCACCGCTGGTCAGCGCCAGCGTCGGGGTGACGGGCAGGCGTACGCCCGCCTGCGCAACCGCGCTACGTTCTTCGTTCCGATCGCTATTGTCGGTTTCGCCCGCCTGCAGGAACCACTCAACGCGGTCGAATGGCGTAATGCCGGTTCGGGTAAACGGCACCTGCTCGGTACGCGTCAGCCGGTTATTTTCATAGACGGACAGCGTTACGGTATAGCTCCCGTCCGGAAACGACCGCGTGTCCAGGGTTTGCGCCCCGGCATTCAGGTAAAAACTGGCCAGCAGCTGATTGCCGCGGCGGGCGTCGATACGCGCGTCATGGGAAAGCAGCACGGTGATGGGGGTGCCCTTCGACTGCTGAACCGGATTCATCCACGCCCTTGTTGAACCGGTGCGCAGACCGCGAATTTTGCCCAGCGGCAGCTGGCTGAGGTTGATATTCCCGCCGGCATTGCTGAACAGATCGCGGGTATCCATCTCGCCTAGCTGGACATAGTATTGACGCAAGATATCCTGGCGGAACCAGGCGTTGTTGACGGTTATCTCCTGTTGCTGCTGGTGGCGTGAACGCTGTCCCAGCCAGGTCCAGTCGAGATTAACATAGCCGTCCTGCGTGAGCGCCAGCGCGCCATTGCCCTGCACGGTGGCTGACTGATAATCCCTGTCGGCAACAAAATTAATGTTCTGCTGATGGATCAGCGCATTTTCGGTGTCCTGCGTGGGCTGATACCACTGATTTTCCGCGGTGGCTTTAGGCAGATATTTCTTGTCCAAAAACAGGCTAATGCGGGCGTTATTCTCGTCATAGATAATGGCCGCGCGGTCGGTATCAATGTAATCGCAGCCCGCCGCGGAGCCGTTGCTGCTGCAGGCCAGGTTGCCGTTACGGGCAAGCGGAACGGCCAGCGCGGCAGACACGGTGGCAACGAGGGCAGGGGCATCATTGAACCGTCGTTTGATGGCCGCAACCACGGTTTCAGGTGCAACGAAACTGACCGTTTCAAGCGTGATATCCGTTTCAAAAAGACCAAGCGATTCGCCGTAGAGGTTCACCTCTGTCCACAGGCGCTGCGTTTTTGCCAGATCTTCAAAACCTGCCGGGACGGCCATCCCGGCGCAGGCGAGTTGGATGGATGCGGGTAACAAAGCAACAAAGAGGAGAGTATTTCTGTGAAACGCCATGAACGAGCCTCGACATCATCCTGACGTCAGAGGGTGGGCACCCTCTGACGTTATTCCTTAGGTGCTGTGGTGTTACGCACCGCCTTCCGTGGTAGTTGCCTGCGTCAGCATCAGGCTGACAACGCCGCTGTACTGACCGGTTTTCAGAATGCCTTTGGTGGTCTGAGAAATGGTCAGCGGCAGTACCGCTGAACCGTTTTCAATGCTCCCCGGGAACAGTTCGGTACCGGTATATTCCACATCGGCGGTAGAGAGGGTTTTATCACCCAGCATCACCGTCATTGGGATGGTCTCTGCACCGTCGGCATTTGCCAGCTTCGCGGCGCTGACCAGACGAACTTTTACGTTGCTGGTGGCGGAGTTAGACCATACCTTGGTATTCAGGCGGTAGCTTTCCAGGCCACGGCCAGGCAGGTACTGCATATCGATGCTTGCCGGCAGCGGCGTGTTATCGGCCTGGGTCATATCCAGCTGTGAATCAACGCTGGCGTTGACGGTAATATCTTTTTGAATCGCCAGCGCGCTAACGGACGTGGTCATCGCGGCAACAATCATCAGAGGTTTAAAATACTTACGCATTGATATCTCCATATTTACAAATGAGCACCCTGGCTCTTTAAACAACCCACATGGGGTTTTACAGTGACGTCGTGTTAATGCACGACGGGTAAGTCAGCTTCTTCAGCGGTTTTATTCACCCAGTTGAAGTAGCGAAATTTATATTTCTGGCCTTGCGTCTTTGTGAGCGCTTTTAATTTCCGTTCGGTATCCGGATAAATCGTCGCGTCTTCTTTAACCCATTTACACGACGAATCTGCGTCACAAATACCGATCTCTCTCAGCGGCACGCGCAGCGTGCCGTTGTTTTTTAACGTACCCTTGAGAGGGTTTATCGAGAGTGAAACCACGCTTTTTTCCGGGGCGAGGTGGATCAGGGCACCCCAGATTACATTGACGCCCAATGTTGCCGTCGCGGCAGGGGTTTCTGCCTTGCCTGGAATAATGCTGTCAGGTTGTTTTACCCCTTCAAAATAGACGCGCCAGGTGGTTTCTTTTTCTGGTGGCGTAAGCGATACCAGGCGAACCACACGCATTGCACCTGCCGCAAGCGCAAATTTTTCAGGCGTGACAACAACGCCACCTTCTTTCCACGAGGCCACATCAATCTCTTTTTCCTGGGCCGTGCCGGGATTAAGAATTTTCTTTTGCCTCACCCGAATGAACTGAATATCATCGGTTTTCGAAGCCACCTTAATTTGCGCCGCACCGGACCTGTCCACATTCAGCTCCATGGGGTACACGCTCATATTGGCCATTGTCATTTCTGAGAAAAATGGCAATGACAGCGCGGCGACATAAAAGGCTGTTTTCATGCTCACTCTATTTTTCTGTTTCACATCCAGTCTGCCTGCTCTGAGTTCATCGGCGGCGCGTTAACACCAGGACACCGTCTGCTTTCGTATCGCTTCAGGGCAGGGAAACTTTAACCAGAACAGCGGTTTGTGAAAATTTGTATTAATTAACTCGTTAAATACAGTTTTTTATCCTGATTTTCTGGCTTTAAGGTTGTATAGTTAAGCGAAAATACCGCGACCAGGGATGGGAAGAAAATTCCTTCTGATGAAAAAATAAGCAGTTCAGGAGGCGGTTTTCATGTCGATGTACCAGGGATAAAAAAGCATGCGGTAACAGCCGAGAATAAAAGATGTTTTTTATATGCAATAATTCGTTGTTATTCGATCCTGAAGCACATGCAATAAGTCTTGTTGGACAACCAGAATCTGTATTAACGCTTTCGGCGCCAGCCGTTCGGCTTTTGCAGGAATTTATAAAACACAGAGGACGCGACCTGAGCCGGGAGGAATTGATCGCTCGCGTGTGGGAAGAATTTGGCTTTACGCCATCGGGAAATAACCTCAATAAAGCGGTTAGCGAATTACGTAAAAGCTTCCAGTCTCTGGGAGAGGGGTACGAATTTATCGTGACCGTGCCCCGTTACGGGTTTCGTTTTGATGCTGATGTTATTTTTCAGCCCGGAGAGAATATACCCTCCGCCGATCCGCAGCCCTCTTCCGCACCGCAAGAGGTAAAACCTCAACGCGCATCCATTAAAAAATGGGCAATTGTGGCCGTATCGATCGTCGCTGCGCTCGGGGCGAGC
Organism: Enterobacter sp. KB-221C9; assembly: GCF_041320715.1. NCBI lineage: Bacteria > Pseudomonadati > Pseudomonadota > Gammaproteobacteria > Enterobacterales > Enterobacteriaceae > Enterobacter > Enterobacter sp. KB-221C9. The sequence goes on from NZ_JBGIWG010000001.1 coordinate 162,541, forward strand.
CTCTACTTTAGCCGACAGCAGGGGATCATCGTTCCGGCGAAGCTCAAGCCGGTTAAGGAAAAAATCGCGCGTTGCAGCATCTGGATTATCAACGATCACGGAAGACCGCTGGTGTTATCAAAATTAGCGGAGCGGCTGGAGGCTAATAACGTGGCGTGCGGACGAGAGGCGTACGACATTTATTATTTCAGCGCCCGTTTTTCTATTTCCGATGCAGATGAGGTGTTCATTGGCGCCTGTCCGGCTAGCAAAACCAGCCTGTGCAAAACCATACGTTATAAAAGCGGGGCGCAAAAATGAAAATAAAACTTCTTTTTGGGCTGGGCGGTGCGCTGGTCGGTGGTGCCCTGGCGCTGTTTTACTATTCCGGCTGTGTGGGTAAAAAGGATGTGCTGGCCTGCAGCACGGAATTTAACTTTACGCGCAATGAGGGAAAAGCCAGTGAGGTGAAGGTCAATGCCGTTGCCCAGTTCTATTTTCATCGGGACGGTACCGGGTTGACCACCTATAAAGGCGCGGCAAGGGCTGGCGGGCAAAGTTTAATCGTTGACAGGGATGTGGACTTTACCTGGGAGCAGCGGGACGATGATAACGTCATTGTATTGAGTTACACCAAAACCTGGCGTCGGCACAATGACAATACGCCGGATGCCCAATGGGGTAGCTTCGCTAATCCGACCGCACGCTACTACCTTACAATCTCTGAACTCTCGCCTTCCGTGTGGCTGATTCAGGACCGGCGTTATCCCACCTATATTTGCCGGGGTGAGTAGGGCATAAAAAAAGGAGAATGCCGGTGGCATTCTCCTTTTTGTTTCAGCAGGTCTGCTTAATCGCGGCTGGCGAAGCCCAGGATGCTCAGCAGGCTGACGAAGATGTTGTACAGCGACACGTACAGGCTCACGGTGGCGCGGATATAGTTCGTCTCACCGCCGCGAATGATGTTGCTGGTTTCAAACAGGATCGCGCCTGAAGAAATCAGAATAAACACGGCGCTGATCGCCAGATGCAGGGCAGGCAGCTGCAGGAAGATGTTTGCCACCATACCCACCAGCACCACTACAACGCCCGCCATCAGCATACCGCCGAGGAAGGACATGTCCTTACGGGTGGTCAGCACGTAGGCCGAGCAGCAGAAGAACACCAGCGCGGTACCGCCCAGCGCCATGCCGATAAGATCGCCCATTCCGGCAGACAGATACGCATTCAGCATCGGCCCCAGGATGTAGCCCAGGAAGCCGGTGAAGGCAAACGCGGAAAGAATACCGACCGGTTTGTCAGCGGTTTTGTAGGTCAGGAACATCAGACCATACATACCCACCAGCGTCAGGATCAGCCCCGGAGACGGCAGCATCAGAACGGTGCTGGCGGTGGCGGTGATCGCTGAGAACGCCAGCGTCAGGCTGAGCATGAAATAGGTATTGCGCAGCACCTTGTGGGTACTGAGTAGCGATGTGCGGTCGCGTGAAGAAGTAATTATACGATCCATGAGTCACTCTCTTATGACAGATGTAATTAGCGGAAAGAATAGGAAACGGCACGCCAGTCTCAAAGTGGTTTTACCCATCTTTACTCAGCACGTTAGCGCTGGAGGTGGTTATTTCTTCTGCGGAAGTCCGTTTCGCTAGTATGAACAGCGGTTTGCGAGAATTTACCAGATCAAGCTCTTATAGGTTACTGAAAAATATTGCGTTATTACCATTCGAGCGCTAAGAGTTATTTCCGGATCGTCATAAAACAGACAATAAGGCGAAGGAAATGAAACCACAAACACGCACGAACTTTACGCTCTCTTTGTTAACCGCAGGGATCCTGTGCGCCAGCACGGCAGCCTGGGCGGCTAACGTGCCGGCAGGAACCGCGCTGGCCGATAAGCAGGAACTGGTCAGGAATAACGGCAGTGAACCGGCTTCGCTCGACCCGCATAAAGTCGAAAGCGATGTCGAATTCAATATTATCAGTGATTTATTCGAAGGGCTGGTCAGCGTCTCTCCGACAGGAGAAGTCCAGCCCCGCCTGGCGGAAAAATGGGAGAACAAGGATAACACCGTCTGGACGTTCCATTTGCGTCCGGGCATCACCTGGAGCGACGGCACGGCGATTACCGCAGAGGATGTGGTCTGGAGCTGGCAGCGCCTGATCGACCCGAAAACGGCTTCGCCTTATGCGAGCTATCCGGGCAACATGCATATCGCCAACGCGGCCGATATCGCCCAGGGGAAAAAAGCGCCCGATACGCTGGGCGTAAAAGCGATTAACGACACCACGCTGGAAGTGACGCTCACGCAGCCAAACGCGGCCTTCCTCGCGATGCTGGCGCACCCGTCGCTGGTGCCGGTGGATAAAGTGCTGATTGGCCGTTTCGGCGAAAAGTGGACCAAGCCGGAGCATTTCGTCAGCAGCGGGGCGTACAAGCTGTCGCAGTGGGTGGTCAACGAACGCATCGTGGCTGAGCGCAACCCGCGCTACTGGGATAACGCGCACACCGTGATTAACAAGGTCACCTACCTGCCCATCACCTCCGAGGCCTCGGATGTGAACCGCTATAAAGCGGGCGAAATTGATATTGTGTACACGGTGCCGATTAACCAGTTTGCCCAGCTCAAGAAAACCCTGGGCAGCCAGCTGGACGTTTCACCTCAGCTTGCGACCTATTACTACGAGTTCAATACCACCCGGCCGCCGTTCAACGACGCGCGGGTACGCAAGGCGCTGAACATGGCGCTGGATAAAGACATCATTGCCGGGAAAGTATTAGGGCAGGGGCAGCGCCCGGCGTGGCTCATCAGCCAGCCGGATATCGGCGGCGTTAAGCTACAGAACCCGGATTACGCCAGCTGGCCGCTGGACAAGCGCATCGCTGAGGCGAAAAAGCTGCTGAACGAGGCCGGGTATAACGCCAGCCATCCTCTGAGCTTCAACCTGCTCTACAACACCTCTGAATCGCACCAGCGCATCGCGATTGCGGCCAGCTCCATGTGGAAGAAAAACCTTGGCGTGGAGGCAAAGCTGCAAAACCAGGAGTGGAAAACCATGCTGGATACTATGCACACCCACAACTTTGACGCGGTGCGCTACGCGTGGATTGCCGATTACGACGATGCGGCGACCTTCCTGAACAACTTCCGCACGGGCGACAGCGAAAACACCAGCCAGTACAGCAATCCGGACTACGATGGCGCGCTGGTGAATGCCGCAAAAGCCAAAACGGCGGAAGAGCGGGGTAAGTACTACCAGCAGGCGGAAGATCTGCTGGGGCGTGATGTGCCGGCCATTCCGGTTTATCACTACGTCCGTACGCACCTGGTGAAACCGTGGGTGGGCGGATTTACGCCGGATAAGCTGGGGTACTATTTCACGAAAGACATGTACATCAAAAAGCACTAAGCCTGTGCTGATAAAATCGTCGATGTGTCGTCAGTTCAACCGATTAAACACGTTTTGACTATTTTTACAGCGAACGAGTGCAGCCACTCTTTACAGCACGCGGTGAGGTGTTTATAGTTCGCCTCACTTAGGAAGCGTGGCCGAGCGGTTGAAGGCACCGGTCTTGAAAACCGGCGACCCGAAAGGGTTCTAGAGTTCGAATCTCTACGCTTCCGCCAAACATAAACCCCAGGTTACTCGTTAACCTGGGGTTTTTCTTTTGGAATAACCGATCCGCCTCACACTTTTAACCTCCCGCTATTCCCCTGTAAAAACCAGGCGTTATCATTCACCCCGTAAATATCTTTTCATCTCTTACCGAGGCTTTGATGCTGGAGAATGTTTTCATCAGATAATCAGTTTCCCGCCCTCTTCAGGACGGACTGGTTATCGCTGCGCTTAAACCTTACGCACGCACCTGCGGGTGTGGGCTCGTTTTTACGCATGATGATTACACAGGTTTTCCAGTATGAATTTATCCCGTCAGGAACAACGTACCTTACACGTTCTCGCCAAAGGTGGACGAATTATGCACGTCCGCGACAGTTCTGGCCGCGTCACGTCCGTTGAGTGCTACACCCGTGAAGGGCTGCTGCTGAGCGACTGCACGCTTAACGTCTTTAAAAAACTCCGTACTAAAAAGCTGATCCGATCCGTGAACGGGCAGGCTTACCGCATCAACACCACCGGGCTGAACAACGTTCGCGCCCAGCTGGATAATCGCTAAGGAGAAGTGATGAATACACCTTACACAGATAGCTATGACCGCGCTTTTTTGCTCGACACCATGATGGGCCCAAACGCCATGCGGCTTACCGAGGAGCTGGTTGCTCAACTGCAGATTGATCCCGGAATGCGCATACTCGATCTCGGCTGCGGGAAAGGGATCTCTTCTATCCTGCTCGCCGAAAAATATGACGTCACGGTTTTTGCCGCCGATCTGTGGATTACGCCGAGCGAAAACGCAGCGCGTTTCAGCGAACGGGGTCTGGACGGAAAAATCTTTCCGCTACGGGTTGATGCCACGAAAGCGATCCCGTTCGCGCATGATTACTTCGACCTGATCGTGAGCGTGGATGCGTATCAATACTTTGGCAACAATGACGCCATGCTGGGCACGCTGCTACCTTTCCTGAAACCCGGAGGACATATTGCGGTTGCCGTTCCGGGGTTTATCGGGGAGTACAGCGAAACGCATCTCCCGGAGGTGGTTAAACCTTTCTGGACCCCAGAGTGGTATTTCTATCCGCTCTCCTGGTGGAAAGCGCTGTGGGAAAAAGAGCCCGGTGCGGCGCTGACCATCGTGCGTGAGATGGACACCTGCCAGCAGGCGTGGGATGAGTTTATGCAATGCGAGATCGCCCAGGAGATGATGGTGCCCATTATGGATGCGGGCGCCGGGGCATATTTCAACATGATCCAACTGGTTGCGCAGAAGCGCTAAGGGCAATAAACAACGCCACCCTCGGGTGGCGTTCATGCATTGAATTGTGCAAATGTAGGCCGGGTAAGCGCAGCGCCACCCGGCAAGAAACGCGGCGTTATGAGCGAATAAAGGCCAGAATGTCCGCGTTGATGGTGTCCGCATGGGTGGTGTGCATCCCGTGCGGGAAGCCCGGATAAATTTTCAGTACGCTGTTCGCCAGCAGCTTGTCCTGCAGCAGGGCAGCATTTTTATACGGCACAACCTGATCGTCATCACCCTGCAACACCAGAACGGGAACCGTGATGGTTTTCAAATCTTCCGTCTGGTCGGTCTCTGAAAACGCCTTAATCCCCTCATAGTGGGCCTTAGCGCTCCCGATCATCCCCTGACGCCACCAGTTCTCGATCGTACCCTGAGAAACCTCTGCGCCATCGCGATTAAAACCGTAGAACGGGCCGCTGGCGACGTCGAGGTAAAACTGGGCGCGGTTAGCCGCCAGCGCTTTGCGGAAGCCGTCGAAAACCTCGATGGGCGTACCGCCAGGGTTAGCGTCCGTTTTGACCATCAGCGGCGGCACGGCGCTGACGAGCACCGCTTTGGCGACGCGACCCTGCGGTTGTCCATACCGGGCAACATAGCGGGCGACCTGGCCGCCGCCGGTGGAGTGACCGACGTGCACGGCATTGCGCAGATCCAGGCTTTCAACCACGGCCGACGCGTCGGACGCATAATGATCCATGTCGTGGCCTTCGCTCACCTGGTCTGAACGCCCATGACCACGACGATCGATAGCGATAACGCGATAGCCTTCCGCGAGGAAGAAGAGCATCTGGTTATCCCAGTCATCGGCACTCAACGGCCAGCCGTGGTGGAAGACAATGGGCTGAGCCTCTTTTGGGCCCCAGTCTTTGTAGTAAATATTGACGCCATCTTTCGTTGTTACGAATGCCATACCGCAGACTCCTCTGTTAAAGGCAAAACGATCCCCGGCTGAGCGCACAGCGAATCAGTAATGCCTTAATTAAGTTGGCTTTTTTCTGTTTCCCGTACCGACAGTACTCCTAAAGTGTAGGAGAAATAGTAAAAGCGGTTGGTTTCATTGCTGTTAAAGGTATTCACAGCGTCAATCCGATCATCGTTCTCCCGGCGTTACCCGCTTGCGGGTATACATCGCCTTGTCTGCGCTATTAAGCAACGTATCGGCATCACCCGCGTCATGAGGAAAGCGGGCAATGCCAATACTGCCGGAGATGGTAATCACCTGCTCGTTAATCAAAAAAGACTGTGCCAGCGCGGCGCTGACCTTTTCCGCCGTTTGTGGGGGTAAGGGATCGTCGGTCGTTAAATCGGGGAGCAGGGCGACAAACTCATCGCCGCCGAGGCGGGCCACCGTGTCACCTTCGCGCAGTACGCTTTGCAGACGGAATGCCACCAGCCGCAGCAGCTCGTCGCCGACGGCATGACCATGAAGATCGTTCACCGGTTTAAACCGGTCGAGGTCGATAAACAGCAGCGCCACTTCCTTATCGTGGGCGATAGCCTGGGCGATCGCCAGCTCCAGACGGTTAACCAATAATCTCCGGTTCGGTAACCCCGTCAGGGCATCAAAGTTAGCGTGCAGCCAGGCGATATGTTCACGCTGTTTGCGGTCGGTAATATCGCGAATAAATGCCGAAAATATTTGCTTACCCGCTTGCTGATGCGGCCATATCGAGAGCTCAATAGGGAACTCGCCTTTGGTGCGATGCAGCGCAGCGATCTCGATAGTGCGGTTGAGAATATTCGACGGTTGCCCGGCCTTAAAGCGCATCAGGCCGCGCGCGTGCTGCTCGCGAAATTCTTCGGGTACGATCATCTTGCCAAGGCTGTTGCCTATCGCTTCTTCCGCTGACCAGCCGAACATTCGCTCTGCGGCCTGGTTCCAGTTCACAACATTACCGGCATGATCGATGGTAATCACCGCATCCTGCGCGGTTTCAACCAGCTGACGATGGTACTCTTCGCTCTCTTCCAGCGCCTGCTTCATCGACTCTATCTGGCTGATGCTCTCCTGCAGCTCGCTGTGCATTTCCGCCAGCGAAAGGGAGAAGAAGCGGATCCGCTCTTCAACGGACATATTTTTCATTTCTGAATAGAGATCGCTGGCGGTACGTGGCGGCATACTGAATTCCTGACAAAAGGGTTAAGTACTTATCAATTATGGCGCTTTAGATCGCTTTTTGTATCGGGAGTGTGGCTGGACAGCGGTAGGGGGCTTGCAGGTAATTTGGACAGCAGCAATAAAACAGGCTCTGGAGCATGCCTCCAGAGCCTTCCGGGTTAGCGGTTTTCTTCAATATATTGGGCCAGGTCAGCCGGGGTTTTCAGCACCGTCGCCACGTCAGTTGGCGGGATCATACAGCCGTAAACGTCCTGCACTTCCAGCACCATATCGACGGCCAGGATGGAGTCGAGAATGTCGGATTCAATCAGCTCATCGTGAAAGCCCACCTTACGGGATAACACTTTTTCGAACAGGGCGAGAATTTCTTGTTCCATAATTTTTCCTGGAGTCATTAATTGGTGCGGGCGTAAGCGTCCAGCAGCTTGCGGTCAATTTTGCCGTTAGGATTCAGCGGCAAAGCGTCTTTTACGATAATTTGTGAAGGCACCATGTAGTGCGGAACCACCTTCGACAGCGACGTTTTGATGGTATCCGGCGCCAACTCCGTCACGCAGAACGCGGCAATGCGCAGCACGCTGCCGCAGGATTTCATCAGCGGCAGAACCACCGCTTCGTTGATGCCGGACATGGCCAGCAGGCGGTTTTCAATCTCATTGATTTCAATACGGTAGCCATTCAGTTTGACCTGGCTATCGTTGCGGCCCTGGCAATAGATAAGCCCCGCTTTATAGCCCAGATCGCCGGTCCGGTAGCCGCGAAACGCTTCATTTTCCCGACGGAGTAATTTTTCCGCGTTCTCCTGCGGCAGGCCGAGGTAGCCGCGCATGACGTTTTTACCCCAGATAATCAGCTCGCCGTCGGCGGAAATTTCCATTTTGCTCTCAGGCATCATGACCCCCACCGGCAGCACGGCGCTGTCGCTGTTCAGGATCTCATCCGTAATTTCTACCACGGTCGTCGCGATGGTCGCTTCCGTTGGACCATAGGAGTTGATGATTTTGGCCTGCGGGAAACGGCGGCGGAGCTGTTTAACCAGCGCCTTATTTAACACTTCACCAATGAAGATAAAGACGCTCAGCGCAGGCAAATACTCGCTGTTGAACTGCGGGGAAAGCAGCTGCTGGTACGCAAAAGAGGGGGTGGAAACCCAGGCGGAGACCGCGTTGTTTTTCAGTCGCTCCAGCCAGTTCTCTTTCTGAATATCCTCTTTGGCGTTCAGCACGATATGTCCGCCCATCGCCAGATTCGCCAGCAAAGGGATCAGGGAGAGGTCAAAACTGAACACCGCGTGGTTCATCAGGACCGGTTTTTCCGGCAGTGAAAACTCCTGGCTGACCCATTTCATGAAGTGCCATACGCTTTCACGCCCAATCTGCACGCCTTTAGGTTTACCGGTGCTGCCCGAGGTAAACATGATGTAGGCCAGATCCTGCTCCTCCAGCACCTTGCCCGGTTCACCGGTGGCGATGAACTGCCGGGTCGCGACGTCGTAATAGTAAGGGGCATTGGCCAGATGGCAGATCTCCCGCAGGCGCTCCTGCGGGTAGATGCAGTCCACCGGGATGTACGGAATGTTGTGCAGCAGGCAGCTATAAATCGCCACGGCGAACTCGGCCTGCTGGTGTCCGTATAAGACGACCGGCGTACCGGCAACAGGCTGGCAACGCTGATAGCGCTGTGCCCAGTCCGTCACGGCAGCAGAAAGCTGTAGCCAGCTTAAGGCTTCGTCGCTGCCGCTGATGGCCAGCTGCTGCGGAGAGGCGGGATCGCACAATGCCGCACGCAAGAAATCCTGCAGTTCCTGAAGATCGGAGTGATTTTTCATAGAGGTGACATTCCACTAAAGATGTAAAGGGATCCCGCGGCGCTTCCCAGCGTCAGAATTCTCCCTAAAAACGCAACGGCCGGATACTGCAAGCCGCGGTGCAATGCCGGGCTGCGTTTGGCTGACCACAGCAGCATGTTATGCGTGACGGAAATCGCGCCAAATAGCGCGCCGCTGATGACGTAATGGCGCTCCAGGCCATTCCATGCCCCCATGCAGAACAGGGTGCAAAAAATACCGATATTTTGCGCCAGCGTTTTGTTCTGACGGAAAAAGTTGAACTTCATCAGGTTCATGTAAACGGGCATAAAGACCACATCGCGCAGCCATTCAGACAGGCTTATGTGGAAGCGGCGCCAGAAATCCTGCGGGTTCTTTGCCAGAAGCGGCATATTGAAGTTTGCCGGAATGTTGAGCCCAAACAGGCGGCCTGCGCCGATGGCCATATTGCTGTAACCCGCAAAATCAAAGTAGAGGTAGGTGCTATAGGCAATCGACATCACCACGCCGACGGTCAGCGTAAACGGCTTATGGCTCCACGGCTGCACAACGAACGTATCGACAAGCATGGCAAACAGGAACTTCTGGATAATACCGGTAACGATCTGCTCTAACGCCACTAAAAACTGCTCGCGGTTAAGGGCAAATACGGGCTTGCTGACGTCGCTCATCCATGTCCGCCAGCGGTACATGGGGCCGGCCAGGATAATAAAGGGCATAAACAGATAGCAGAAATAGTGCAGGAAATTCTGACCTTCTTTTTTGCTGCGATAGAGCAATACGTCCACCGCGCGGAACGTCATGAAAGAGAGGCCGATCATCCCCCAGTGGTTATTTAAGTGCAATTTCACCAGCAACAACGGCAATAATGTCAGAATGACCGCCTGCCACGTTTTTAACCATCCCTTCGCTTTTAACGTGGCGAAAACATAAAAACTGAAAAAAACAGCGGCGGGGACAAAATAATCCCCCTGAAATATATATCCCCAGCCCAGTGCCGTCAGCACCGACAGCGCGGATAACCCGGTCAGGCGATGGCGTAATACGCGATTGACCAGCGCAAACGCCAGGGCGGAGGAAAACAAATAAACAAAAAACATTCCTGAGCTGTACATCATTCGGCCTCAGAACTTTTGATATTCAAAATGCAGCTGCATACTCATGCTGTCATCGACAGAGGTCCACGCGACGATGGTGATCGCCAGCAGGAGATAAAGGAAAAAAAGACGGATCGCGATTTTCATCATTTAAAACTCTGTGCAATAAAGCGAATCATAGGAACCCAGGCCAGTTCGGAAGGGTGCAAACGATCCCAGTTCCAGCCATTCTGATAAGGCATGGCGTACATATCTAAATAAGGGATCTGGTTCTTTTCCAGAATGGTTTTAATTTGCTTATCAACCGGGCGGAAGGTATCGGTATTGTAAAGCGCCCAGGGGTTAACCGGGTCGACGATAGCAATCACCTGCACGTGACGTTCTTTCAGCAGCTGGACGGTTTTACTGAGCGCGGCGATTTGCGCAGGCACGACCGGCGTGTCATCCCACTGCTGCGGCTTACCGTCCTCTTCGTAAATCGTTTTGTCCATCCACAGCGTGGCCGCGCTCTGCTGGCGTTTTTTATTTAACTCGCGCGCATTCGCCAGCTCTTTATCCCAGTTTGGGACGATGTGGGTAGTTGGCTGCTGCGGCCAGGGCTGTACCGTTTGGGGCGTGACGTTGAGCAGCGCCAGCCAGTCGTTTTTTATCAGGGTGCAGACGTTCGCGAACTGGAAGCTCAGCTCGTCCCACATCAGATCGGGGTGCCAGCCAAACACGCGCATTTGGCCAAAGGTTAAATGGCTTATTTCTTTCGCATCAATATGTTTTAAGTAATTAACCAGCAGCGGGCGCGCCTGAGGATCCTTCATCAGCGGATTAAAAATAGAACCGGGGAAATTATCGGCATAGATAGCCGGTGGCAGTCCTTTTGAATAAAAGCTGTCAGGTGCCAGAAGCAAAACAACTTTACTGTTTGCGTTAAGGCTATTTTTAAAACGTGAGAAGAGTAAAAATTGCGTTTCGTCATCGACAAACGCATCGCCATACGCCACGACGGGTTTGTGCAATTGATTATTAAAGTAATTATATACCGCGTAATGTTCATCTTCTGAAGTGGCAACTTCAGATGCGCCAATGAAGAAAATAGCATTCCCTTCTAAAGCATGGGAAATCGTCGCAATTTTTTCCGCTTGCTCTTTAGGCGTACCCGCCATTGATTTAATCAGCGGCTGGAAGGTGAGCGGCGGGTTGAAGCTCGTCACCAGCGGATGAACACAGAGGAACAATATGGCCAGGGTCGCCATCAGGATATGTAAGCAAAGCGTATTTTTGATTTTCATCATCAACCAGTAAGACTGCATGGCAGTAATTTCTACAATCTGTGGGTACTCAGATTTATAACAATTACACAACAAATGGCCGTTTATTTTTTTTGGCATTCTATACCAGAGCGATTTAAAAGGATGAGCGTTGCTGTGTTACGGTATGTACAAGAGAGCAGAAACGGGGGCCGGAGAAGCAACCGGGTGACTTTTTGCACAGTCAAACGCCGCCGGCTAAAAATAGAAAAATTCCTGCTTTACAAGGCGCTAATAGATGTTTATAGTGCGCCTCACTTTGGAAGCGTGGCCGAGCGGTTGAAGGCACCGGTCTTGAAAACCGGCGACCCGAAAGGGTTCTAGAGTTCGAATCTCTACGCTTCCGCCAAATTCGAAACCCAGGTCGTTATGCGACCTGGGTTTTTTTATGCGCAGAAAACCCCCGGCCAGGCTCGGGCTACAGTAAACCTTTCAGCTTTGGGCCAGTTATCAAAACCCCGTTAACAGGGCATTCTGGTGCTGAGGATACTGCGTCGATACTGCAGCGGCGTCTGACGCATCATCTTTTTAAAGCAGGTAATGAAATAGGTCACCTCGCTAAACCCGACGGCCAGCGCAATGGCATCAATACTCTCATCACTGTACCGCAAGAGATCGCAGCTGCTTTTTATCCGCCGGGTCAGCAAATATTCGTGGATGCTGCCCCCGGTCTGCTGGCGGAAAATGCGTGAGGTATAGCTGCGCGAAAGCCCCAGGTCGTGGGCTAGCTGGTCGAGCGAAAACTTGCTGGCATAGTGGGCTTCGACCCAGCTCATAATCCGCGAGGCGACGGTCTGCTGGCGCGGCGGGTAGGGCTGCGGCTGCTCGGGCAGAAATGTCATGAGCTGCATCATCAGAAATGCCACCTCACAGGCCTCGGTCTGCTCGTTGCCCTCCTGGCGCTGAAACTGCTCAAGGATCCTCTCGATAAACGCCGCGTGCTCGCTGAGATCGTAGATTTGCGCGGGCAGATTGCTGGCGGCCAGCGCGGCGAACCGGGCCTGATGGCGCGGGAAGGCGCTAAGCGCGCTTTCGACGACCGCTTGCTCAATGTGCATCGTGGTGCGGTGATAGGGATTCTTATCGCTATGATCGACCTGCACCTTGTGCAAACGGAAGGGCGGGAAGATGAATAATCGCCCCGGACGGGCGGTGTAGTGCTGATTATCTACTACCACGATGCCGTAGCCGCTGGAAATATAGAGCAATTCCACGCACTGATGCCAGTGGTAGTAAATCGCGCTGGTGGCGTACAGGCGGTTAAAAGAAATGGCCTGCCGATCGAGCGTAATGCGTTCCAGCAGCTGCGTTTCACCCATTTTACCTCCAGGACAACAGATTTAAATTTTTAGGCCATCATTTGTAATTTATCCCCCTCGCGACCGACAAAATCCAGAGAAAATGAAATGGCGGTTCAATTTTGTGAGTCTGCTCACTCAGCGCCAGGAATAAAAGCAGTTACTCTTCATCCAGACGTCGCACTCATGGCTTTAAAAAGCCTAATAACAATAACTTATCTCTACCCTCGTGTAATGCGGGAGGACCCTGTGCAACCTGAAAATATTCATCTGGATAATCCACTGACAAGCCGGGAAGAGGTGCAACGGCTGGTCAACGACATGCTAAACGCGGTGGCGCCCTGGTTTAAAAACGACGCCAGCCGCATTGATTTAGCGAACTTTACCGCTCACTACGGCCAGCAGGTCGCAAGCATGGAAACCTTTTCCCGCCTGCTGTGGGGCGTCACGCCGCTGCTGGCCGGCGGCAGCGAGCCGCAACGCTTCTCTTTCTATTTACAGGCGATAAAAAACGGCACCAATCCGCAGCATGCCGATTACTGGGGCGACGTCGAACCATACGATCAGCGAATCGTCGAGATGGCGGCCTACGGGCTGCTGCTGGCGCTGGCGGGCGATACCGTACTGGCGCACTTCACCGAGACGGAGAAAGCGAATTTATGGCGCTGGCTAAAGCAGTGCGAGACCCAGGAGATCCCCGATAACAACTGGCACTTCTTTCCGATTCTGGTGCAGGTCGGCTTCCATCATTGCGGCATGCCGACCAACCCGCAGGTGCTGGAAAATCACTTTGCTGCCATGGAGCACTACTATCTCGGCGACGGCTGGTACTCCGATGGTCCGGGGCGGCCGCGCGACTATTACATCTCGATGGGCTTTCATTTCTATGGCCTGATTTACGCGAAGCTTATGGTCGAGGTCGATCCAAAGCGTTGTGCAACGCTGCGTCACCGCGCCGCGCGTTTCTCCTCTGACTTCATCCATTTCTTCGCCGAAGACGGCGCGGCGATCCCGTTTGGCCGTAGCCTGACCTACCGCTTTGCCGAGGCGGCGTTCTGGAGTGCGGCGGCCTTCGCCGGGCTGGAGGTCTTTTCACCCGGCGTGATTAAGGGCATCGTTCTGCGCCATCTGCGCTGGTGGCTGAAGCAGCCGATGTTCGACCGCGACGGCGTACTCAGCGTCGGCTACAGCTACCCGAATCTGGCGATGGCGGAAGACTACAACGCGCCGGGTTCGCCGTACTGGGGCCTGAAGACCCTGCTGGTGCTGGCATTAGATGAGGGCGACGCCTTCTGGCAGGCGGCTGAGCTGCCGCTGCCGCCGTTGCCCGTACAGCACACGATAGCCCACGCGGATCAGGTGGTGGTGCATCAGGCCGATCACCTGTGGATGCTTACTTCCGGCCAGTTGGAGCTAAACAACTTCGTCAATACCGAAGCGAAATACTGCAAATTTGCCTATTCCACCCGCTTTGGCTTCACCATCGAACGCGGGCGCTACGGCCTGAATCATGCCGCGCCCGATTCGATGCTGCTGCTGGCCGAAAAGGATAACTACTGGCGTGGCCGCCGCGAATGCCAGCACGTGGTCACCGCAGACGGCACCATTTACAGCCTCTGGCTGCCGTGGCGCGATGTGGTGATTGAAAGCTGGCTGCTGGCGCTGGGCGACTGGCAGCTGCGCGTCCATCGTATCAATACCCGGCGCGCGCTGGATTGCGCGGAGGGCGGCTTTAGCCTGGCTAACCGCCCGCAGCCGCAGGCACACGAGAGCGACAGCGCCTGCTGGTTACGCAATGCCCGGGATGTATCAGCCATTTTCTGTTTACACCCGCACGCCCGACGCGGCGAGACGGTGGTGACGCCGCCAAACAGTAATCTGTTGTTCGCCGAGCGCGCGGCGGTGCCGCTGCTGCGCGGTGAACTCGACCCCGGTAAGCATGTGTTGATAAGCGCGGTGTGGGCGGGAAATGCCGCCGACTTCGATCCGCAACGCTGCCCACAGGCCATCATTAGCGATGACGCGGTACGCTTCGTGACGGCACGACAGGAAACGACGCTCGTTCTGGCCCCGGAGGCATCGCTATGAGCACATCATCGTCCGTACGCGCCGCACAGTACAAAATGAGTACCTTTATTTTTCTCTACTTCTTCACCTGGTCATCCAGCTTTGGCCTGTACGCCCTGTGGCTGAGCCAGAAAGTGGGGCTCGACAGCGTCACCATCGGCAGCGTGTTCGCCATCAACGGCGTCTTCGCGGTGGTCCTGAAGCCGGTGTACGGCTACATCATGGACAAAATCGGCATGAGCAAGTGGCTGCTCTATTTTGTCTGCGCCATTTCTGCGCTGATGGCGCCGTTCTTCGCGCTGGTGTATCAGCCGCTGCTGCAAAGCCATGCGATGGCGGGGATTATCATCGGCGCGCTGTATCTGAGCCTGGGCTGGTACGCCGGCGTGGCGGCGTCTGAATCTTACGCCGACCGCTTTAGCCGCCTGTACGGGCTGGAGTTTGGCCGCATCAGAATGTGGGGTTCGCTGGGCTGGGCGATGGCGGCTTCGGTCTCCGGGCTATTGTTTAACTTCACGCCGCTCGCCAACTTTCTGCTCAGCAGCGGTACCTCGGTACTGATGCTGCTGGTGCTGGTCAGCCTCAAAATCGGCGACGAGCAGCTGCGCAACAACAGCGTCATCTCCGCCAATAAGATCGTTTTTGCCGACGTGCTGATGCTGCTGAAAAACCGCAAATTCTGGATGTTCAGCCTCTATGTTGCCGGGGTGGCGTGGATGATGTTTATCGCCGAGCAGCAGTTCCCGCGCTACTTCGTGTCGTTCTTCGCCACCAAAGAGCAGGGGAATGCCTGGTACGGCTACCTGAGCACCGTCCAGTCGGGGATGGAGTTCGTGATGATGATGTTTATCCCGTGGCTGGTGAACCACTACGGCGCTAAGCGCGGCCTGCTGTTCTGCGGCTGCGTGGTAGGCGCACGGCTGATCGCCTCCGGACTGACCAGCGACCCGATTGTTATCTCCATCATCAAACCGTTTTATGGCGTCGAGATCGCGCTGCTGCTGATTTCGGTCTTCAAATACATCGCCGAGCATTTCCATCGTCGGGTTAACGCCACGATGTACCTGCTGGGCTACCAGGCGATGATTTACGTTGGCTCGATTGTGGTCGCCCCGCCCGCCGGCTACCTGTACGACAGGATAGGCTTTGAGCATACCTATCTGCTGATGGGCTGCTGCGCCCTGATATTTACGCTGATTTCCGCCTTTACGCTGTCGCGCTGCCAGTCGAATCGCGATGTTTCACGACCCTTTGCTCCGGCTTTAGATACCGCCCCGGTTGAACCGGCCAAACATTAATTCAGGAGTTGTTATGACCAAATCTGTTATTACCGAAGCGCTGCGGCCGATCGAACTGCATCAGGTCGATCGCCTGGCGCTGAGCCAGAAGCTGGAAGCGGCCTTAACCCGCGTAACGCGCAAGCTCGACAAAAATATTGTCGCCTTCGGCGATAAGTTCCCCGGCGAAGCCTGTGAGAAGGGCGTCTGGCCGCGCACCGATAACGTGGAGTGGACCACCAGCTTTTGGCCTGGCCAGCTGTGGCTGGCGTGGGAGATGACCGGCAAAGCGCATTATCGCGAAGCCGCCGAGCGCTATTTACCGTCGTTCGCCCGGCGTATTGAGCAGCGTATCGACACCGCAACGCACGATCTCGGGTTCCTCTATTCGCTCTCCTGCATCAGCGCCTGGCGGCTCACCGGCAACGAAGCCGCTCGCCAGTCGGCGCTGCTGGCAGCCGAGCGCCTGATGGAGCGTTTTAATCCGACGGCCAACATTATTCAGGCGTGGGGTGATTTAAACGACCCGGAGCAGCAGGGGCGAATGATCATCGACTGCAATATGAACCTGCCGCTGCTGTACTGGGCCAGCGAACAGACCGGGGATCCGCGCTATGCGCAAGCGGCGACGGCTCACGCCGGACAGGCAGCGAACTATATCGTGCGTGAAGATGCCTCGACGTACCACACTTACTATATGGATGTGCAGACGGGCGAGCCGCGGTTTGGCAATACCCATCAGGGCTACAGCGATACCTCGTGCTGGTCGCGCGGCCAGGCATGGGGCATTTACGGCTTTCTGCTCAGCTATCAGCACACCGGCGATAAGCAGATGGTTGAGCTGTCGCGCAGCCTGGCGCATTACTTCCTCAACCGTCTGCCGGAAGATGACGTTTGCCACTGGGATCTGGCCCTGCTCGGTACCGACGCCGTGCGCGACAGTTCAGCGGCGGCGATTGCCGCCTGTGGCCTGCTGGAGCTGGTCAAGGCGCTGCCGACGCTCGACGCACACCGCGCGTATTATGAAGAGATGGCGCTGCGTATTGCGCAGTCGCTGACCGATAACTACCTGGCTCATGACGACGATCCGACCGAAGGGCTGCTGCAGCACTCGGTTTATCATATGGGCAGCGGTAAGGGCGTCGATCAGTGCTGTAGCTGGGGTGACTATTTCTATCTTGAGCTGCTCGCGCGGCTGCGACAGATTTGGCATCCGTACTGGTAACCCTTAAGCAATGGAGAGCAAGATGAAAAGCGTAGCCGTGCTATTAGCCCCCGGTTTTGAAGAGGGGGAAGCGATTGTCACTATCGATATCCTGCGCCGCCTGAATATTACGGTGCAGACGATTGCCTGCGGCGAGAGTCGCGAAGTGGTGAGCTATCACGCCATCCCAATGGTGGCGGATAGCACCCTGAAGGCCAGCCTCAATCGGACCTTTGACGCCGTGGTGCTGCCGGGCGGCCCGGAAGGCAGCGTCAACCTGGCGAAAAGCGCGGAGGTGATTGCCTTCGTTCGCCGCCATGATGAAGCGGGCAAATATATCTGCCCGATCTGCTCCGCCGCCGCCCGCGTGCTGGGCGGTAACGGACTGCTCAAAGGGCGCCGCTATGTCTGTTCCGGCGATTTGTGGAAAACGGTCAGCGATGGCATTTACGTCAATGCCGACGTGGTGGAGGACGGCAATCTGCTAAGCGGCCGTGGGCTGGGCAACGCGTTTGATTTCGCCTTTACCCTGGCGGCGCGATTGCAGGGCGATGGGGCACTGGCGCAAGAGCAGGCCAGCCATATTGAGTACGCATGGCAGGATAGCGAGCCCGTTTACGGGCTGGCAAAGTGCGATTTGTGAGTTTCGCCCGGCGGCGCTACGCTTGCACGGGCCTACAAAAAAACGTGCAACCAATTGAAAAGTATGCGCAATGTAGGCCGGGTAAGCGCAGCGCCACCCGGCAAGAAAGACTGTGCAGGTGGTTTACAGCCCGATCACCAGCTCCCCGGAATGGCTCCGCGAGCAGCACAGTGCCACCTGCTGCTCCGTCGCGCTTTTTTCCGCCTCCGACTGCACGCTGTCCCGGTGATCCACCACGCCGTCAATCACCGGCGTCAGGCAGGCCCCGCAGATCCCCATCTCGCAGGAGAGGGGAACTGCCACTCCATGTTCCTGCAGCACCTGGGCGATGGTCTTATCGGCAGGCACAGGCCAGCGCTCCCCGGTGGAGGCCAGCTTGACCGTAAAGATCTCGCCGGATTCACCGCCTGCGGCAGGGGCTGCGGGCTGAAACGCCTCGCTGTGAAGATGGGCGTCCTCCCATCCCTTCGCCGTGGCGACCTCACGCACTTTTTCCATAAATCCTGCCGGACCGCAGATCCAGGCGTGAAGCCCCGCCTCGGCCGTCGGGAGATGCTCTGCCAGCACTGTGCGCGGGCTTATTGTATGAATGATGCACTCACCGCACTGCGAGAGTTCGCGCGCAAACGCCGCGCTTTCGCGGTTTCTGACGTAATAGTGCAGCAAAAACGGCGTTCCGGCCGCCTTCAGCTGGAGGGCCATCGCATACAGCGGCGTAATGCCAATGCCCGCCGCCAGCAGCAAAACCCGCTCTGCCTGAGCAAGCGGAAACAGATTGCGCGGGGCAGAGATGGTCAGCGTCTGTCCGGGCCGCAGCGTCTCGTGAACGTAGCGCGACCCGCCGCGCGAGGCGGTTTCCCGGCCCACGCAGATAAGATAGCTCTCGTCCTGACATGACCCGGTCAGGGAATACTGGCGCACCACGCCGCAGGGCAGGTGGACGTCAATGTGCGCGCCGGGATGCCACGTCGGCAGCGCTTCGCCGTCTTCAGCCACCAGCCTGACGGCGAGGCTTTTGTCGCCCTCGCGCCACAGCCCGTCAACAATTACGCTCAGCATATCGGCCTCCGTCATACCAGGAAAAATTCGCCAAAGCCCATTTTTTTCAGTCCCCGACGGTAGGCAATTGAGCTTTTATCGGCGGGAATATGGGCTTCCAGCGTCAGATCCAGCGGCAGACTTTCCGGGCGCTGGGTTTCCACCATCAGGCGATCTTCTTCGAAGATGCGCAGGTTAAAGGCATGCACGTCTTCCACCGGAATATGCAGGTCAAGGTTGCGCGCAATAGGGGCGAACATGCGGGTCACGCGCGATGACACGGGCGACGCGGCGTTCATGATGACCAGCCTCGACTCTCCCGGAAAATGAATCGTCAGGGTGGCGGTAAACGGCAGATGCATTTCAAAATGGCGCAGCCACTGGAACCCTTCTGGCGCCTGCACGGGTGAACCGGCGGGATAGTTGCTCACGGAGCTCCAGTAATCCGCCACGAAGCCGAACGGCGTCTCCTGCGGCTGATAGGCGGGCACAAGCTGATTATTGGGATCGGCAAAGGTATCGGTGTGGATCCACGCAAAGTGCGCTACGTCCAGAAAGCCTTCCACCTGACGTCCGGCGAAGCCGTTCACCTCAAACGCCGGGCAGTTGATCTGCTGAAATCCGGCGTCATCCCAGTGCGGCATGGTGGGCAGCGGCGCGGGATTGTCCGGGTCAAAGGCCAGGCAGGTCCAGATCAGGCCGAAGCGCTCCTCCACGGCGTAGTTAATCAGGTTCAGCTTCGCCGGAACGGGCTGGTCGGGGCTGGACGGAATACGGTTGCAGCGCCCGTCCTCCCCAAAGCGGAGGCCGTGGTAGGGGCAGATAATCCCGTGCTCGTCGTGAAAGCCGAGCGTCAGCGGCACGCCTCGGTGCGGGCAGACGTCACGGGCGACCACGACCTGGTCGTTAATCCGGTAGATCACCAGCTGTTCATCCAGCAGGGTCGCCTTGAGCGGTGCCGGGCCGACGTCGCAGGCGCGCGCGACCGGGTGCCAGCATTTCGCCAGGCGCAGCCAGTCCTCTGGCTCAAACGTGCAGTGGGCGGGTGGAGTCGGTTCTCTTTTCATCGTTGTCCCTCTTGCGTTCAGCCTAACGGGCCGCCCTGAATGGTCTCGCACAGACCGTTGATGATGCGCTCTCCGGTCTCCTCTTTGAGCTCCTGATACCAGGCCTGCGTCAACGCCATGTCTTTCCCGTGGGTGACGTCGCAGCGCTTACGCGCCTTCAGCACCAGGTCGCGCACCCGGTCGCAGCGCAGCGCTTCGTACTGCCGCAGCGCCAGCGTAATGCTGTGGTTTTCGCGCAGGCATTCCCCCAGCACGACGGCGTCTTCCATCGCCGCACAGCCGCCCTGGCCGATATCCGGCGTGGTGCTGTGCGCGGCGTCGCCGAGCAGGGCGACGTTGCCGCGCACCAGGCTGTCGAACGGCTCAATGTCGTGGATTTCAATGCGGTTGGTGGTTTCAGGATCCAGCGTCGCGATAAGCTTCTGCACCGGCGGCGCCCAGCCGCGGAAGTAGCCCGTGAGATCGGCGCGCAGGGTGGTGCGATCCTCCGCCAGGCCCGCGGGCAGCGGCACGTCAAAAAAGAAGTAGAAACGACCGCCGGAGACGGGCATCAGCGACACGCGTTTGCCTTCGCCAACGAAGGTGGTCCACTGGTGGGCCGGGGCGATCTCTTCGTCAATCTTTACCAGCCCGTTCCAGTTCACGTACCCGGCGTAGCGGCGCTCGGGGGTATATCCCAGCACGTACGGGCGAACCGCCGAGTGGCTGCCGTCGGCGGCAATCAGAAAATCACCGGATGCCGTGGTGCCGTCGGTGAAGGTCACGCTCACGCCCGCGTCGTCTTCGCTTACGCGCTCCACGCGCTTGCCGAACTGCACCCTGTCGCGCCCCCAGAAGTCCAGCATTTCGCGCTGGAGCTCGGTGCGCGAGACGGGGCAGGGACGCCCGCCGGTACGCTCAACCAGCGGGGCAAGGCTAAAGCGGGTCAGGGTCTCGCCGCGCCGGTAATCCTTGTAGGCCATAAAACGCATCGGCCCGCCGTAGGTCTCGATGATGTCGCCCATGCCGAGGTGCTGCATGCATTTCACGCCGTTAGGCCAGATGGAGATGGCCGCCCCGACGGGCCTGATCGCCTTTACGGCTTCAAACACGGTACAGTCGATGCCCGCTTTCTTCAGCGCGACGGCGGCGCTCAGGCCGCCAATACCCGCGCCAATGACGATTGCTCTCATGCTTCTCTCCTTTTGCAGGGTGTAAAGGCATTCAGCAATTTGCGTACCAGGCTGCAGAGTGGTGAAAACGGCGTTGTGAGAGGTGGGTTTGCACTGCTAAGGTGCGCAAACGCGGTGAGCGTGCCTTTTTTTGAATCAAAAATTTCCAGTTGAGCTATGCGGAATCGACTGTTTCACGCCCGCGCTCAGAGTGGCGTGGTTTGTGCAATAACCCGGAGGAAGACAATAAAGGAGACGCTATGATCGCACTGCACGAGTTCAATCATCTTCCCCACGAAAAGGCGCTAGCGCTGATTCACCCCTGCGTGGCGCTCCCCGGCTGGGCCGACGCGCTGGCGCTGGGGCGGCCATACGCCAGCCGGGAGGAATTGCTCAGTACGGCAAAAGCGCTGACGCAAGCCTGGGACGAAGCGGCATTAACGCAGGCATTGGGCGCCCATCCGCGCATCGGGGAAAAGCCCGCGGGTTCACATGCGGAGGCGGCGCTGTCGCGCCAGGAGCAGGGCGCGGTGAATGAAGGTGATGCTGACCTTGCCCAGGCGCTGCGCGAGGGGAATGCCCGCTACGAGGCCCGCTTCGGACGCGTCTTTCTGATCCGCGCGAAGGGCCGCAGCGGCGAGGATATTTTACAGGCGCTGCACGCGCGGCTGGAGAACAGCGACGCGCAGGAAGTCCGTGCCGCGCTGGAACAGCTGCGGGAAATTACGCTGCTACGGCTGGAAGGAGTCATTAGCGAATGAGCACACTCAGCACCCATATTCTGGATATCTCGACGGGCAAACCCGCAGCGGGCGTGACGGTACATCTCGAACGGGAGGGCGAAATCATGGCGACGGGCGTGACCAACGTAAACGGTCGCATCACCGAATTTGTCCCTTTCCTGCCCGCGGGCCGCTATCGGCTGGTGGCGGAGATCGGCGCGTGGTTTAGCGAAACCGGTCGCGACACGCTCTACCCCTGCGCGCAAATTGATTTTGTGACGGGAGAAGCGGCAGGCGAGCACTTCCACCTGCCGTTTGTGATTGCGCCCGGCGGGTGGTCAACCTACCGGGGCAGTTGACCATATCCGCTCGCCGTTGACCCAGGTCTCGCTGATGTTGCGCTCGTCGCCCAGGGTCATCAGCACAAAAAGCTGCTCGTAGATATCCTGGCAGCGGCGATTGCGCAGGCGCTGCAGCGGCGTTACGTCAGGGTCGATAACCACGAAATCCGCCTCTTTGCCGGGCGCGAAGTTGCCAATCTTATCGTCCAGCCGGAGGGCGTGCGCGCCGCCCAGCGTGGCGTGGTAAAAGGCCTCGCTGGCGCGCAGGCGGTAGCTCTGAAGCTGGCCGACCTTGTAGGCTTCCCCCAGGGTGCGCAGCATGCTGAAGGTGGTGCCCGCACCGACGTCGGTGCCGATGCCCATCCGCACCCTGTGCTGCCAGCAGGCGGGCAGGCGAAACAGCCCGCTGCCGAGAAACAGGTTAGAGGTGGGGCAAAACGCCACCGCCGAACCGGTGTCATGCAGGCACTGCCACTCGCTGTGGTGAAGATGAATCGCGTGGGCAAACACGCTGCGCTCGCCGGTCAGGCCGTAGTGGTGATATACGTCGAGATAGCGCTCATGCTCCGGCCAGAGGTCGCTTACCCAGGCCACTTCGTTGGGGTTTTCGCTCAGATGGGTCTGCATCCAGGTATCCGGGAACTCCTCCCTGAGCAGGCTGACCGCGGCAAGCAGCTCGGGGGATGAGGTCGGGGCAAAGCGCGGCGTAATGGCGTAGCCCAGGCGTCCACGGTGATGCCAGCGCTGGATCAGCGCTCGCGTCTGCCGGTAGCTCTGCTTCGCGTCTTCGCTCAGGTAGTCCGGCGCGTGTCTGTCCATCATCACCTTTCCGGCGATAAGGCGCATGTTGAGGCGCAGGGCTTCGGTAAACAGCGCCTCGACCGATTCCGGATGTAGCGTGCAAAACACCAGCGCGGTGGTGGTGCCGTTGCTCACCAGCTGGTGAATGAAAAATTCGGCGATCTCTTTCGCGTAGGCTTCATCGGAAAACTGGCTCTCCACCGGGAAGGTGTAGGTGGTCAGCCACTCCAGCAGCTGTTCGCCAAAGGCGCCGATCATCTCCGTTTGCGGGTAATGGACGTGGGTGTCGACAAAACCGGGCAGCAGCAGCCTGCCGCGCAGGTCGGTATAGCCTTTGTGAGGGTCAAGATACTGCTCGCCTTCCTGCCAGGGCATGTGCGCCAGAATTTTCCCGCCCTGTATAAACAGCAGCCCGTCCTCAAGGTAGCGCGCGTGTTGGGCAATCGCGTCTGCGCTGTCGCAGACCTGGGCAATATCAAAAAATGCACCGCGGATCGCTGTCTGGTAATCCATCATGGTTCCTGCCTTAGTGTTTGCGTAGCGGGGTGATAAGGCGCAGCAAGAACGGTGCCAGAATGAAAGGGCCGCAGATACGCTGCGGCCGGAGGGAGGGGTTACTCTTTTTGCGTCGCCACGCGGGAGCTAAACGACGTCGCGCCCGCCGTCTCGCGATCTTCCCGCGCCAGCCAGCGGTAGGTCACGCCGCCGAGGAAGACGCCGATAAACCAGCTGAAGTTCGCCACCTCATGCAGGGCCGGGATAAAGCTAATCACCAGACCGACGGCAACGGACGGGATCAGCGCGCCAATGGCTTTCGGGTTGAAGCCGTTGCGGTACCAGTATTTGCCCTTTGGCGTGTCGTCGAACAGATCGTCGACCGACACCTTGCCGCGTTTAATCAGGTAGAAGTCGGCAATCAGAATGCCGAACAGCGGGCCGATAAACGCCCCGAGCACGTCCAGGGTGTAGTGGATAAGCTCCGGCGAGTTGAACAGGTTCCACGGGGTAAGCAGAATTGAGCCGACGGCGGCAATCATGCCCCCGGTGCGGAAGCTGATTTTCTGCGGCGAGCAGTTAGAGAAATCAAACGCCGGGGAGACGAAGTTCGCGACGATGTTGATCCCGATGGTGGCGGTGATCATCGTCAGCAGGCCAATCGCCACGGCCAGATCGTTGCCCACGCGGCTGACGGTTTCAATCGGATCGGTGATCATGCGGCCAAACAGCGACTGGGTGCCGGAGACAATGACCACGGTGACGATGGAGAACAGCAGGAAGTTAAACGGCAGACCCCAGCGGTTGCCGCGGCGGATTTCCCCCATGCTTTTCCCGTAGCGGGAGAAGTCGCCAAAATTGAGCAGCGGGCCGGAGAAGTACGAAACCACCAGCGCGGTCGCGGTGATCATCTGCCAGGTCTGCTCGCCCGCGCTCAGGGATTTGCTGGCGAGGGTGAAGGAAATGCCGTCAAAACCGGTCTTGTATACAATCCAGCCTGCGAGGGCCAGCATGACCACGTAGACCGCCGGACCGGCGATATCAATAAAGCGCTTGATGGCGCTCATGCCGTGCCAGAAGACCATCGCCTGCAGGACCCACATGATGGCAAAGCAGAGCCAGCCCAGGTGCGACAGGCCCAGGAACGCGCCGGTGGTAAGCGAAGAGAGCGACGGCCAGAACTTCAGCGCCACCAGCATCAGGGCGTTGGCGGCCAGATAGGTCTGAATGCCGTACCACGCGAAGGCGATAAGCCCGCGGATCACCGCCGGAATATTGGCCCCGAAGACGCCAAACGCCTGACGGCTGATCACCGCGTAGGGCACGCCCGCCATCTGGCTCGGTTTGGCCACCAGGTTGGCGCACAGCTGCACGATGCAAATCCCCACCAGCAGGCAAAGCAGCACCTGCCAGCTTGCCAGCCCGAGCGTAAAGAAGCTCGCGGCGACAACATAACCCCCCATGCTGTGAACGTCCGACATCCAGAACGAAAAGATGTTGTACCAGCTCCAGTTCTGGTCACGCGTCGGTGCCAGATCCTCATTGCAAAGACGTGGGCTGTAAACCGCACCGGAATCAGCGGCCGTACCCTGCTGCGCGTTTTGACTGTTTGGCATGAAACCTGCTCCTGTGAATGAAAACCCGTTGAGTGGGAGTGCAGACGGTGTTGCAGGATCCAGGCCAAAATAATAAATCTTGTATGCAATATTTTATTTTTATGTATACGATTCGATAACGAAGAGTAAAAGACGGAGTGGTGAATGAACAACATAAACGCCCTGCAGACCGCGCCAGACCTGCATGACAAAGATGAATCGATCTTTCAGGCGCTGATGACCGCGATTGTCGAACATCAGCTGCTGCCGGGCAGCAAACTGCCGGAAGAAGCGCTGGCCGAGGTGTTTGGCGTAAGCCGCACGGGCATTCGTAAGGTGCTGCAGCGACTCGCCGCTGTGCAAATGGTCACCTTAACGCCCAAGCGTGGTGCACACGTCGCCAGTCCGACGGTGGAAGAGGCGCGACACATCTTTCGCACCCGCGCCCTGCTGGAGGTCGCCAACCTGCCGGACGTGCTGGCCCACTGTCAGCCGCCGCACCTTGCCGCGCTGGAGGCCATCATTCGCCAGGAGCAGCAGGCGCACGAGGCGTACGACGGCCCGGCGGCGATCCGCCACTCCGCCAATTTTCACATTCAGCTGCAGGCCATCTCCGGCAACCAGGTGCTGACGGAGATGGTGACCGGCCTGAGCCAGCGCTCGTCTCTGGTGATTGCCACCTGGGGCGCGCCGTGGCGTCAGGGCTGTCGCTGCAACGATCACGAACAGCTTGTGGATCTGCTGCGCCAGAAGGCGCTTGAGCCATTAAGCGATGCCCTAATGCACCATTTTGAACATATCGTCGCCAGCCTCTGCTTCGAGCGGGCGGGCGAGTGCCTGCCTGATTTTGCCCGGCTGTTTGCCGGCCACAAGGAGTCGTAATGTCCTCTGTCCGTATACAAGTGATCAACCCCAACACCAGCCTCGCGATGACGGAAACCATCGGCGCGGCGGCCCGCGCGGTGGCGGCGCCGGGGACGGAGATCCTCGCGGTCTGCCCGAGCGCGGGCGTGCCGTCTATCGAGGGCCACTTTGATGAAGCCATCGCCGCCGTGGGGGTTCTCGAACAGATCAAAAAAGGCAGGGAGCAGGGCGTATCGGGTCATGTGATTGCCTGCTTTGGCGATCCGGGCCTGCTGGCGGCGCGCGAGCTGGCCCAGGGGCCGGTGGTGGGGATTGCGGAAGCCGCCATGCATATGGCGACGCTGGTGGCGACGCGCTTTTCGGTGGTGACCACGCTGCCGCGCACGCTGATCATTGCCCGGCATCTGCTGCACCAGTATGGCTTTCACGATCGCTGCGCGGCGCTGCACGCTATCGATCTCCCGGTGCTGGCGCTGGAAGACGGCAGCGGTCTGGCGCAGGAGAAGGTGCGCGCGCGCTGTATACAGGCGCTGAAAGAGGACGGCTGTGGCGCCATCGTGCTGGGCTGCGGCGGCATGGCGACGCTGGCGCAGGAGCTGACCCGCGAGCTGCGCGTGCCGGTCATCGACGGCGTCAGCGCGGCGGTGAAGATGGTGGAATCGCTGGTGGCGCTGGGGCTGTCGACCAGCAAGCACGGGGATCTGGCCTTCCCGGAGAAAAAAGCGTTAAGCGGACAGTTTCAGGCATTGAATCAATTTTGACGATGAGGGGAGACGTAATGGCGCTTTTTGAACAGGATTACCCGCGGGATCTGCGCGGCTACGCGGGCAACCCGCCGCACGCGCGGTGGCCAAATCAGGCGCGCGTTGCCGTGCAGTTTGTGCTCAATTATGAGGAAGGGGCGGAAAACCACGTTCTGCACGGCGATGCCGGTTCCGAGCAGTTCCTGTCGGACATCATCGGCGCGGCCAGCTACCCGGATAAACACATGTCGATGGACTCCCTCTACGAATATGGCAGCCGCGCCGGGTTCTGGCGGATCCACAATGAATTTCAAAAGCGCGGCCTGCCGCTGACGGTCTTTGGCGTGGCGATGGCGCTGGCGCGTCACCCGGAGATCGTCGAGGCAATCAGGGCGGCGGATTACGACGTGGTGAGCCACGGCTGGCGCTGGATCCACTATCAGCACATGGATATCCAACAGGAGCGCGAACACCTGCACAAGGCGGTGCAGGTGCTGACCGACCTGTTCGGCAAGCCGCCGACGGGCTGGTACACCGGGCGCGACAGCCCCAACACCCGCCAGCTGGTGGTGGAGCATGGCGGCTTCGACTACGACAGCGACTACTATGGCGACGACCTGCCCTTCTGGGCGGAAGTGGCCTGCAGCGACGGCACCCGTAAACCGCACCTGATTGTGCCCTATGCGCTGGATGCGAACGACATGCGCTTCGCGACCGCGCAGGGGTTTAACACCGCCGAGCAGTTTTATACGTATCTGAAGGACAGTTTTGACGTGCTGTACGAAGAGGGGGAAAGCGCGCCGAAGATGATGTCCATCGGCATGCACTGTCGCCTGCTGGGGCGGCCGGGGCGTTTTCGCGCGCTGCAGCGGTTCCTGGATTACGTGCAGCAGCATGAGCGGGTGTGGGTCTGTACCCGCCAGCAGATTGCCGACCACTGGCGGGAGGTGCATCCGTTTCAGAAGTAAGTGTGCCGTGTTTAGCCGGGTGGCGGCTGCGCCTTACCCGGCCTACAGGACCTCGTATTCCCGGTGGCGCTACACCATCAAACTCACCTGCGCCGCAACAATGCGCCACCCGCAGGCAAACCGCACCCACGTCTGCTGCTGGGGCGACCGGGGCGGCAGGTGTATCCGTTTCAGAAATAATTGTGCGATGTTTAGCCGGGTGGCGGCTGCGTCTTACCCGGCCTACAGGACCCACAGGGCATACGAGACATCGTAGGCCCGGTAAGCGCAGCGCCACCGGGCAGGTTTTTCAGCGTTACACCATCAAACTCACCTGCGCCGCCACGATGCGCCACCCGTAGGCAAACCGCACCCACATATGCTGCTGGGGCGACCGGGGCGACAGGTGCATCCGTTTCAGAAGTAAGTGTGCCGTATTTAGCCGGGTGGCGGCTGCGCCTTACCTGGCCTACAGGACCTACAGAGCATACGGGACATTGTAGGCCCGGTAAGCGCAGCGCCACCGGGCAGGTTTTTCAGCGTTACAGCATCAAACTCACCTGCGCCGCCACGATGCGCCACCCGCAGGCAAACCGCACCCACGTCTGCTGCTGGGGCGACCGGGGCGGCAGGTGCATCCGTTTCAGAAGCAAGTGTGCCGTATTTAGCCGGGTGGCGGCTGCGCCTTACCCGGCCTACAGGACCCACAGGGCATACGGGACATCGTAGGCCCGGTAAGCGCAGCGCCACCGGGCAGGTTTTTCAGCGCTACACCATCAAACTCACCTGCGCCGCTACGATGCGCCACCCGTAGGCAAACCGCACCCACGTCTGCTGCTGGCGGCCAATGCGTTCCGTGCCCTCCCGCGTAAACTCGGTGCTGCACACGGCATAATCCTCTCCGAAGGTGGTGATGACGGTATGCCGCAACGTCCGCTGTAACCCGGCGGACGGGCGCGCCGCGCGAAAGGCGCGGATTTCATCAATCCCGTACAGGTTTTCACCCGCCCCCAGACGCACCGTGTTTTTGTCGTGCCAGAACAGCTCGTCCAGCACCGCAACGTTGTTGCTGACCAGCGCGTCTTCATAGCGGTAAAACGCGGCGGTCACCTCGGCAACCACCCACGGCAGGTTAATGTCATCGTGATTCATCATGCGGCCACCTCCGCCGGGCGGGCATCGGTTATTCCACTCTCCTCCAGCACGCGCGCGACGCGCAGACACGCCTGCTCGTTAAACGGCGCGGCAATCAGCTGCAGGCCAATCGGCGCACCCTGGGCGGTGCGCAGCGGAACGGTGGTCACGGGCAGGCCCAAAAACGAAATCGGCTGGGTCAGCATCCCCATGCTGGCGCGGACGGGGAGCGGCTGGCCGTTAATCTCCATGGTCTGCTCACCCGCGAGCGTCGCGCTGCGCGGGGTTGCCGGGGCGATCAGCACGTCGGCCTGCGCGAACAGGGTTTTAAACGCCTGCCGGGCGTGCGCGCGAAACCGCTGGGCCTGAATATACCAGGCGGAGGGGATCATCGCCCCGGCCAGCAGGCGTTCGCGGGAATGCGGCTCAAAACGCTCGGGCTCGCGGCGAAGCGCGGGCAGGTACTGGTTTCCTCCTTCGGAGGCGCTGATGATAAACGCCGCGGAGCGCGCCAGCTCGGCGTCCGGAAACTGCAGCTCGTCCTGCACGTCGAGCGCCTTCGACACCCGCGCCACGGCATCTCTGGCATCCGCGTCGCACCAGGTGGTGAAGTAGCCGCCGAGCACCGCACAGCGTAACCCTTCCAGACCGCGATCGAGCAGGGGGCGCGTCTGCTCGCGCGAGCTCTCTGCCTGAAAACCGTCGCTGCCGTCCCGCCCCTGCAGCGCGTCGTATACGGACGCCAGGTCGCACACGCGGCGGGCAAAGGGGCCGATATGATCCAGGCTCGCGACAAACGGATGGCTGCCGGATCGAGACAGGCGGCCAAAGGTGGGCTTAAGGCCATAGATGCCGCACAGGGAGGCCGGAACGCGAATCGAGCCGTTGGTGTCGGTGCCGAGCGAAAAGTGCACCAGCCCGGCGGCCACGGCGGCGGCTGAACCGCCGGACGACCCGCCCGCAATGCGCGCCAGATCGTGCGGGTTACGCGTGGTGCCGTAGTGGCTATTTTCGGTTGTGAAGCCATAGGCGTAGGCGTCCATATTCACCATTCCGGTCAGCAGCCCGCCCGCGCTGCGCAGCTGGCGCACCGCGAAGCCGTCAGCGGCGGCTGCGGGCCGCTGGCTGAACAGCTCGGCCCCGGCAAGGGTGGTGTGGCCGGCAACGTCGAACAGGTTTTTTACCGCGTAGGGCACGCCCGCCAGCGGCGGCAGGGGGCGCTTCTCGCGGCGAAGGGTGTCAATGCTCTTGGCTTCGGCGAGCATGCGTTCTTCCGTCACGGCGGTCCAGGCGTTAATCTGCGGGTTCACGCGCGCAATCGCCTCCAGCGTCTGGCGGGCAATCTCGCTCGCGCTCAGCTCGCCTGCGCTCAGCGCATGCTGGATCGCGCTGATACTCATCTCGTGTAGCCTCATGCTTTATACACTCCTGCGATCTCCAGACGGTCGTCGAGCGGCAGCGCCATCAGCGGGGCTGCCAGGGTGGCAATGCGGCTGAACTGCAGATGCAGCTCGGCGCGGCGGGCATCGTCCAGCTCTACGCCGAGCACGGACTCCATTTGTGCAAGATACGCCTGCCAGTCGGGTTGTGGTGTCGTCATTGTTTTCTCCTCAGAATCCGGCGGCCGCGCCGTTGCTGCGCGGGTCAAATGCCCCTTCGAACAGCCCGTTGGGGTGGCGAACAATCGCGCCCGCGTGGCCCATCGCTTCACTGAAGTCAGGGAATATTTCAACCTCATGTCCGAGCGCCTGAAGCCGTGAGACCGTTTCAGCGCTAAAGCGTCCTTCCAGCTTTAACGTGTCCGAGGTTTGTCCCCAGGTGCGCCCCAGCAGCCAGCGCGGGCGGGAAATGCTCTCCTGTAAAGGCACGCCCTGAATCGCGTAGCGGGTAAAGATCGCGGCCTGGGTTTGCGGCTGGCCGTCGCCGCCCATGGAGCCATAGACCATCACGCGTCCGTCCTTAAGACGTGCCGCCGCCGGGTTCAGGGTGTGGAAAGGCTGTTTGCCCGGCGCGAGAGCCAGAAGATGAGCCGGATCGAGGCTGAACGATGCCCCCCGGTTCTGCCAGACGATGCCGGTGTCGGGCAGCACCACGCCGCTGCCGAACTCGTGATAGATACTCTGGATAAACGACACGGCGAGCCCGCTGTTGTCCATCACCCCCATCCACACCGTATCGCCGGGGCCTTTTCCGGTGCCCCACGGCGCGGCGCGGCCGTCGTCAACCCTGTCGGCAAGCGCCTGCAGAGCGGCGGGATCCAGCAGTTTCTGAATATCGGTTTTCAGTTCGCGCGGGTCGGTAATGTGGGCATCGCGCAGGCCAAAGGCTAGCTTGGTGGCTTCAACGATGCGGTGAAGGGTGTCGGCGTCGTCGGCCTCCGCCATGTTTAGCCGGTCGGTGATGCCGAGTATCGCCAGCGAGACCAGCCCCTGCGTCGGCGGGGCGTGGTTAAAGATCTCCCCCTGCTGATGCTGCAGCCTCAGCGGCGCGGTGCGCCGGGCAGCGTGCGCGCGTAAATCGGCCAGCGTCACGGGCAGGCCCAGCGTCTCCATGCCGTGCGCCAGCACGTCCGCCAGCGGGCCGCGGTAAAAGCTGTCCAGACCGTCTTCCGCCAGGCGCGTCAGGGTCGTGGCCATGGCGGGCTGGTAAAAGCGGCTCCCGACCTGCGGCGGCTTACCGTCCACCAGCCAGGTTTCCGCGAAACCGGGGATGTCTTTCAGCTCGTCGAATTTGCTGGCCGTGGCGTGGGCCTGTGAGGCCGTGACCGGCGTGCCGTTCTGCGCGTACTCAATGGCGTCGGCCAGCAGGCGAGCCAGCGGCAGCGCCTTGCCGGTCATCTCGCGCGAGACCTTCAGCGCCTCGTCCCAGCCGCTCACCGTGCCGGCGACGGTCAGCGCCGCGCGGGGGCCGCGATGGGGGATATGCACCAGACCGTCGTAGGCGGCGAGCGTTGCGCGCGATCCCGCCGCGCCGCTGGCGTCAATGGCGACAGGCTCGCCTTCCGGCGGCACGATAAGCCAGAAGCCGTCGCCGCCCAGCCCGTTCATGTGCGGATAAACCACTGCGATGGTGGCCGCCGCGGCGACCATCGCCTCTATGGCGGTGCCGCCTTCGCGCAGCACCGCCAGCGCGCTCTGGCTGGCAAGATGGTGGGGCGCAACGGCCATGCCGTGCGTGGAGACATTACTTTGCATGAAGAATCCTCGTAACCCTGAAAGTCACAAGGTGCTGCAAAAGCTGTTCCAGTTCTGAAAGAAAAGTTTCAGTAAACTGGCACGTATAATGAAAGGTAGAATGAAAGGCAAAATGTGATGAAACAAAAGTTACAGAGGCGCTATGGAACAACTGGACGAACGTCTGAAAGCACAGTACCCGTCGCTGTCGCCGCAGGAGCAGCGGGTGGCGGATTTTATTTTCGACCATTTTGACGATCTCATTAGCTACAACAGCGCCGAGCTGGCGCAGCTGAGCGGGGTGTCGAAAGCCACGGTCAGCCGTCTGTTTAAGCGTCTGGGCTATGAGAAATATAAGGACATGCGCGACGAGCTGCGCACCCTGCGCCAGAGCGGGATGCCGCTCACCGATAACCGCGACGCGGTGCAGGGCAATACGCTGCTGGCGCGCCACTATAAGCAGGAGATGGCGAACCTGACCCAATGGGTCAATGCCCTCGACGCGCAGCAGTTTGCCGACGCCATGGCCTGCATGGTGAAGGCGCGGCGCATCGTCATTATCGGCATGCGTAACGCCTATCCGGCGGCGCTGCACCTGCGCCAGCAGCTGCTGCAGGCGCGCGGTCAGGTGCTGGTCCTGCCGCAGCCCGGGCAGAGCCTGGGCGAAGAGCTGGTGGATTTAACGCCGGACGATCTGGTGGTCATGATGGCCTTTCGCCGCCGCCCGCGCATTATCCGCCCGCTGATGCAGCAGCTTCAGAGTAGCGGTATTCCGGTGCTGCTGATGTGCGAGCCGCAGGCGCACAGCCTGTTTCCGCTGGCGAGCTGGCAGCTCTGCGCCCCGCTGGACAGCGTCTCGGCCTATGACAGCTACTCCTCGGTCAACAGCCTGATTAACCTGCTGGCGAATGCCTTCCTGCATGAAATTCTCGACAAAGGCCGTCCGCGCATTCACGAGATTGCCTCCCTCTACCAGCAGCTGGACGAACTCGAACAGCGATAATGGGGCATCAGGCTGGTGCTTTGCATTAAAATGGTGCAATTTGACGGGGCAAAAATGGAGAGAATTTTCGCCCCGTCCGCGTTTTATCAGGCTTCACAACAATATCCCCCGTTTCGCCTTAACTGGCACATTAGTTGCAAAATCACATTCAAAGAATCTTTTGTTTCATGCTAACGTTACGGGGAAGCACCATGAAAAAATTGTTGATTGCACTGGCCGGGGCCGCATGTCTCTTCACACAGCTGCCGGCAAAGGCTGACCAGCTTCAGGATATCGAGAAGCGCGGCACTATCCGCATTGCCGTTCCGCAGGACTTCCCGCCGTTTGGCTCGGTGGGGACCGATCTGCAGCCGCAGGGCTATGACATCGACATGGCGCGCTATCTGGCCAAACAGATGAAGCTCAAGCTGCAGCTGGTGCCGGTGACCAGCGCCAACCGCGTGCCGTACCTGCAAACCGATAAGGTGGATCTGGTCATTTCCAGCCTCGGTAAAAACCCGGAGCGCGAGAAGGTGATCGACTTTAGCCGCGCCTACGCGCCGTTCTTCCTCGGCGTGTTTGGCCCGAAAGGGGCCGAGCTGAAGGACGCCGCCGCGCTGAGCGGAAAAACCATCGGCGTGACGCGCGGTGCGGTGGAGGACATGGTGCTGACCGGCCTGGCGCCGAAAGACGCGGACGTGAAGCGCTACGAAGATAACAACACCACGCTCTCCGCCTACCTCTCCGGACAGGTGCAGTACGTGGCAACCGGCAACCTCGTGGTGGCGGCCATTTCGCGCCAGAACGCGGATAAAGCCCCGGTGCCGAGCTTTATGCTGAAAGATTCGCCGTGCTTTATTGGCCTGAAGAAAAACGAACCGGCCCTGAAGGCAAAAGTGGATGCGCTGATTGAGCAGGGCATCAAGGACGGCACGCTGAACGGCCTGTCTGAGCAATGGCTGAAGGCCCCGCTGCCGGCAAACCTTGGCGCCTGAGCCGATGACTGAGCAACTTCATTTCTCCGCGCTCTGGCCGCACTGGCCGGAGCTGCTGGCGGGGCTGTGGGTCACCGTTCAGCTGACGGTGATGGCGACCGTCGGCGGGCTGGCGATAGGGATTTTCGGGGCGGCGATCCGCAGCGGACGCACCACCTGGTTCAGCCGGTTCTGGGGCGCGTACGTGGAAATCATCCGCAACACGCCGTTTGTCGTGCAGCTGTTTTTCATCGTCTTCGGCCTGCCGAATCTGGGGCTGAAGATGACGGCGGGGGAAGCGGCGCTGCTGGCCATGGTGGTGAACCTGGGCGCCTACAGCACCGAGATTATCCGCGCGGGCATTCAGGTCACGCCGAAAGGGCAGTGGGAAGCCGGACGCGTGCTGGGGCTGACCCGCCTGCAGACCTTTATTCGCGTGGTGCTGCCGCCCGCGCTGCAGCGCATTTATCCGGCGCTGGTGAGCCAGTGCATTATCGTGATGCTCGGCTCGTCGGTGGTGTCGCAGGTCTCGTATGAAGAGCTGACCTTCGCCGCCAACCTGATCCAGTCCAGAACGTTTCTGAGCTTTGAGGTCTATCTGGTGACAACCGGGATTTACTTAGCGCTGTCGATTACCCTGCGCCAGCTGATGATGGCGGCGGGACGGAAATGGCTGGGGGTGCAGGCATGATGACCACCTTTACCGACTGGGACATTATTCGCAACCTGCTGCTGGCCGGACGCTGGACGGTGCTGCTGTCGCTCGTGGCCTTCGTCGGCGGCGCGGTGGTGACGCTGCCGCTCCTGCTGCTCCGCCTGACGGGCGGGCGCACGGTGAAGCGCATTATTCGCGGCTATATTGAGCTTTTTCAGGGCACGCCGCTGCTGATGCAGCTGTTTCTGGCCTTCTTCGGCGTGGCGCTGTTCGGCATCGACGTCTCGCCGTGGACCGCCGCGTCGCTGGCGTTAACCTTCTACACCAGCGCGTTTCTGCTCGACATCTGGTTTGGCAGTATTCGCGCCTTGCCAAAAGGGCAGTGGGAAGCGTCGCGCTGCTTGGGGCTGACCTTTGGCCAGACCCTGTTTCGCGTGGTCGCCCCGCAGGCGCTGCGCATCGGCATCGCCCCGACGGTCGGCTTTGCCGTGCAGGTGATCAAGGGCACCGCGCTGGCGTCGATTATCGGCTTTATCGAGCTGACCAAGGCCGGGACCATGCTGACCAACGTGACGTATCAGCCGTTTAAGGTCTTTGCGCTGGTGGCGCTGGGCTACTTTATTCTGTGTTATCCGCTGTCCCGCTACAGCCGCTATCTGGAGACGAAATTCAATGCCTCTCATCACCATTAATCAGGTGCAGAAGTATTACGGCGATAACCACGTGCTCAAGGGCGTCGATCTGGATATCGACATGGGCCAGGTGATCTCCATTATCGGGCGCAGCGGATCGGGCAAAAGCACGCTGCTGCGCTGCATCAACGGGCTGGAAGGGTATCAGGACGGCAGCATCAAGCTGGGCGGCATGACCATTACCGACCGGGATTCTCAGGCGCGTGAAATTAGCCGCTCGGTCGGCATGGTGTTCCAGAGCTTCAACCTGTTTCCGCACATGACGGCGCTGGAAAACGTGATGCTCGCCCCGCGTCGGGTGCTGAAGAAAAGCGCCGCCGAATGCCGGGCGCTGGCGCAGCAGATGCTGGAGAAAGTGGGCTTAGGCGATCGTCTGGATTACTACCCGTCGAGTCTCTCCGGCGGCCAGCAGCAGCGCGTGGCGATTGCCCGGGCGCTGGCCATGTCGCCTAAAGTTTTACTCTGTGACGAGATCACCTCCGCGCTCGACCCGGAGCTGGTGGGCGAAGTGCTCAAGGTGCTGGAGCAGCTGGCGGCCGAGGGGATGACGCTCATACTGGTTACCCATGAAATGAATTTTGCCCGCGAAGTGGGCGACCGCGTGGTGTTTATGCACCAGGGGAAAGTCTGGGAGCAGGGCGACAGCAAAACGCTGTTCGCCAACCCGCAGACCACGGAACTGAAGCAGTTCATCTCCTCCGTGCGCGGCCTCAACTGATAAGGACTTAACAATGGATATCGCACGCTTTCCGCAAATCAATCCGCCGCAGCGCCTGCTGATGGGGCCGGGCCCGATCAACGCCGACCCGCGCGTGCTGCGCGCCATGTCGAGCCAGCTGATCGGCCAGTACGACCCGGCCATGACCCACTACATGAACGAGGTGATGGCGCTCTATCGCGGGGTGTTCCGCACCGAGAACCGCTGGACGATGCTGGTGGACGGTACCTCCCGCGCGGGAATTGAAGCCATTCTGGTCTCCGCCATTCGCCCGGGGGATAAGGTGCTGGTGCCGGTCTTTGGCCGCTTTGGTCATCTGCTGTGCGAAATTGCCCGCCGCTGCCGCGCGGAGGTGCATACCATTGAGGTGCCGTGGGGCGAGGTGTTTACCCCGGACCAGGTCGAGGATGCGATTAAGCGTATTCGCCCGCGCCTGCTGCTGACCGTGCAGGGCGACACCTCCACCACCATGCTGCAGCCGCTCGCCGAGCTTGGTGCCATCTGCCGCCGCTACGACGTGCTGTTTTACACCGACGCCACCGCGTCGCTCGGCGGCAACGCGCTGGAGACCGACGCCTGGGGGCTGGATGCCGTCTCGGCCGGGATGCAGAAGTGCCTCGGCGGCCCGTCAGGCACGTCGCCGATCACCCTGAGCGCGCGCATGGAGGAGGCGATCCGCCGCCGCAAATGTATTGAGGAGGGCATTCGCACCGATGCCCACCGCGACGGCGACGAGGAGATGATCTACTCCAACTATTTCGATCTCGGCATGGTGATGGACTACTGGGGGCCGGAGCGGCTGAACCACCACACCGAAGCCACGACCGCGCTGTTTGGCGCCCGCGAGTGCGCGCGGCTGATCCTGCAGGAAGGGCTGGATAACGGCATCGCGCGTCACAAGCTGCACGGTGATGCGCTGCTGAAGGGCATTCAGGCGATGGGGCTGGAGACCTTCGGCGACCTGAAGCACAAGATGAACAACGTGCTGGGCGTGGTTATCCCGCAGGGCGTCAACGGCGACCAGGTGCGTAAGCTGATGCTGGAGGATTTCGGGATTGAAATCGGCACCTCGTTTGGCCCGCTGCACGGCAAGGTGTGGCGGATTGGCACCATGGGCTACAACGCGCGCAAAGACTGCGTGATGACCA
The DNA here is from genome assembly GCF_041320715.1 of Enterobacter sp. KB-221C9. NCBI lineage: Bacteria > Pseudomonadati > Pseudomonadota > Gammaproteobacteria > Enterobacterales > Enterobacteriaceae > Enterobacter > Enterobacter sp. KB-221C9. Next base: position 199,509 of record NZ_JBGIWG010000001.1, read on the forward strand.
CCCTGAGCGCGCTGGAGTCGGTGCTGAACTACCTGAAATTCACCACCACGCAGGGAGCCGCCATGCAGGCCGCGTGGGACCACTATCGTCGCGAGACGCCGCAATGAGCCCGGCGGCACAACGGGTGATGGCGCGCGCCGACGCGCTGGCCGCCATCAGCGAAACCCCGGATGCACTGACAAGGGTCTATCTCTCCACCCAGCATCTGCAGGCCAACCAGCTGGTCGGAGAGTGGATGCGCCAGGCGGGAATGACCGTCTGGCAGGACAGCGTGGGCAATATCTGCGGACGCTATGAGGGCGCGCAGGAAGGGGCGCAGGCGGTGCTGCTCGGCTCGCATCTGGATACCGTGCGCAACGCCGGGCGCTACGACGGCATGCTCGGGGTGCTCACCGCCATTGAGGTGGTGGACAGCCTGCACCAGCAGGGGCTGCATCTGGCGCAGGCCATCGAGATTGTCGGGTTTGGCGACGAAGAGGGGACCCGTTTTGGGATCACCCTGCTAGGCAGCCGGGGCATAACGGGCACTTGGCCGCAGGGCTGGCTGGAGACCTGCGATGCCCAGGGCATCAGCGTGGCGCAGGCGATGGTGCAGGCGGGGCTCGATCCCGCCCGCGTGGCGCTCGCGGCACGCCATCCGGACGATTTCAGCGCCTGTCTGGAGCTGCACATCGAACAGGGGCCGTGTCTGGAGCAGGAAGGTCTGGCGCTGGGCGTGGTGGAAGCCATTAACGGCGCGCGCCGCCTCAGCTGCCGCTTCACCGGGGAGGCCGGACACGCGGGAACCGTGCCGATGAATCACCGTAAGGATGCCCTGGCCGCCGCCGCCGAATGGATGGTGCTGATCGAAAACACCACCCGACAGCAGGGCGGTAATCGGGTGGCGACGGTCGGGGAGCTGCGCTGCCTGCCCGGCGCGGTCAACGTGATCCCGGGCGAGGTTACGCTCTCGCTGGATATTCGCGGCCCGCAGGATGCCCCGCTTGACGCGCTACTCGCGGAACTGCTGGCGCAGGCGCAAACCATTGCCGCTCGTCGCGGGCTGAGCTTCAGCGCCGAGGAGTTTTACCGTATCGCCGCCACGCCGTGCGATGCGCGTTTGCAGGATCTGCTGGGGCAGGCCGTTGAATCGGTGCAGGGGCGCTCATTATCGCTGCCGAGCGGTGCCGGGCATGACACCATCGCGCTGGCAGAACGCTGGCCGGTCGGGATGCTGTTTGTGCGCTGCAAAGGGGGCGTCAGCCACCATCCGGCAGAATCGGTGATGGCTGAGGACGTTGCCCTGGCGATTGAGGCGTTTGGGCGGGCGGTGAGAAAGCTTGGTGCGGTCTGAATATTGCCCGGCGGCGCTACGCTTGCACGGGCCTACGGGATAGGTAGGCCGGGTAAGCGCAGCGCCACCCGGCAGGGAACCGCGTTACTCCAGCCCCAGCGTGTACTGGGCAATTTTGAAGTAGATAATCAGCCCGGTCCCGTCGATCAGCGTGGCGATAAACGGCGCGGACACCACGGCAGGGTCGATCCGGCAACGTTTGAGCACCATCGGAATGACGGACGACACAATCGCACTCCACAGCGTAATGCACACCAGCGTCAGGCTGACGATAAGCGTAATTTCCAGCCCAATCCCCATCATCCAGGCGCGGATACACCCGGCGATACCGAGCGTGGCGGCAATCATCAGCGAGGTGGTCATCTCCTTGCGTAGCACGCGCCCGACGTCACGAAGGTGGACTTCCCCGAGCGCCATCGCGCGCACCAGCGTGGAGGTGATCTGCGTCCCGCTGTTGCCGCCCGTGCCGATCAGCAGCGGAATAAAGAACGCCAGCGCGATGGCGGACTCCAGCGCCTCTTCAAAATGCTGGATCACCGAGCTGGTGTAGGCCTCCGCGACAAACAGCAGCAGCAGCCAGACGGAGCGTTTCTTCCACAGGCTGTACGGGCTGGTGTCCAGATAGGGTTTCTCCAGCGGCAGCGTCGCCCCCTGAAGCTGAGCATCTTCGGTGACGTCATCTTCCAGCAGATGGGCGATTTCGCGCTCGGTCAGGCAGCCGACGAGCTTGCCGTGGGTGACCACGGGCACCACGTCCGCGCCGCCGTGCGCCAGCAGTCCGGCAACGTCGGCACGCTCATCCTCCGGTTTGATCTGCAAAAACTGCGAAATCATCAGCGATTTCACCGGCTGTACCGTATCGGCGGTCTGCAGCAGTTTACGCACGGCAATCATGCCCGCCAGGCGACCATTGTCTTCAATAAAAATATGAGACGGAATATCGTCGTCTTTTAATTTTTCGAAGAATTTCTCGCGCGCCAGCGCCACGCATAATGAAATATCGAGGACGATAAAATCGGTATTCATATATTGCGCGATCGCGCTGTCGTTGAATGCCAGGTTTTGGTTGTGAATAGCGTAAGACATAGTGAATTCCCTTTGAATAATAACATCTCTCAGGGGCGAGCAAGACAGGGCATGTCGAAGAGGAGATCCCCACGTCCTGGGTTCAGCACTGTACACCGTATCCCGTGAGGGAAGTTATACTGACAAAGCCTTGATTCGACAGTGCCTGTTTTACCCTGTGCCGGTTCTCTCGAACCCACCAGAGCGATAACGTGTATTTGTACAGGAGCCTCGCCATAACGAGATCGTTGTAAAACGAGAGGGATAATACGCTTATTTAATTTTAGCGCTCAGGAAATTAATTAATGTTTAAGAACGGTTTAGGAGAATATTATTAATAAAGCGTTGAAGGTTTATTTAAGATAATTCATTTCTAATGGAGGATTAAATAATCAACGGAGGAGAGGAAAATGGCGTGGTTTGATAATCTGCTGAATCATTTTGCGCTGTATCCGGCACATCTTTTCGCACTGTTATTTATGATGGCGCTGAGTAAATCGACGGTGCTGATCTCCTCCGTGCTGCCGCCCGCCTCGGTGATGCTGCTCGCGGGGATTACCGTCAGCCAGGCGACCATGCATCCTGTGCTGGCGTGGCTCGCCGTGGTGTTGGGAGCAGCGGCGGGTTCGGTGCTGAACTACCATATCGGCCAGCTGATGGGGCACACCCGGCTGGTCACGCGTTTCACCACAAAGCATGCCGATAAGTTCTTGCGGGTACAGCATCAGCTGCAAAAGAACGGGGTCATCGTGCTGTTTACGTCGCGTTTTCTGGCGGTGTTGCGTTACATCGTCCCGCTGGCGGCGGGGATGCTCAGGCTGAATGCGGTCAAGGTCTACGCCGTCGGCCTGCTTTCCGCCTGCGTATGGGCGGCGCTGTATGTCGGCATCGTCACCGGCATCAGCGCCTTTTGAGTTATAAACTCCCCATTCCGCCGTCGACCAGCAGCTCCGTTCCCACCGTGTAGCTCGACTCGTCGGACGCCAGATAGAGCGCGGCTTTTGCCAGCTCCGTCGTCGAGCCCATTCTGCCCAGCGGCACCAGCTTAATGACCTCTGCCATCATTGCGTTAAGCGCCTCGTCGCTTAGGCCCGTCTTCGTAAACGCCGGGGTTTCCACCGGGCCGGGGCTCAGGCCGTTGACGCGGATCCCGCGCGGCAGCAGCTCCGCCGACAGCGTGCGCGCCAGCGACAGCAGTGCGGCCTTGCTGGCGGCATACGCGCTGCTGGTGGGCAGGCCGATGCGCGCGCTTACGGAGCCGCAGAGGATGACCGACGACGGGTTATTCAGCAGCGGCAGCAGCGCCTGAATTAAAAAGAACGGTCCCTTCAGGTTGATGCCCATCAGGCGGTCCCAGGCCTCCTCCTGCCAGGCTTCCAGCGGCGCGTGCGTGACGTCGCCCGCGTTGAGAAATACCGCGTCCAGGCGTGGCCAGCGGGCGGCGAGGGTTTCCACCAGCGCTTTTTGCGACGTGATATCGCCCGCATCGGTCGGGATTACCCAGGCCTTATCGCCCAGAATACGTTCTGCCTCGGCGAGCGTTTCCGGGTTGCGTCCGGTTACGGCGACGCGCGCGCCTTCGGCGATAAACGCCTGCGCGGTGGCGAGGCCGATGCCGCTGGTGCCGCCGGTAATCAGCGTATATTTATCTGTTAAACGACCCATGTTCTTCTCCTGAAATGTCTCTGGAGAAAGCACTATAGAAACGTTAGTATCGAAAGGAAACCAGGTACCAAATGGATACTAACGAGGCAAGAGGTGTGCTATGGCAGAAAGGCTGGAGGCGTGCTGCGAAAAAAAATCTGAGGCGTATACCTGCCCGATGACGCAGTTTGTCAACCTGATATCCGGTAAGTGGGCGATCCCCATTCTCTACCGCCTGATTGTGTTCAACACGCCCGTACGCTTTGGCGATCTGCTGCGGGCCGCTGCTCCCATCACGCAGAAAGAGCTGACGAAGCAGCTGCGCCTGTTTGAGCAGCGCGGGCTAGTGACGCGGACGGTCTACCCGGAGATCCCGCCGCGCGTGGAGTATCAAATTACCGCGCTCGGGTTAACCCTGCAAAATGCGCTCTCGCCGCTGGCCGCCTGGATGAGCGAGTACGGCGACCAGCTTGAGCGTTAGGCTACTGTTTTACGTAGCGCGGTGCCGGAATGCCGGTGCGCGCGCTGTTGAACAGCTCAAGGCGCGCCGCTTCGTAGCGCTCCCACAGGCCTGCGTCATGCATCGGCGGGATGGTGATCGGTTCACCCTGATCCAGACCCGCCAGCGACGCATCCACCATATCGTCGGTGGTCATCACCGATCCTTCCGGCAGATCGTTCACCGTGACGCCCGAATGGCTCCAGATTTCCGTCGCCGTGGCGGCGGGCAGTACGGCCTGAATGCGCACATTGCTGTCGGCAAACTCTTCCTGTAACCCACGGGTAAAGCTCAGTACCCACGCCTTGGTGGCGCTGTAGAGGGCGCTACCGGCGCGGACGTGCAGCGCTAACACCGAGGCGATATTGATCAGCGTGCCGCGATTGTTCTGCGCCAGGCGCGGCAGGATGGCGTAGGTCAGACGCATCAGCGCCGTGGTGTTCAGGGTGTTAATGGCCTGATGCTGCGCTACCTCGCCCGCGAGGAACGGTGCCATCTGCGCGGTGCCCGCGTTGTTAATGAGCGTATCTATCGCGGTATTGCTGCGCAGTTCCTCCTCCACGGCGCGGATCCCGGTCTCGTCGGTAAGATCGGCCACCAGAATATCGACGGCCACGCCATAGCGCGCGCGCAGGTCGGCAGCGAGGGTCTTCAGGCGATCCTCGCGGCGGGCAACCAGCACCAGGCTAGCGCCGCGCGCGGCAAGACGGTCGGCATAGACGGCACCGATCCCGGAAGAGGCGCCCGTAATCAGGGCGGTGGTGATTTGCGTAGTCATCGTGTGTTACCTCAAGGCAAAGTGGGTTGTTTGGTTTCAAGATGAAACTGAATTAACTCTCTGCTATTTGGTTTTATAATGCAACCATTCTGGCGATCATTTTGTGCTTTTGCCGTCGGGAACGATCAGGAGGGGAGTTTAGCCACGATCTCTTCAGGCGTCAGTTCGCGCCCATCGTCGGCGATAAGCGCCAGCTTGCGCAGGGGTTTGCGCTGTTCAGAATCGACCAGCACGGTGCCGCATTCGTTTTCAGCAAACAAAAATTCATTGCCCCACTGGGACAATGCAACCAGCACCGTTTGCAGGGCGCGCCCTTTCTCGGTCAGGACATACTCCTGCCAGGCGCTGCCGTCGGACGCGGGCTGGAGCCGGAGGATCCCTTCATCAACCAGCAGTTTTAGCCGCGTGGTCAGCATGTTTTTCGCGATGCCGAGGCTTTTCTGGAACTCGCCGAAGCGTTTAATCCCGCGCAGCGCGTCGCGCACGATCAGCAGCGACCACCAGTCGCCGATGATATCCAGCGAACGGGCGACGGGGCAGGTGCTCTCTTCGAGGCGGGTACGTTTCACGGTCAATTCTCCGGTAGGGTGTGGTTTTATTATAAAACTAATTTGCGCGCGTCGTAAGCAGGTTAATCATCAGTTTGAGAAATGCTTCCCGGAAAACTGTCACGAATCTGTCACACTGAACGCGACATTTTAAAACGAGTGAGGAATTAGGGATGAGAAAAGCACTACTCGCGCTGGCAGTCGCCGGTTCCATTTCAGCAACGTTTGGCGTGCAGGCGCAAGAGACGCCGGAAGGGTATCAGCTGGAGCAAGTTTTAATCATGAGTCGCCATAACCTGCGCGCGCCGCTCGCCAATAACGGCAGCGTGCTGGAGCAGTCCACGCCGAAGCAGTGGCCGGAGTGGGAGGTGCCGGGCGGTCAGCTCACTACCAAGGGGGGCGTGCTGGAAGTCTATATGGGCCATTACATGCGCGAGTGGCTGGCGCAGCAGGGGATGGTGAAGACGGGAGAGTGTCCAGCGGCGGATAGCGTTTATGCTTATGCCAACAGCCTGCAGCGCACCGTCGCCACCGCACAGTTCTTTATCACCGGCGCGTTCCCGGGCTGCGACGTCCCCGTGCACCATCAGGAAAAAATGGGCACCATGGACCCGACCTTCAATCCGGTGATTACCGATAACTCGCCGGAATTCCGCGAAAAAGCGCTGAAGGCGATGGAGTCCGAGCGGCAGAAAATGCAGCTCGCGGAAAGCTATAAGCTGCTGGAGCAGCTGACGAACTACGCTGATTCCCCGTCCTGCAAAGAGAAAAAGGTCTGCTCGCTGGCAGACGCGAAAGATACCTTCAGCGCCGACTATGAAAAAGAGCCTGGCGTATCCGGGCCGCTGAAGGTGGGTAACTCGCTGGTGGACGCGTTTACGCTGCAGTATTACGAAGGCTTCCCGGCCGACCAGGTGGCCTGGGGCGAAATCAAAACCGACCAGCAGTGGCGCGTGCTGTCGAAGCTGAAGAACGGCTATCAGGACTCGCTGTTTACCTCTACCGAGGTGGCGCAAAACGTGGCGAAGCCGCTGGTGAAATATATCGATAAAACGCTGGTCGCCGAGCAGGCGAAAGCGCCGAAAATCACCCTGCTGGTGGGGCATGACTCGAACATTGCTTCCCTGCTGACTGCCCTGGATTTCAAACCGTACCAGCTGCACGACCAGCAGGAACGTACCCCGATTGGCGGCAAAATTGTCTTCCAGCGCTGGCATGACAAAAATGCCAACCAGGAGCTGATGAAAATTGAGTATGTCTACCAGAGCGCAGAGCAGCTGCGTAACGCCAGCGTGCTGTCGCTGCAGTCGCCCGCGCAGCGCGTGACGCTGGAGCTGAAAGGCTGCCCGGTGGATGCGAACGGCTTCTGTCCTGTCGATAAATTCAATGCGGTCATGAATAACGCGGCGAAGTAAAGGAGAACCCCCCGCTGCGGCGGGGGGAAACGCTTAGACGTTTTTACGTTCGATGGTTTGCTCGCCCCAGAAGAGCGAGTCTTTATCCGTTTTTTCGAAGGCGCGCACCAGCACCTCATCGTTACCTTCCTCCCAAATCTGCTCGGCCAGCTTCTCGTCGTACTTCGCGACTTCAAAGATAGCTTCAGCAATCTCCGGAGAGGTGTTGCGTAAACTTGCCCATTCGCCCACGTGGTGAGCTTTGGATTCTTGAGTTGGCATGCTTGTCCTCCTGTTGGGTGTTAGCCGTTCAGTTTTTTGGCCAGACCCGCGACGTATTCACCCTGATAGCGGGCGATAGCCAGTTCTTCATTGCTTGGCTGACGTGAGCCATCCCCACCGGCAATGGTGGTTGCGCCGTACGGCGTACCGCCGCGCACCTGGGAAACGTCAAACAGCTCCTGCGCGCCGTAGCCAATCGGCACAATCACCATCCCGTGATGAGCAAGGGTAGTCCAGGTTGAGGTAATCGTCTGCTCCTGACCGCCGCCGGTGCCGGTTGAGCTGAATACGCTGGCGAGCTTGCCGTAGAGCGCCCCGGATGCCCAAAGTCCGCCGGTTTGATCGAGGAAGGTGCGCATCTGGCCCGACATATTGCCGAAGCGGGTCGGGGTGCCGAAGATAATGGCATCATAATCCGCCAGCTCCTGCGGGGTAGCGACCGGGGCGTTTTGGGTTTTGCCCCCGGCTTTCAGGAAGGCTTCCGCGTGCATGGTTTCCGGTACGCGCTTCACCACAACCTCAACGCCATCAACCCTGTTTGCACCTTCTGCTACCGCGTGAGCCATGGTTTCAATGTGTCCATACATGGAATAATAGAGCACCAGAACTTTTGCCATTTTGCATCACTCCTCGTTGGTTTTTCTGACAGCGGATCGCTGCGTTCTTTTAAAGATATGCCATCACAGCCAGACTGCAAAAATGAACGGCATTTCTTTGATTTATAACAATATGGTTACAAAAAGGCGTTGTAGCAAAATGATACAACTTTTACACGGCGGATTTTTGAAATGATAAGAAAGGCTTATGCATCCCCGTCGCGTCATCTCACCTGAAAGGCTGAGTTCATGTTGCAGGATATTACCTGCGGCTTGCCGGATAGCGGCATTCCACTAAGCTTAGTTTCACGCGGCACAGATAAAGGCACTGTCCTTGTGTTGCGAGGTGAAAGAATCCTCTTTTACTGAATGCAATATGATGTCTAATGTTTCACATTCTGGAGGTTAGAGATGGCAAACCATCGTGGTGGTTCAGGTAATTTCGCAGAAGACCGTGAAAGAGCATCAGAAGCAGGCCGTAAAGGTGGCCAGCACAGCGGGGGCAACTTCAAGAATGACCCGCAACGCGCATCTGAAGCTGGCAAGAAAGGGGGCAAAAACAGCCACGGCAGCAGCAGTAAGTAACACGCCGGGTTGAACCCTGCCGCCGGGATCTCCCGGCGGTTTTTTTATTTCTGCAACATTGAACTGTAACCAAAGGCAACGCACACTAGAGCATTGATCTTAATTGCGAGTGCCGCATGTCTCTCTCACGCTTCAAATTCTCCGTAAAACCGCAGGAAGCCATCCTCATTCTCATCACCATGTTCTGGGGCGGGACGTTCCTGGCCGTTCAGTACGCGGTGACCCTCAGCGATCCATTCTTCTTTGTCGGCCTGCGCTTCGCGACGGCGGCGATTGCCGTAGGGCTGATTTCGCTTAAAACGCTGCGGGGGCTGACGCTTACAGAGCTTAAGGCCGGCGTGGCGATTGGTGTGGCGATAGCGATGGGCTACAGCCTGCAGACGTGGGGATTACAAACTATCCCCAGCAGTAAATCCGCGTTTATTACCGCCATGTACGTGCCGCTGGTGCCGCTATTGCAGTGGCTCTGTCTGGGGAGGATGCCCGGTCTGATGTCCTGCATCGGCATTGTGCTGGCCTTTATTGGCCTGATCCTGCTGGCCGGGCCGGAAAATAACCTGCTGGCGCTGGGGCCGGGCGAAATCATCACCCTGATTGGGGCGATTGCCATTGCGGCGGAAATCATTCTGATTAGCGCCTGGGCGGGCAAGGTGGACGTCAAGCGGGTGACGGTGGTGCAGCTTGCCACCGCGTCGCTGGTGGCGTTTGCGACGATGGTGCCGGCAGGCGAGTCCGTGCCGCCGATGTCCACCGGTCTGGTGGTGGTCGCGCTGGGGCTCGGTATCTTCAGCGCCATTATTCAGGTCACCATGAACTGGGCGCAGCGCAGCGTATCGCCAACTCGCGCGACGGTGATTTATACCGGTGAACCGGTCTGGGCGGGCATTTTCGGGCGACTGGCCGGGGAACGTCTGCCGCTGCTGGCCCTGGTGGGTGCGGCATTTATTATCGCCGGTGTGCTGGTGAGCGAGTTAAAGCTCAAAAAACGACGCAAGGCGATTGCCGTGGTGAACGCTGAACAAGGGGCAGATAGCTAACAACGCGCACGCTGCCCGTTTTGCCCGGCGGCGCTACATGCCAGTTGTAGGCCGGGTAAGCGTAGCGTCACCCGGCAAGAAAGTAGCACTCATTTCAGGTGGAGGGGGTGATGGCTTCCGCCTGCGCTTCATCCCCTTTCCGGCGGCTCAGCAGGGCGTTAAGCAGGATAGCGCCGAAGGTCGCCGTACCAATCCCGCCAATCGTAAACCCGCCCAGCGTCAGGGCAAAATCCCCCGCGCCCAGCACCAGCGTGACCGCCACCATAATCAGGTTGCCGTTCTGGCTGAGATCGACCCGATGCTGCACCCAGATGCGCGCCCCGGCCACGGCGATCAGCCCAAATACCACAATTGATGCCCCACCGATGACCGGTGACGGAATGGTGTGGATCAGCGCGCCGAACTTCGGCGAGAAGCCGAGCAGCATCGCCATCACCGCCGCCGCCACGAAGACCAGCGTCGAGTAGACCTTGGTCACCGCCATCACGCCGATGTTTTCGGCATAGGTGGTAACGCCGCTGCCGCCCACGGAGCCGGAGAGCATGGTCGCCAGCCCGTCACCGACGAACGCGCGGCCCATGTACGGATCCATGCTGCGCCCGGTCATTCCGGCGACCGCTTTCAGGTGGCCCAGGTTCTCCGCCACCAGGATAACGGCGACAGGTGCGATAAGCATCATCGCCTGGGTGTTGAATGTGGGGGAGGTGATCTTCGGCAGGCCGAACCAGGCGGCCTGATGAAGCAGCGTAAAATCAACCGGCTTGCCCAGACCGAAAACGTTCGCCAGCAGGGCATAAACCAGACAGGCGACAATCAGCCCGACCAGGATCAGCAGCCGCTGGACCATGCCCCGCGTGAACACCGCCACCAGGCCGATGCACAGCACGGTGATCACCGCCATCCAGCTTTCAAACGGCGAGGCGGAGACGCTCCTGACCGCAATCGGGGCGAGGTTCAGACCAATCGCCATCACCACGGCGCCCGTCACGACCGGGGGCATCATTCGCTCTATCCAGCGCGTACCGATTTTCATCACCACCAGACCAATCAGGGTGTACACCAGACCGCAGGCGATGATGCCGCCGAGGGCCACGCTCAGGTTGGGGTTGATCCCCTGGCCGTTAAACCCGGTGGTGGCGATGACCACTCCGACAAAGGCGGCGCTGGATCCGAGATAGCTGGGCACGCGCCCGCCGGTGACGAAAAAGAACAGCAGCGTGCCGATACCCGACATCAGAATGGAGAGGTTGGGATCGAGTCCCATCAGCATTGGCATCAGCACCGTGGCGCCAAACATGGCGACCGCGTGCTGGACGCCCATCACCATCGTCTGCCCGAGCGGAAGGCGTTCATCCGGCGCGACCACGCCTGCGTCTGTGGAGGTCGATTTCAACTGCCAGTGGGGAAATCCGAACATGGTCTGTCTCCTTAGAGCGGGTTAACAGGCGGGGCGCATAAGCGCGTGGTAGCCGCGGTCAAACCACACCAGCCCTTGCGGCGCGGGGTGGCGGATTATCGAAACAATGTCGCAAAACAGAATGTCGTGGGTGCCGACGCTCACCACCTGGCTGATGCGGCAGTCAAACGAGGCCAGCGCATCCTCCAGGCGCGGGCAGCCCGTGTCGCCCGTCTGCCAGCGGGCGGCGGCAAAGCGTTCCTCCATCGGCGTTTTCCCGCCAAACAGATTGGACAGCGGCTCCTGTCCGGCGCTCAGGGTATTCACGCAAAGGGTGCGGTTTTCGCTAAACGTTGGCCAGACGGACGCGCCGCGGTTCAGGCACACCAGCAGGGTGGGCGGTGAATCCGTGACGCTGCACACCGCGCTGGCGGTGAAGCCTGCCATCCCCGCCGGGCCGTCGGTGGTGATGATGTTGACCGCCGCGCCAACGCAGGCCATGGCGTCGCGAAAGGTTTGTTTATCCGGTGTCGTCATAATCGCTCCTTACGCCAGCCCGCAGGCATCGTCGAAGTCCAGACGCGGCAGGCGCCCGTACAGTTTGCGGGTATCGCCGTAGCCAATGTTGATCAGCAGATTGCTTTTAAGCGTGGTGCCGGTGAAAAAGGCCTCGTCGACCTTTTGGCGGTCAAAGCCCGACATCGGGCCGGTGTCCAGCCCCAGCGCGCGACAGGCGAAAATCAGGTAGGCGGCCTGCATTGAGCTGTTGCGAAAGGCAGTCTCTTCAGCGTGCGCGGGGCTGGTGGTAAACCAGCTCTTTGCATCGCCGTGCGGGAACAGCCCGGGCAGGCGCTCGTAGAATTCCCCGTCCCAGGCGACAATGGCCGTGACCGGGGCGGTGAGCGTTTTCTCGAGGTTGCCGCTGGAGAGCGCCGGGCGCAGCTTCTCTTTTCCCTCAGCGCTTCGCACAAACACAATCCGCGCCGGGGAGCAGTTGGCGGACGTTGGCCCCCATTTCATCAGGCTGTAGATTTCGCGCAGCGTTTCGTCGCTGACGGGCATATCCTGCCAGCCGTTATGGGTGCGGGCGCCGGTGAACAGCGTTTCCAGCGCGGCGGGGGTAATGGCTTCGCTCATTAAAGCTCCTTATAAAGCGGGTTCCGGGCTGTGCAGCAGGCTGGCAAGCCCGTTTAGCAGCAGGGTGTTAAAGGTATCCGGCTCGGTGACGTTGCAGGCATGCCCGCCCTGGCGCATCACCGCGCTGCGGCTGTGCGGGATCGCGGCCTGCAGCTCAGTCGAGCAGACGGAGGGCACCAGCATGTCGTCAGCGGAACAGATGATCTGTACCGGGCAGCGAATGCGCGCGGCATGGCGGCTGAAGTCGGCCTTTTTCAGGGCGCTGAGCCGGTGCAGCAGGTTGGTTTTTCCCTGAAAATGGGCCAGCGCCAGGGCCTCTTCGGCCTCCAGACGGGGGGCGCGGGCCGCCATCCAGTCTGCCGGGTAGAGAAACAGCGGCTGCGCCTCAACCCACGCCTGCGGGCCGCCGGAATGCAGCAGGCGCTCGCGGATCTGAAAGCAGCGGCGGGTGTGCGCGTTAAGGGTCAGCCAGCCGTTGACGCACACCAGCGCGGTGAGGGCGTCGGGATGATCCAGCGCCAGCTGCAGGCCGACCAGCGCCCCCAGCGCATGGCCCACGACGCTGTAGCGGGCAATCCCGGCATCCGCCAGCGCCTGAGCCAGCTCGTCCGCCATCTGCGCAAGGCTGTACCCTTCCGGCAGGGTGTCGGGGTTATTGCCCGTTCCCCGCTGGTCATAGCACACCACCTGGTACTCCGGCTCCAGCGCGGCCAGCTGGGGCAGCCAGTAGCTGCCGCTGCCGCCGAGACCGGAAATAAAGACCACCACGGGCGCACCCTCGAACGGGGGCGGCGAGACGGAGAGTTTCATACCTGCCTCACTTCGCGATGTGCGCAACGGTGGCGATTTCAACCAGCGCCTCTGGCTTCACCAGCCCGCACTGAATGCAGAACCGGGCCGGCTTATCGCCGGGGAAGAATTCGGCGTAAATCTCGTTAATCGCGGCGTAGTTTTTCCAGTCGGTGATAAAGATGCTGTTGAAGGTCACATCCTCCATCGTGCCACCCGCCGTTTCGATCACGGTTTTGATCGTCTCCAGCACGTGGCGGGTTTGCGCCTTTGGGTCGTTGATAAACACCACGTTGTTGTCTTTATCAAACGGCAGCGTGCCGGAGACATACACCACGCCGTCGGCGAGGGTGCCGGGAACAAACGGGGCAATCGGCGTGCTGGTGCCCGGCGGAATAATCACGGATTTTGGCATCAGGTGTCTCCTCAGGCGATACGGGCGAGCGGGGGAGTCAGGGCGTCGCAGAACTCCGCAACGCTGCTGACCCAGCCAAAAAAGGTTTCAATATTGAACAGGGCCGCCTTTTGGGCAAACTCCGGCCCGGCCTGGTGGGTCGCGTCTTCCAGCACCACGCCGAAATACTCGAGGAAGAAGCCGTCGCGCAGGGTCGACTCCACGCAGACGTTAGTGGCGATGCCGGTGAATACCAGGTGGCGAATGCCCCGGCTGCGCAGCAGGCTGTCGAGCGGCGTGTTAAAAAAGCCGCTGTAGCGCGGTTTGGGCAGGACGATATCGCCCGCCTGCGGGACCAGCTCGTCCACCAGCTGATAGTCCCAGCCGCCTTTTGCCAGCAGCTTGCCCTGCAGTTCTGGCCGTTTACGCATGGTTTTCAGGGCGTTCGACTTGTGGAAGTTGGGCGAGCCGGGGCCGCCGGCCTCGACGTACTGGTCATCCCAGCCGTTCTGGAACCAGATGATGAGCATGCCCGCGGCGCGCGCGGCGGCGACGGCGGTTTTGATGTTCTCAATCACCGGCCGGGTGGTGGAGACGTCGAACCCCGCCAGATCCAGATAGCCGCCCTGGCTGGCGTAGGCGTTTTGCATGTCCACCACGATCAGCGCGCTCTGCTCCGGCGCAAAGGTGATGGCTTCCGGGCGTGCGTTAAGAGTGGTCATTACGCCACCTCCTTCGTGACGGCAGGGATGTGGGCGCGGCACTGCATCAGCGGCTGGATGCGCTCGCCGAAGGTCTCCACGCCGGTGAGGAAATCATCGAAGGTCAGCAGGACGCCTTCCGCCCCGGGGACAGCCGCCACTTCGTCAAGCATTCTGGCGACGCTGGCATAAGAGCCGACCAGGGTGCCCATGTTGATATTGACCGCAGAGGTCGGGTCGGCCATCTGGCGCACGTTGGTATCTGAGCCGGAGCGGGTATCCTTTTGGCTCTGCTCGGTGAGCCAGCTCAGGGCCTCCTCGTCGGCGCCGTCCTTATAGCGCTCCCATTTCGCGCGCGCGGCGTCGTCGGTTTCATCGGCGATGACCATAAACAGCACGTAGGAGCCCACGTCGCGCCCGGTCCTGTCGGCGGCCTCTTTCATCCGCGCGGCGGTCGGGGCGAAGGCGGCAGGCGTGTTCACGCCTTTACCGAAGCAGAAGTTGAAGTCGGCGTATTTCGCCGAGAATTCCATTCCCGCGTCGCTCTGCCCGGCGCAAATCACCTTCATCGGCACCGACGGCTGCGGGCTGACGCGACAGTCGTTCATGGTGAAGAAGTCACCCTTGAAATCGCTTTTGCCGGTGCCCCACAGATCGCGCAGCACCTGTACGTATTCGGTCAAGTAGTCGTAGCGACGCGAGAAGTAATCGTCACCCGGCCAGAGCCCCATCTGCTCGTACTCGGGTTTTTGCCAGCCGGTGACCAGGTTAACGCCAAAGCGCCCGCCGGAGATGGAGTCGATGGTGGAGGCCATGCGCGCCACGATCGCCGGGGGGAGAGTAAGGGTGGCGGCGGTGGCGTAGATCTGAATACGCGAGGTGACCGCGGCCAGCCCGGCCATCAGGGTAAAGGACTCCAGGTTGTGATCCCAGAATTCGGTTTTGCCGCCAAAGCCGCGCAGCTTGATCATCGAAAGCGCAAAATCGAAATGGTAGTGCTCCGCTTTCTGCACGATGGCTTTATTGAGCTCAAAGGTCGGCATGTATTGCGGTGCAGCGGTCGAGATAAGCCAGCCGTTGTTGCCGATGGGTACAAATACGCCAATTTTCATCACGAACCTCTCTTCATTACGTCGCAGGTGTAACGGTGTTTGTGCAAAGGCGGTGCCAGTTTTGAAAATGGTAGTGTTATTAATGTGTTAACCAGAAGTTGGTGGATTGATACGGCTAAATGTGGACTAAATGGTCAAAAACATTGCACAGAAAACAGGCATTCATGCGCGATCGGAGTGCAGGATGTCGTGGCGAGACGGGGGTTTTGCTATGCTGAGGGCAACGCAGAATAAGGAGAGCGGGAATGGCACAAGGCGCAGTGAAAACACCAGGTAAACGTTCGCAGGCGGTGAGCGCCAAGAAGCAGGCGATCCTCAGCGCGGCGCTGGAGACCTTTTCGCAGTTTGGTATTCACGGCACGCGCCTGGAGCAGGTTGCGGAGCAGTCCGGGGTATCCAAAACCAATCTGCTCTACTATTACCCGTCGAAAGAGGCGCTCTATATCGCGGTGATGCAGCAGATCCTCGATATCTGGCTGGCGCCGCTGAAAGCGTTTCGCGCAGAGCTGGCCCCGCTGGTGGCGATCAAAGAGTACATTCGCCTGAAGCTGGAGGTGTCGCGCGATTACCCGCAGGCATCAAGGCTGTTTTGTCTTGAGATGCTGCAGGGCGCGCCGCTGTTGCAGGCGGAACTCACCGGAGATTTAAAGCAGCTGGTGGACGATAAGTCGGCCATTATTGCCGGATGGGTCGCCAGCGGAAAGCTGGCCCCGGTCGACCCGCATCATCTGATCTTTATGATTTGGGCCTCCACCCAGCATTACGCTGACTTTGCGGCCCAGGTTGAGGCGGTGACCGGTAAAACGCTCCAGGACGAGGCGTTTTTCCACAGCACGCTGGAAAACGTGCAGCGGATGATTATTGAAGGGATCCGCTTACGCTAGTTCCCCGGCGGGAGAGGGCAGCTTAAGTCGCCCTCTTCACACTGCATCAGCGAGGCCAGAAACGCTTCGCGCTCGACGGTTTTTTCCGCCAGGCACTGGTTAACAATCATTGGCTGGACGCTCCCGCCTTCCGTACCCGAACCGATAAACGCGCAGTCCGCGTCGCGCAGGGCAATCCACGCCTGCTGCGCTTTTTTCAGCAGGTCGCGCTGAGGGGCTGCCGCGCGCTTGATGGCGGCCTGATACGTCTGGTTGAGTTTTTTATCGGCAGCCTGGTACTGCTGCGCGCTACAGGTGTTCAGTTCAAGCTGGGTGGTCGCTTTGTCGCACTCGTCGGCCAACGCGCTGGCGCTCATTAGCAGTGCTGCACAGGCGATAAGATATCGTTTCATATACTCCCCAATAAAATAAGGCTCCGTCTCCGGAGCCTTATTAGCACAGCGTTAGCCTATTGTCATCAGGCTGGCGTTACCGCCTGCCGCCGCCGTGTTGACGCTGAGCGAGTGCTCTACGTACAGACGCTCCAGCAGCAGGTTGGTTTCCCCGCGTGCAAAGCCCTGTACCGAAACAATCGCCCCGCTGCGGGCCGCCACCTGCTCGCACAGTTCGCGCAGCTGGTCGGAATCACCGTGGTAAATCACGGCATCAAACGGCTGCGTCAGCAGCGCATCGGCCTTCGCAAAGCGAATGCGGGCCGATACCGCTTTCGGCAGCTGTTTGGCGAGATCGCGATGCAGCGCATCTTCCGGCCATAGGACTTCACACCCGGTTGCCATGGCGGCGGCCAGCTGCACCAGCGCGTCCTGCTCGTTATCGGCCACGCACAGCACGCGCTCGCGCGGCATCAGCGTCCAGGTGTTGCGCTCGCCGGTTGGCCCCGGCAGCAGACGCTGCGTGCCCGCCTGGGCCAGCTCGCCGTACTGCCGGGCAACGGCACGCAGCTCAGGACGTTTTTCCGCCCAGGCGATAAGCGCCTCCAGCGGCTGCGTCAGTACGGCTTTCAGCTGTGCATCCACCGGATAGTCCGCATCCTGGCGCGCCAGGGTGACGCCCAGGGCGTTCTCCGGACGGTTCGCCAGCAGACGGTACAGGTAAAGCGGACCGCCCGCTTTCGGACCGGTGCCGGAGAGACCTTCGCCGCCAAACGGCTGTACGCCCACGACCGCGCCGACCATGTTGCGGTTGACGTACAGGTTGCCCACTTTGGCGCTGCCGGTCACCTGCGCGATAGTCTCGTCGATACGGGTATGCACGCCGAGCGTCAGGCCATAGCCGGAGGCGTTGATCTGCTCAACCAGCTCGTTCAGGTTGTTACGGTTGTAGCGCACCACGTGGAGCACCGGGCCGAAGACCTCTTTTTTCAGCTCGTCGAAGCTTGCCAGCTCAATCAGCGTTGGCGGCACAAAGGTGCCGGTCCGCCATTCGCGGGTATCTTCGCTGTTCTCGCGCACCGCCTGGAATACCGGACGGCCTTTCGCGCGCATGGTCTGAATGTGGTTTTCGATATTGGCTTTGGCTTCCGCGTCGATCACCGGCCCGATGTCGGTGGTGAGACGGCCCGGGTTGCCCATGCGGCATTCGGCCATCGCGCCGCGCAGCATCTTCAGCGTGTGGTCCGCCACGTCGTCCTGCAGGCACAGCACGCGCAGCGCGGAGCAGCGCTGACCGGCGCTGTCGAACGCGGAGGCCAGCACGTCGACCACCACCTGCTCGGTAAGGGCAGAGGAGTCAACGATCATGGCGTTCATCCCGCCGGTTTCCGCGATGAGCGGCGTAGGACGACCCTGCGCATCCAGACGGGTGGCAATGTTGCGCTGCAGCAGAGACGCCACTTCGGTCGAACCGGTAAACATCACGCCGCGCACGCGGTTGTCGGAGGTCAGTTTGGCGCCGACGGTTTCACCGCGGCCCGGCAGCAGCTGAACCACGCCCGCCGGCACGCCGGCTTCCAGAAGAATGTTGATGCCCTGCGCGGCAATCAGCGGGGTCTGCTCGGCCGGTTTTGCCAGCACGCTGTTGCCTGCGGCCAGGGCGGCGGCAATCTGGCCGGTGAAGATCGCCAGCGGGAAGTTCCACGGGCTGATACAGACGACCGGACCCAGCGGACGGTGGGTTTCGTTATCGAAGTCATCGCGAACCTGGCCCGCGTAGTAGTGCAGGAAGTCGACGGCCTCGCGCACTTCGGCAATGGCGTTGCTGAAGGTTTTACCCGCTTCGCGCACCAGAATGCCGATGAGCGACTGCATCTGATCTTCCATCAGCACCGCCGCGCGTTCCAGAATCGCGGCGCGCTCCTGCGGCGGCGTGGCGAACCAGATTGGCGCGTTGTTTACCGCGCTGTCCAGCGCCCGATCCACTTCCGCTTCGGTGGCTTCACGCACGTAGCCGACGATATCTTTTGGCTCTGCCGGGTTAATGACCGGCTGCATGTCGCCGTCCTCGACGGACTGCTCCAGAATCGGTTTGGCCTGCCACTTCTGCAATGCGCTGTTGAGCAGGGCAGAGGAGAGCGATGCCAGACGGTGTTCGTTGGCGAGATCCAGACCCGCCGAGTTGACGCGGCCTTTGCCGTACAGCTCGCGCGGCAGGGCAATCTTCGGATGCGGCAGGCCAATCTGGCCTTCCTGCGCGGCCATCTTCTCAACGGCCTGCACCGGGTCGGCCACCAGCTCGTCGAGCGGCAGGGTGGTGTCGGCGATGCGGTTAACGAAGGAGGTGTTCGCGCCGTTTTCCAGCAGACGACGCACCAGGTACGCCAGCAGGGTTTCGTGGGTACCCACCGGAGCATAGATACGGCACGGGCGGTTCAGCTTGCCGTCCGCCACTTTACCGGTCACCTGCTCGTACAGCGGTTCACCCATGCCGTGCAGGCACTGGAACTCGTACTGGCCCGGGTAGTAGTTTTGCCCGGCCAGGCTGTAGATCGCCGCCAGGGTGTGGGCGTTGTGGGTAGCGAACTGCGGATAGATCAGGTTCGGCACGCCGAGCAGCTTTTTCGCACAGGCGAGGTAAGAGACGTCGGTGTAAACCTTACGGGTATAGACCGGATAGCCTTCCAGCCCGTCCATTTGCGCGCGTTTGATTTCGCTGTCCCAGTAGGCGCCTTTCACCAGACGGATCATCAGGCGACGACGGCTGCGGCTTGCCAGGTCAATCAGGTAATCAATGACGAACGGGCAGCGCTTCTGGTAGGCCTGGATAACGAAGCCGATGCCGTTCCAGCCTGCCAGCTCCGGCTCGAAGCACAGCTTTTCCAGCAGATCGAGGGAGATCTCCAGACGGTCAGCCTCTTCGGCGTCGATGTTAATGCCGATGTCATACTGGCGCGCCAGCAGGGTCAGGGACTTCAGGCGCGGATACAGCTCTTCCATCACGCGGTCGTACTGCGCGCGGCTGTAGCGCGGGTGCAGGGCAGAGAGCTTGATGGAGATGCCCGGGCCTTCATATATGCCGCGACCGTTGGAGGCTTTACCGATGGCGTGAATGGCCTGCTGGTAAGAGACCATGTAGGCCTGCGCGTCGGCAGCGGTCAGCGCCGCTTCGCCCAGCATGTCGTAAGAGTAGCGGAAACCTTTATCTTCCAGCTTGCGGGCGTTCGCCAGCGCTTCGGCAATGGTTTCGCCGGTGACGAACTGTTCGCCCATCAGGCGCATCGCCATGTCCACGCCCTTGCGGATCAGCGGCTCGCCGCTCTTACCGATGATGCGGTTCAGGGAGCGGGAGAGGTTGGCTTCGTTATGGGTCGAGACCAGTTTGCCGGTAAATAGCAGGCCCCAGGTGGCCGCGTTGACGAACAGCGACGGGCTGCGGCCAATGTGTGAATGCCAGTTGCCGTTGCTGATCTTGTCGCGGATCAGCGCGTCGCGGGTGGCTTTATCCGGAATACGCAGCAGCGCTTCCGCCAGGCACATCAGCGCCACGCCTTCCTGTGAAGAGAGGGAAAACTCCTGCAGCAGACCCTGAACCATCCCGGCGCGGCCGGTGGCGGTTTTCTGGTTGCGCAGCTTGTCGGCTAACTGATACGCCAGGCTGTGCGCCTGTGCGGCAATGGCTTCCGGCAGGCGAGCCTGCTCCAGCAGCATCGGCACGGCGTCGGTTTCGGCACGGCGGTAGGCGCCTGTAATGGCGGCACGGCTGACGGACTGCGGCAGGATCTGCTCGGCAAATTCAAGGAACGGCTGATGGTTCTCGTCGCCAGCGGCTGGCGCTTCCTCGCTTTCGTTTGCTGCACCGGCCAGCAGGGCAGGCAGCTCCGGCAGGCCCTCATCGCTCTCGAGTCTTTCGAGATAGTTAAAAATCGCCTGCTTAATTAACCAGTGCGGCGTGCGGTCAATGCGGGTTGCTGCGGTCTTAATCCGTTCGCGGGTGGCGTCATCCAGCTTAACCCCCATGGTGGTCATACCCATGCCAAAGCTCCTGTTGTTCTGTAATAGCATTCTGTAGATAGCGTGAAATATCCACCATGTTGCAACTTTGTGCAACCGTGTTAAATGTGACCTGGTTTGCAACCCGGAAAATGAATGGATTGTTAACGAATGGTTAGCTGGAAAATCGTGCTGGCGGCTTTACGTGAAGCCTGTTTTTATGCGGGAGTTAACACTTTTCAAAGGTGCAACCCGCAAAAGCGTGAGCGAGTGCAACCTACAGAAAACTTGTATCAAACCGGGGATGAAATTGATGTAAATGCAGTGTTAAATCGTTTGTCAGCGGAAGGCGCATACGGCAGGATAGCGCGCCCAACCGAAACACAAGATACATTCACCTCGTTCCGGTGATCATATAACAAGGCAGCCCGGACGGCTGTCGCTCGACACTTTTGGAGAATTTGAATGGCTATTAGCACACCGATGCTGGTGACATTTCTCGTTTATATTTTTGGCATGATCCTGATAGGGTTTTTGGCGTGGCGGTCAACGAAGAACTTTGACGACTACATTCTGGGCGGACGCAGTTTAGGCCCGATGGTGACCGCACTCTCTGCGGGCGCATCCGACATGAGCGGCTGGCTGCTGATGGGGCTGCCTGGCGCGATTTTCATCTCCGGTATCTCTGAAAGCTGGATCGCCATCGGCCTGACCGTCGGCGCGTGGATCAACTGGAAGCTGGTGGCAGGCCGTCTGCGCGTGCATACCGAGGCCAACAACAACGCCCTGACGCTGCCGGACTACTTCACCGGACGCTTTGAAGATAACAGCCGCATCCTGCGCATTATCTCCGCGGTGGTTATCCTGCTGTTCTTTACCATCTACTGTGCTTCCGGCATTGTTGCCGGCGCGCGTCTGTTCGAAAGCACCTTCGGCATGAGCTACGAAACCGCCCTGTGGGCCGGTGCTGCGGCGACCATCCTCTATACCTTCGTGGGCGGCTTCCTGGCCGTGAGCTGGACCGACACCGTGCAGGCGAGCCTGATGATCTTCGCCCTGATCCTGACCCCGGTGATTGTGATTTTCACCGTTGGTGGCTTTGCCGATTCGCTGGAAGTGATCAAGCAGAAGAGCATTGAAAACGTCGACATGCTGAAAGGGCTGAACTTCGTTGCCATCGTGTCGCTGATGGGCTGGGGCCTGGGCTACTTCGGTCAGCCGCATATCCTGGCGCGCTTTATGGCGGCGGATTCTCACCACACCATCGTTCATGCCCGTCGCATCAGCATGACGTGGATGATCCTGTGTCTGGCAGGGGCGTGTGCGGTCGGCTTCTTCGGTATCGCGTACTTCAACAACAACCCGGCGCAGGCGGGCGCGGTGAACCAGAACGCCGAGCGCGTGTTCATCGAGCTGGCGCAAATTCTGTTTAACCCGTGGATTGCCGGTATTCTGCTCTCCGCGATCCTGGCGGCGGTGATGTCCACCCTGAGCTGCCAGCTGCTGGTCTGCTCCAGCGCGATCACCGAAGACCTCTACAAAGCCTTCCTGCGTAAAAACGCGAGCCAGAAAGAGCTGGTGTGGGTAGGGCGCTTTATGGTGCTGGTGGTGGCGCTGATTGCCATCGCGCTGGCGGCCAACCCGGAAAACCGCGTGCTGGGCCTTGTGAGCTACGCGTGGGCGGGCTTTGGTGCGGCGTTTGGTCCGGTCGTGCTGTTCTCCGTCATGTGGTCACGTATGACCCGTAACGGCGCGCTGGCGGGGATGATCATCGGTGCGCTGACCGTTATCGTCTGGAAACAGTTCGCGTGGCTGGGCCTGTACGAAATCATCCCAGGCTTCCTCTTCGGCAGCATCGGCATCGTGGTGTTCAGCCTGCTGGGTAAAGCACCGTCTGCCTCCATGCAGAAACGCTTTGCTGAAGCCGACGCGCACTACCACTCCGCGCCGCCGTCTAAGCTGCAGCCGGAATAATTTTCCCACTAACACCGTAGGCCGGGTAAGCGTTAGCGCCACCCGGCTTTTTCTTGCAAATTTTCCAGAATTACGTTGATATCGCTGCACTTATAACAATGAGGATAGCGAAGCATGACAATCAAAACAGGGTTAATGGCGGCGGCATTATTGATGCTGGCTGGGTGCACTGCGCCATCGCAACACGCGGCGGTCGAAACCTGCAAAGCGGATAACCAGATGCAGCAAACCACGCTCTATTTCGGACTGAATCGTCCGGCCGGGGCGCAGATTACCGGCAACGAGTGGCAGCAGTTTGTTGACCAGGACGTGACGCCGCGCTTTCGCGATGGCTTAACGGTGTTTGACGCGCGCGGGCAGTGGCTGGGGAACGACGGAAAAGTGGCGCGTGAGCCGAGCAAAGCGCTGATGCTGATCCACGGTAAAGATGCGCAGAGCGAGAAGAACATCGAAGCGTTACGCGGGATTTATAAATCACGCTTCGCGCAGGAGTCGGTGATGCGCGTCGACCAGCCGGTGTGCGTGCAGTTTTAATAAAAACGGCGGGAATTCCCGCCGTTATTGTATCGTAGGCCCGTGCAAGCGAAGCGCCGCCGGGCACAAACGGCACAAAACCTACAACACCAACCCCGCAAAGCTCGCCGACAGCAGGCTCACCAGCGTCGCGCCGTACACCAGACGCAGGCCGAAGCGCGATACCACGTTCCCCTGCTGCTCGTTCAGGCCCTTAATCGCCCCGGCCACAATGCCGATGGAGGCGAAGTTCGCGAACGACACCAGGAAGACGGACAAAATGCCCAGTCCGCGCGGGGACATCTGATGCGCGATTTTTTGCAGCTCAATCATCGCCACAAATTCATTCGCCACCAGCTTGGTCGCCATAATGCTGCCCGCGTTCAGGGAGTCACTCAGCGGAATACCGATAAGCCATGCCAGCGGATAAAACACGTAGCCCAAAATCTGCTGGAAGCTCATGCCAAATACGCTGGAGAAGAGGGCGTTAACGGCGCTAATAAGCGCGATAAAGCCAATCAGCATTGCCAGAATAATCATCGCCACTTTAAAACCGGCCAGAATATACTCGCCGAGCATCTCGAAGAAACTCTGCGATTCATGCAGTTTTTCCAGCTTGATATCCGGCTCCGCTTCCGGGCGCGCCGGGTTGATGACCGAGAGAATAATAAAGGTGCTGAACATGTTCAGAATCAGCGCCGCGACGACAAATTTGGCGTCGAGCATGGTCATATAGGCGCCGACAATCGACAGGGAGACCGTCGACATGGCCGTGGCCGCCATGGTGAACAGACGACGAGAGGAGAGATCGCCCAGCACGCCCTTGTAGGCAATGAAGTTTTCCGACTGGCCGAGGATCAGGGAACTCACCGCGTTAAAGGATTCCAGCTTGCCCATACCGTTCAGTTTTGACAGCAGCGTACCGATTACCCGAATAAAAATCGGCAGGATCCGCCAGTGCTGAAGAATACCAATCAGCGCGGAAATAAAAATAATCGGGCAAAGCACGCCGAGGAAAATGAACGCCAGCCCTTTTTCCCCCATTCCGCCAAAGACGAAATTGGTGCCTTCGCCGGCAAATTTAAGCAGTGACTCAAAAAATCCCGAGACGTATTTAATCAGGAATAACCCGCTTTCGGCGTGCAGGAAAAAGAACGCCAGGGCTATTTCAATGACAATAAGCTGTAAAACATAACGAATGCGAATTTTTCGGCGGTCGAAACTCACCAGCCAGGCGAGCGCAAGAATAATCACCAGCGCCAGCAGGAAATGGACAATCTTAAACATGGTTTATTTTCAGTTGGTTTTTGAGGAGGATATTTAGCCACAGCGCTGGTTAACCGTAAATGGGCAATTTTATTATAACTTATAAACTTAACGGTAACGTCAGCAACTATTAACAGGCTTTGCGTTTACAACTCGTCATCAAAACAGCGCACATTTCGCTTGTGTTTCTCTTCTCCGTAATGATAATCACTATCACAAGAATTTACCTTTCTTTGCATCAGTTGACCGCGATAAACATTTAAGGTGTCGGCATGTTTGTTCCATTTCTCATTATGTTACGTGAAGGGCTCGAAGCTGCCCTCATCGTGAGCCTCATCGCCAGCTATCTGAAGCGAACCCAGCGCGGGCGCTGGATTGGCGTCATGTGGGTCGGGGTATTCCTTGCCGCGGCGCTCTGTCTGGGCCTCGGTATCCTCATCAACGAAACCACCGGGGAGTTCCCGCAGAAAGAGCAGGAGCTGTTCGAAGGGATCGTTGCCGTGATTGCGGTAGCGATCCTTACCTGGATGGTGTTCTGGATGCGTAAAGTCTCGCGCAACGTGAAGGTGCAGCTGGAGCAGGCGGTGGATAACGCGCTGCAAAAGGGAAACAACCACGGCTGGGCGCTCATTATGATGGTCTTTTTCGCCGTCGCGCGTGAGGGCCTGGAGTCTGTTTTCTTCCTGCTGGCGGCGTTTCAGCAGGATGTCGGCATCTGGCCGCCGGTTGGCGCGATGCTCGGGCTGGCAACCGCCGTCGTGCTGGGCTTTCTGCTTTACTGGGGCGGTATTCGCCTGAACCTGGGCGCGTTCTTCAAGTGGACCAGCCTGTTTATTCTGCTGGTGGCGGCAGGGCTGGCGGCGGGGGCGATACGTGCCTTCCACGAGGCGGGCCTGTGGAACCATTTCCAGGACGTCGCGTTCGACCTCAGCAACGTGCTCTCCACCCATTCTCTGACCGGCACCCTGCTCGAAGGTATCTTCGGCTATCAGGAAACGCCGAGCGTCAGCGAAGTGGCGATGTACTTTATTTATCTGGTTCCGGCGCTGGTGCTGTTCGCAATGCCGCCGCGTACCGGCACGCAGGCGTCGCGCGTTACGCCATAATAGTTGATTTAGTTACAACATACTTTTAAAGGGAAGAGTCATGGCAATTCAGTTCCGTCGTAGTGCGTTATGCGCAGGCATTGCCGCGCTGTTCGCTTCTGCATTCTCCGCCTGGGGCGCGGATGTTCCTCAGGTTAAAGTCACCGTCAACGATAAGCAGTGTGAGCCGATGACCCTCACGGTGAACAGCGGCAAAACCCAGTTCATTATTCAGAACCACAGCCAGAAGGCGCTGGAATGGGAGATCCTGAAAGGGGTTCTGGTGGTGGAGGAGCGTGAAAATATCGCCCCTGGCTTTAGCCAGAAGATGACCGCCAACCTGCAGCCTGGCGAGTATGAGATGACCTGCGGCCTGCTGACCAACCCGAAAGGAAAGCTTATCGTCAAAGGTGAAGCGACGGCCGATGCGGCGAAAGGCGCTGCGGTGCTGAGCCTGGGTGACGCGATTACCGCGTATAAAGCCTACGTCACGAAAGAGACGGCGGACCTGGCGACGGCAACCAAAGCCTTTACCGATGCGGTGAAAGCCGGTGACATCGAAAAAGCGAAATCCCTCTATGCGCCAACCCGTCAGCACTACGAGCGTATCGAGCCGATTGCCGAGCTGTTCTCTGACCTTGATGGCAGTATTGATGCCCGCGAAGACGATTTCGAGCAAAAGGCCGCCGATCCGAAATTCACCGGTTTCCACCGTCTGGAGAAAGCCCTGTTTGGCGACAACTCCACCAAAGGGATGGAGAAATACGCTGAGCAGCTGAACGGCGACGTGCTGGAGCTGCAAAAGCGCATCAGCGAGCTGGCCTTCCCGCCGTCAAAAGTGGTGGGCGGCGCGGCCGGTCTGATTGAAGAAGTGGCCGCCAGCAAAATCAGCGGCGAAGAAGATCGCTACAGCCATACCGACCTGTGGGACTTCCAGGCCAACGTCGACGGCGCGCAGAAAATTGTTAACCTGCTGCGACCTCAGCTGCAGAAAGAGAACGGCGAACTGCTGGCCAAAGTGGATGCCAACTTCAAAAAAGTCGACGCTATTCTGGCGAAGTACCGTACCAAAGACGGGTTTGAAACCTACGACAAGCTGACCGATGCCGACCGTAACGCGCTGAAAGGCCCGATTACCGCCCTGGCGGAAGACCTTTCTCTGCTGCGTGGCGTACTGGGTCTGGACTAAGCACGATGAACAAGCATAGCGAGAACGACGTGGTTGAGCCTTCACGTCGTCGATTGTTAAAAGGGGTAGGGGCGCTGGGGGGCGCCCTTGCGCTGGCCGGTGGCTGTCCGGTAGCGCATGCGGCGAAACCGCAAAGCGCGCCCGGCACGCTGTCGCCCAATGCCCGTATGGAGACGCAGCCGTTTTATGGCGAGCATCAGTCGGGCATCCTGACGCCGCAGCAGGCATCTATGATGCTGGTGGCCTTTGATTCTCTGGCCAGCGATAAAGCCGATCTGGCGCGTCTGTTCCGCCTGCTGACGACGCGCATCGCGTTTCTTACCGCGGGTGGACCGGCGCCCGATACGCCGAACCCGCGCCTGCCGCCGATGGACTCCGGCATTCTGGGGCCGTTTATCGCCCCGGATAACCTGACCATTACCGTTTCGCTCGGTGAATCGCTGTTTGACGCGCGCTACGGGCTGGCAAAACAGAAGCCGAAAGCGCTGCAGAAAATGACGCGTTTCCCGAATGACTCCCTCGACGCGGCGCTGTGCCACGGCGACCTGCTCCTGCAGATTTGCGCCAATACTCAGGACACGGTGATCCACGCCCTGCGCGATATCATTAAGCACACGCCGGATCTGCTGAGCGTGCGCTGGAAGCGGGAAGGGTTTATCTCGGACCACGCCGCCCGCAGCAAGGGGAAAGAGACCCCGGTTAACCTGCTGGGCTTTAAGGACGGCACGGCCAACCCGGACAGCAGCGATGCAGCACTGATGAAAGACGTGGTCTGGGTAACCGCAAATCAGGACGAACCGGCGTGGGCGGTGGGCGGCAGCTATCAGGCGGTACGGATCATTCAGTTCCACGTGGAGTTCTGGGACCGCACGCCGCTGAAAGAGCAGCAGACGATCTTTGGTCGGGATAAGCAAAGCGGGGCACCGCTCGGCATGAAGAACGAGCACGACGTGCCTGACTACGCCAGCGATCCCAATGGCGATACCATCGCGCTGGACAGCCACATTCGTCTGGCCAATCCGCGCACCAAAGAGACGCAGTCCAGCCTGATGATGCGTCGGGGCTACAGCTATTCGCTGGGCGTGACCAACTCCGGCCAACTCGATATGGGGCTGCTGTTCGTCTGCTATCAGCACGATCTGGAAAAAGGCTTCCTGACCGTACAGAAGCGGCTCAACGGCGAAGCGCTGGAAGAGTACATTAAGCCCATCGGCGGCGGCTATTTCTTTGCCCTGCCGGGCGTGCGCGACAGCAACGCGTACCTCGCACAAGGTCTTATCGAGGCCTGATAATCGTCCCTGCGACAGTTCGCGGGGACATTATTTTTTCATATGACTATCCTCCTGTTATATTTCTGTAATATTTCTATATGAGACTGATTCCACCTGTAGGGACAGTCTTAAAAGTTGCATTCAGGTAAAATAAATGTTGCATTTATGATAACTCCTGATGTACTTAAGATAAGACAGCGGTAGTTCCCGGCAGTGATGCTGAATCACTATGGAGATCGCGAATGGTTGCGTCCTGTACTGGACAAGGTAAACATAACAACCGCAGCACCCGGCGCGGAGGCTCAGACTCCGGCAGCGATTTCCTCACCACTAAATTCTCCCCCCTTCCTCCAGAATCTGATTCGACCGACGTGCAGAACGGTGCGCGTAGCTGTTCCGTATCGTCATCCGATAAAGCAAGCAATGGCTTACAAGGAAGCCAACCCTCTGATGTTCGTGCGCATAATCGTGCCGAAGCTGGCGCGTGTGATGAATACCAACAACTCAAGGTGCTATCCATGGGAAGACAAAAAGCAGTGATCAAAGCTCGTCGCGAAGCAAAACGTGTGCTGAGACGGGATTCACGTAGCCATAAACAGCGTGAAGAAGAATCGGTCACCTCGCTTGTGCAGATGAGTGGCGTAGAAGCAATTGGCATGGCCCGAGACAGCCGTGATAATTCTCCAATTGTGGCGCGCAATGAGGCTCAGGCGCACTACCTGAATGCTATCGAGAGTAAACAGCTCATCTTTGCAACCGGTGAAGCCGGATGCGGGAAAACCTGGATTAGTGCAGCCAAAGCGGCGGAAGCATTGATCCATAAGGACGTGGAGAGAATTATTGTTACCCGTCCGGTACTGCAGGCTGATGAAGATCTCGGCTTCTTGCCCGGAGATATTTCGGAGAAGTTTGCCCCGTACTTCAGGCCCGTCTATGACGTACTGGTGAAGCGGCTGGGTGCATCCTTCATGCAGTACTGCCTGCGACCAGAGATTGGCAAGGTGGAAATCGCGCCGTTCGCCTATATGCGCGGACGTACATTTGAAAATGCGGTCGTCATTCTTGACGAGGCTCAGAACGTGACCGCTGCGCAAATGAAGATGTTTTTAACGCGCCTCGGGGAGAACGTGACGGTTATCGTTAACGGCGATATTACCCAGTGTGACCTGCCATCCGGCGTGAAATCCGGGTTGAGCGACGCCATGTCACGTTTTGAGGAAGATGAGATGATTGGGGTGGTACGCTTCACCAAAGATGATTGCGTGCGCTCGGCGCTCTGTCAGCGCACGCTGCAAGCGTATTATTGAGTTTGCTGTTGTGTTCAAGGCCCGGGAAACCGGGCTTTGTTTTTTGTGCGGGCTTTTTGTCGGGTGGCGCTGCGCTTACCCGACCTACAATACCCGTAGGCCTGGTAAGCGTAGCGCCACCAGGCAACGCAAAAAAAAGCCCGCATTTTCATGCGAGCTCTTCTTCAAATATGGCGGTGAGGGGGGGATTCGAACCCCCGATACGTTGCCGTATACACACTTTCCAGGCGTGCTCCTTCAGCCACTCGGACACCTCACCATATTGTTTTGCTGCCTGACCGCTTGGGGGGCAACGGGGCGCTACTATAGGGAGTTGCGCTAACACGGTCAAGCAGATTTTCAGCTTTAGTGCCTGTTCGGTTAAGCATTAATCAGCTCCACGGTTTTTACGCCGTGGAGCAGGGGATTAGCGCTGTGAATCGAGCACTTCGCTGTTTTTAACCACTTCCTGTGCTTTGCCGTAGCTTTCGATCAACAGCTGGTAAGCCGGGAAGATGTGGGTGTACACCTCAGCCCACTCAGCCGCGTCCTCACGGTTCCAGGTTCGCTGGATCTCAGAGGCCACCGCCGCCGTATCCATTGGCACCACACCGGCCTGCACAACCCGCGCCAGGGTGATCTCCTGCGCCATCTTGCTGTAGGTGCCGGAGGCATCAATCACCGCAAACACTTTATACCCGTCCGCCACCGCGCTGATTGACGGGAAGGCCATGCAAACGCTGGTAATCGTGCCCGCGATAATCAACGTCTTGCGTCCGGTCGCTTTCACCGCGGCCACGAATTCCGGGTTATCCCAGGCGTTGATCTCACCTTTACGGGCAACATATTGCGCATGCGGCGCGTTAGCGTGGATCTCCGGGATAAGCGGTCCGTTCGGTCCCTGTGGGACGGACGCGGTGGTGATCACCGGGATCTTCGCCAGGGTCGCGATTTTTGCCAGTGCAGCCGCACGTGCGCGCAGTTCCGGCATTGGCATATCTCCAACGGTCTGGAACAGGCCGCTCTGATGATCGATAAGCAACATCACCGCATCGTTCACATCAATAACCGGACGGGTACCGTTAAAATTCGCAGGTGTAGACATGTTCTTCTCCTTTATTACCTTCAGATCTGGCCGAAGCGGCCGGAGTTGAAATCACGAATGGCTTCGTTGATTTCGCTTTTACTGTTCATCACAAACGGGCCATAGCCCACTATAGGTTCATTCAGCGGCGCTCCGGCCATCAGCAGCACTTTTGCATCGCTGTTTGCCTCCAGGTGCAGTTTGTCGCCTTCCTGACTCAATACGATCAGCTGGGCTTCACCTGCCTGCGTTGTGCCGTTCACCGTGATGCTGCCTTCAAGCACCACCAGCGCGGTGCTCCAGCCTTCGGGCTGATTGAGCGTCAGATGGCTTCCCTGGTTCAGCGCGATGTCCCAGACGTTGAGCGGTGAGAAGGTGTGCGCCGGGCCGGTTACCGTGTCGTAGCGACCGGCAATGACGCGCAGCGAACCACTGTTATCCGGTAGCGTCACGACCGGGATCGCGTCCTTCGTAATGCTCTGGTAGCCCGGTGCCGCCATCTTGTCTTTCGCCGGAAGGTTGACCCAAAGCTGCATCATTTTCAGTTCTCCGCCTTTCTGCGAGAACGCGCTGGAGTGGAACTCCTCGTGCAGAATGCCTGCGCCTGCCGTCATCCACTGCACGTCGCCGGGGCCAATAACGCCGCCTTTGCCCGTGGAATCGCGATGCTCCACTTCACCGGAATAGACGATGGTGACCGTTTCAAAACCCCGGTGAGGGTGCTGGCCTACGCCGCGTTTCGCCCCATCTGCCGGAAAGGTGTACGGGCCCGCGTAGTCCAGCAGCAGGAACGGACTCAGCGGCTCGCCGTGGGTTTGGTAAGAAAACATCGAGCGGACCGGGAAACCATCGCCAACCCAGTGCTGGCGGGGGGCGGTATAAACGCCTGTTACGTTTTTCATGATTAACTCCTGATGTTCTGTTGATGTAATTAGCTTATATTCAGAGTTAATATCCCGGTAGATAGTGAAAATGGCATTCACTGTTCCGAAAATAGAACGATGAGGATTTATGCAGGATCTCAATGACTTCGTCTGGTTTGTGAAGGTGGTGGACTACGGGGGGTTTGCGGCGGCGGGAAGGGCGCTTGACCAACCCAAGTCCAAACTAAGCCGCAGGATCGCGCAGCTGGAGGAGCGGCTTGGCGTGCGGTTGATACAGCGCACTACGCGGCAGTTTACGGTGACGGAAGTGGGGCAGACTTTCTATCAGCACTGTAAGGCAATGCTGATAGAAGCAGAAGCGGCAGAAGAGGCCGTTGCTGCGCTGCAGGCTGAGCCGCGCGGCGTCGTCAGGATCACCTGTCCCGTCACGTTACTGCACGTCCACGTGGGACCGATGCTGGCGCGGTTTATGGCGCGCTACCCCGGGATTAATCTCCAGCTTGAGGCCACCAATCGTCGGGTCGATCTTGTTGGCGAAGGCATTGATGTGGCGATCCGCGTGCGCCCGCGTCCGTTTGATGACAGCGATCTGGTCTTAAGGGTGCTGGCTGACAGGGGGCATTGCCTGGTGGCGAGTCCGCAGTTGATTGAACGTATGGGTAAACCTCGAATGCCTTCTGAGCTCAGTGAATGGCCTGGCTTAAGTATGGGGGCCGGTAAACAGGTGCATAAATGGGAACTCAGTGGTCCTGCGGGAGCGAAAGCGGAGATCCACTACGCCCCGCGCTTTATTACCACCGACATGCTGGCACTGCGGGAAGCGGCGATGGCGGGCGTAGGCGTTGTGCAGCTGCCGATATTGATGGTGAAGGATCAGCTTGCGTCAGGGGAGCTGGTACGGGTGCTGGACGCGTGGGAACCCCGTCGGGAAGTGATTCACGCGGTTTATCCTTCGCGGCGCGGTCTTCTGCCGTCGGTCAGGACGCTGGTGGATTTTCTTACCGAAGAGTATGCGCGGATGGTGGAAGAATAACAGTTCCCTCTCCCCTGGGGAGAGGGTCAGGGTGAGGGGCTCAGGCCGCACCGAGCTGCATATATCAACGTGGGGGATTGACTCGCTTCGCTCGCCCTGCGGGCAGCCTGTTCGCTTCGCTCTCAGTCTGTCCAACTGGCTGTCGCCAGTTGTCGAACCCCGGTCGGGGGTTCTCATCCCCCCCTTGTCGGAGAATATAAAAGAAAAAAGCCCGTACTTTCGTACGAGCTCTCATCTCAAATATGGCGGTGAGGGGGGGATTCGAACCCCCGATACGTTGCCGTATACACACTTTCCAGGCGTGCTCCTTCAGCCACTCGGACACCTCACCATATTGTCATCCCGTTGTTGCCGGGACGGGCGCTAATGTAAGGAAAAGCCGAACTGCCGTCAACTCACTTTTTCAGTAATTTAGCGCGTTTAGACAAACTTCAAGCAACCTGATTCCGAAATGTGCACAAAGCGCCTCTTTTATCAGCAACGCGGTTTCCTGATAAATTTGTTATGCTGGCAATCCACTTGAAAATGAAAACAAAACAGCGCAATAAAAGGCAGGAATGACCATGGATATTCTCTTCTATCACCCTACATTTGATACCGCTTACTGGATTGACGCACTTTCGGCGGCGCTGCCCGGTGCACGCGTTCACGAGTGGAAGCGTGGCGATAATGAACATGCCGACTATGCGCTGGTCTGGCACCCGCCGGTTGAGATGCTGCAGGGCCGCAAGCTGAAGGCGGTTTTCGCCCTGGGCGCGGGCGTTGATTCGATCCTCAGTAAACTGAAAGCGCATCCAGAAATGCTGCCTGAAAATATTCCGCTGTTCCGTCTCGAAGACACCGGAATGGGCCAGCAAATGCAGGAATATGCCGTGAGCCAGGTGCTGCACTGGTTCCGCCGCTTCGACGATTATCAGGCCTTTAAACAGCAGGCCCACTGGGAGCCGCTGCCGGATTATCGACATGAAGACTTTACCGTCGGGATCCTCGGCGCAGGTGTGCTCGGCTCAAAAGTGGCAGAAGCACTCGCCCCGTGGGGCTTTCCGCTGCGCTGCTGGAGCCGCAGCCGTAAGGATTATCCGGGCGTTGAGAGCTTTGCCGGAACGGATGAGCTTCCTGCATTCCTGAAAGGGACACGCGTGCTTATCAACCTGCTGCCGAACACCGCCGAAACGGTGGGCATTATCAATAGTACTCTCCTGAACCAGTTAGCCGAGCAGAGCTATTTAATGAATCTGGCGCGCGGGGTCCATGTCGTGGAAGGCGATCTGCTGAAGGCGCTGGACAGCGGAAAGCTAAAAGGCGCCATGCTGGACGTTTACAGCCGTGAGCCGCTGCCCGCGGAAAGCCCGCTGTGGGCGCATCCGCGCGTGGCGATGACGCCGCACGTGGCTGCCGTGACGCGTCCGGCAGAGGCGGTGGCGTATATATCCCATACCATCAGCGAAATGGAAAAGGGTAACGCGGTCACCGGCCAGGTCGACAGACAGCGCGGCTACTGAGAGAAACCCGGCGTTCGCCGGGTTTTTGCTAATATTCGCCGCTGATAACTGCTATCCTTTGGAAAAACCGCAGAGGAGAGAGAGATGTATCCCGTTGACCTGCATATGCACACCGTCGCCAGCACCCACGCGTATAGCAACCTCCATGATTATATCGCCCAGGCGAAGCTTAAAGGCATTAAGCTGTTCGCGATCACCGATCATGGCCCGGACATGGCGGATGCGCCGCACTACTGGCATTTTGTGAATATGCGGATCTGGCCACGTCTGGTGGACGGCATTGGGATACTGCGCGGCATTGAGGCGAACATCAAAAATGTCGGCGGTGAGATCGACTGCACCGGCCCGATGCTGACGTCTCTTGACCTGATCCTCGCCGGTTTCCACGAGCCGGTTTTCCCGCCTCAGGATAAAGACACCAACACTGCGGCGATGATTGCCACCATTGCCAGCGGCAACGTGCATATTATCAGTCACCCGGGCAACCCGAAGTACCCGATTGATATTCAAGCTGTCGCACAGGCGGCGGCGAAGCACCGCGTAGCGCTGGAGATCAATAACTCCTCCTTTGTTCATTCGCGTAAGGGCAGTGAAGCCAACTGTCGCGAAGTGGCGGCTGCCGTGCGTGATGCGGGCGGCATGGTAGCGCTGGGCTCAGACTCTCATACCGCGTTTACGCTGGGTGATTTCAGCGAGTGCCTGAAAGTGCTGAATGATGTTAACTTCCCGGAAGCGCAAATCCTGAACGTGACCCCACGCCGCATGCTCGATTTCCTCGAGTCGCGCGGAATGGAACCGA
The DNA here is from genome assembly GCF_041320715.1 of Enterobacter sp. KB-221C9. Classification (NCBI taxonomy): domain Bacteria; kingdom Pseudomonadati; phylum Pseudomonadota; class Gammaproteobacteria; order Enterobacterales; family Enterobacteriaceae; genus Enterobacter; species Enterobacter sp. KB-221C9. The sequence goes on from NZ_JBGIWG010000001.1 coordinate 233,933, forward strand.
TTGCCGAATTTGCCGATCTTTAATTGTGTAATGGAATCATAAAAATGAACGAGTTTTCCATCCTTTGCCGCGTGCTGGGTACCCTCTACTATCGCCAGCCGCAAGACCCGCTGCTGGTTCCCCTTTTTACGTTAATCCGTGAAGGTAAACTGGCGCAGAACTGGCCGCTGGAACAGGATGATTTACTGGAACGTCTGCAAAAAAGCTGTGACATGCAGCAGATTGCGACGGACTACAATGCGCTGTTCGTCGGCGATGAGTGCCGCGTTTCGCCATACCGTTCAGCCTGGCAGGACGGGGCAACGGAAGCCGAAGTCCGTGCTTTCCTCTCCACGCGCGGTATGCCGCTGAGCGATACGCCAGCCGATCATATCGGTACGCTGCTGCTGGCGGCGTCCTGGATCGAAGACAACGCCGGTGATGATGAGAACGAAGCCATTGAAACCCTGTTCGAAACGTACCTGCTGCCGTGGGTCGGGACTTTCCTGGGTAAAGTTGAAGCGCATGCCACCTCGCCATTCTGGAGAACGCTGGCCCCGCTGACCCGCGACGCTATCGCGGCAATGTGGGATGAGCTGGAAGAAGAGAACGAAGAGTGATTTAGATCACATAAATTCTGCAACTCAACTTTTCAACTTGCACGTAATGTGCTGCCGATCTCATTTCTATGGTGCGCTTCTGCTAAGATGCGCACCATGAACATATTACTTTGTATCGCAATAACGACAGGTATTCTCTCCGGACTCTGGGGATGGGTGGCCGTGTCTCTCGGATTGCTCAGTTGGGCCGGGTTCCTCGGCTGCACCGCCTATTTCGCCTGCCCGCAGGGGGGAGTCAAAGGGCTCTTTATCTCAGGCTGCACGCTGATGAGCGGTGTTATCTGGGCGCTGGTAATCATGAAAGGCAGCGCGCTGGCGCCGCATCTGGAAATACTGGGATACGTGATGACGGGTGTCGTCGCCTTTTTAATGTGCATCCAGGCTAAGCATCTGCTGCTTTCGTTTGTGCCGGGCACCTTTATGGGAGCATGTGCGACCTTTGCAGGGCAGGGGGACTGGAAGCTGGTGGTCCCCTCGCTGGCGCTGGGGTTGCTGTTTGGCTATGCCATGAAAAACAGCGGTCTTTGGCTGGCGTCCCGGCGGGAAAAAGCGCAAAACATTACTGCAGTGAGTGAATAAAAAAAGGCGAGATAGTTATCTCGCCTTTTTTATGCGCTTCCTGTCAGGATTCCGGAGGGACTGACATATCGCGGTATTTCACCAGTATCGGGTTCTGGACTTCTGCTTTGTTTTGCAGATCCCACAGCCCGCGGTCGATACCATCATTGATTAAGAAAATCACGCCGGTTTCAATGGCCGACATCAGACACATCATGACCGGCTCGTTAGAGGTGTAGCCAATTTCACCCTCCAGCAAGCGCTGGTAATCAATAAAGCGGAATACCCCAGCCTGAACTTCATAAGACAGAATGGTTTTGCTGGTATTCACCGAAGAGAGCACTTCGCCCGTACTGACGTTGACCACACGCAGGTTAACGGCGATTTGGTCGAGCTGGTACTGGGTATCCGCACCGATACCGAAGTAACGTGCTCCTGCACCACCCGATTTAACGTTACTTTCGTAGCCAATAATCGATCCTTCAATCATCACGTTCGCTGCCGCCAGGGATTGCAGCGGCGTCCGGTTATTGTCCGCGACGGTGCCATTCTCCTGTGCGGCACGAATGATTTTGCGTTCATTCAACAGGTTCTGAAGCCCCTGACGTTCCAGAGGAATAAACCAGTGCGAATCCTTGAGCGCGGTAACCAGCATGGCGGTGGCGCTTTGCGGCACTGCCGTGGAGAAGTTACTTGCCGGATAAGGTTTGAATTGTCCGGTTTCATCCTGAATGTTATATACAGAGACAAATATTTTCCCCGTAGGGGAAGGTAAATGCGTTAAATCACGATAACTCTGGGCCCGAGGCATTAATGTTGGTTTTGCAGCTTCTTTAGGTGGAGCAGTTAAACAACCGCTCAATAAGCACACTGCAACAAATATCAGGAAGCGCTGCATGATCGTTGTCCTTATTTAGCTATTGTTTAGAAGTCAGTTGAATTAGTTTGTAGGCCGGAAACCTGAATCGTTGAGGTTTTTCCGGTTTTACGATCGGTCACGTTCAACTGGAGTTGTCCGTCTCTGTTGGCGATATCGACAATAAAGTCGTTAGTCACCATTCGGCCGGGTTTCCCAGTATTAATGTTGGTCAGTAACCCACCTAAAATCTGCGACTGGATAGCCTGAGTGAAATTATCCAGTGCAGACGGGGTATCAACGTTAAAATCCTTAAAGCTTGGATCTTTATAGGAATTTTGCGCCTGAGCTTCATTCAACATGAACGCGCCGTTGTTAGGGTTACCGCCAAAGTTAGGGTTACGGAACTGAAACGTCATGTTTCCGGCCCAGCTTATGGGTGTTATCAGCATTATCGAAACAACTGCATATGCAATACGCATGACAGCCTCCGCATATCGGTTCGCTAGAACTCGTCTTTTGCTAAATCGCTGGTGCTTAATAGGGCTTTATCTATTTGCAGGCGATTGATAGCGTCTTCTGATTGTGCCAGTGCTATGGCTACGTTTTTATCGAAGTCCATTTTTGTGGGGAATAAAAAGGTTTGGAAAATAACGTCCTGATTAGCCGTTATTGTTATCCAACTCCCCCATCGTGCACTGGGCCGCTCGTTGATTGTTATATTACCCTTGTAAGTACTGTCCCATTTATCACTGAAGGCGCGGTAAAAACTGTGCCCGATAGAGGAGACAGTGTGGTCAGTTAACAATCCGGGAACTTCGACCTCGACGGCCTTCAGATTCCCTGCAGCGAGCAGGAAACTCACTGCGGCGATCCAACTCAACGTGCGCTTCATGTGTTTAACGCCTGAGGTTATCGTTTGCCCACGAAACAGCCTGAGTTCGGTTTTTCACAGCTATCTTCTTGAAAAGATTATAAAGGTGCGTCTTTACCGTATTTTCGCTGATAAATAACGAACGGGCGATTTCAATATTTGAAGCACCAATGCGTAACTTGTTCAGGATCTCTTTCTCACGGTGCGTGAGCAGCGCTGACTCTGAGCTGTTATAGCGATAATTTCCGGAGTGAGTGATGAGATAGCTGGCAAGTTTTTGCGAAAAATAACACTCTCCGCGCAATATACCTTGCAGCCCCTCTACCACCCGGTCTTCTTCTTCAGTGACGTAGAACACGCCATTGATATGCGGCCAGCTTTCAATATCTCTGAAAGGGTACTCATCAGGTGTATTCAATAATAGCACGCGGATATTATTGTTTTTCCTGCTTAAAATATCTTGCCAGTAATGGATAAGCTTTTTATCAGCTTCCATCATATCGAGCAGAATGATGCTGCCAGGTGCAATATCATCAAAAGAACGTTGAATATTATGCAATTTCCCGTTCAGTGATAAAGATTGCTTTAAATGTTGTAATAACGCTGTCGCTTGCAAAGAAGGTTTTGTGATCAACAGTAATGTATGACCATGTAAACTATGGACTTCATTATACATGATGAAACCCCACTTTTTTTGGCACCTGGCAGCTGTCCTCCTGTTTAAAAGAGGACACCAGAAGTACTGACAGATGTTGCACTGCTGTGTGTAGAATCAGACCATAACCTCCGCAGGGAGGTAAATATAAAACCAATTTCGTACATCTAATTTCAATCTAGCTTTTACGAAGTTTAAAGCAAGTGTTAAACATGTAACATAATGTAAAAATCAATATTAATTTGTGAAATCAGACGATAATGAATGGCGAGAATTGATGAGAAAGTTGTACATCTATATAGAGATGCACAGATTTTAAAAATCATACAAATATTTTTAATTACATGATATTTATGATTTTTTATTATTTATCTAAAGCGTTTATTAAGTATGAGTTGCAGATTATTTCTAAGTCCAGGAATGAACGACTGTCTGGCTTAAGAAAACAGGCTGCGTGTCACGCACTGTGTAAAGATGTTCTCCTGCCGTTACGTTTAAACAATCCGAGAGAGGCGCGGACAGCCTTCGTCTCGTTGTACAACACCTTTGCAAGACACATTTAATAAAAAATATAAGCTGGCCTGATTAAAGTGATTTTTGATGTAAATTACGACTTTGTGGTGAGCCGATAAATAAAAATAAGCCGCGCGGGTGAGATATTTAAAATGTTTCAGCGGACATACTCTTCACCGTAACGACGCGTTAACACAATACGAGTCGTTTTAACAAGTAACAGTGTTATTGGGTTATGGTGTGATTAAATAGCCAGGTCCAGGGTGACAACATGAAAAACGCATCGTTATTTATGATGTTTACATTACTGAGTGCGCCTGGATTGGTAACTGCAGCTAATTCAGATATGGCAAATCCTGAATATAACTTTGCGGTTAACGAATTAAGTCTTTCATCACTAAATCAGGCAGCCATTATTGGTCAACAGGGTGTATTTAACGACGCTCAGGTACGCCAGGACGGTTCAAAATTAATGTCCATTGTTTCCCAGGATGGAGCAGGCAATAGAGCCAGGGTCGATCAATCAGGGAGTTACAATATAGCCTGGATCGATCAGAGCGGTAACGCGAATGATGCAGGTATTACGCAAGATGGATATGGTAATAGTGCGAAAATTATCCAGAAAGGGTCGGGTAATAGAGCAAGTATTACGCAGTACGGTACGCAGAAAACCGCAGTTGTAGTACAGAAACAGTCGCAGATGGCTATTCGCGTTATTCAACGCTAGCTTTTCGCGACGAATTTAATCAATCCGATGGGGGTTTACCATGAAATTTATTAAAGTGGCAGCACTTGCAGCAATCGTAGTTTCTGGTAGTGCTATGGCTGGTTTGATTGATCAGGGCGGTTGGGGTCATGGACATGGGCATGGCGGATATGGCGGCCCAAATTCAACCCTGAATATTTATCAAAACGGTGGCGGTAACTCCGCGCTGGCTCTGCAGACAAACGCCAGAAATTCCGTCCTGAATATTAGCCAGACGGGTGGCGGTAACGGTGCCGACGTTGGCCAGGGGTCTGATGACAGTAGCATCAACCTGACCCAGAACGGTTTTGGTAACAGTGCAACCCTTGATCAGTGGAACAGTAAAGATTCCAAAATGAATGTTAGCCAGTATGGTGGTCTTAACGGTGCACTGGTAGATCAGACTGCGTCTAACTCTACTGTAAACGTGACCCAGATCGGTTTTGGTAACCACGCGACAGCTCATCAGTATTAATACTGAAATCTGTGCTACAAAAAAAACAGGGCATCAGCCCTGTTTTTTTTCGGGAGTTCATCATGAATACCTTAATTCTCCTTGCCGCGCTTTCCAGCCAGATAACCTTCAAAACGTCACAGCAGGAAAATATGACCACCATTATTCCCCAGGTCACTCTGGCGCAATCGTGTGATTGTCAGGTTCAGATCGTTTCCGTGCGAGAAGGGCAGGGGGGACAAAGCTCTTCCCGACAGCAAAACACACTTTTTATACCCGCTAATCAGACGATTGATTTAATGCGCCTGAGTTTAAATATAAGCGCGGGAGACACGGTAAAAATCGTTGTCACCGTTTCAGACGGTAAATCGCTACATTTATCACAACAGTGGTCGCCAGCGGAACGTTCGCTTTAAATATTCATGAAATCAATATGTTGCGAATGTGGCGGGTCTGTGCCGTTGAGCTATGCTGATATCAGGGACCAGGTTGTTATGTTCCGTAACGTGAAACTTCGTTTGTCATAATAAATGAAGCGCGTTTACCCCTCATGGACGATTTTCATTGAGGAGTATCTATAATGAACAACTATTTTGCTCGACTCGCGGCAGGTCTGGGTCTGGTCGTTTCTGCTTTGAGTATCCCGGCTTATTCGGCCACGATTGTTGACGGTGGTGTCATTCATTTTCGCGGTGCCATTGTCGCAGACCCCTGTGAAGTCACTCCCCTGAAGCAACAGTTTGCAATGTCATGTCCAAATAATAACCATATGCAAACGCGTATGGTCAGCTATGAAGAGGCGCTTAACGGGAAAGTGAGCGACTCAAGCCTGGCGACGCTCAATATGAAATACCTTAATCCTGAAAAAACGCTCGCGGTTGTCGAAATCCAGTATCACTAATGCGCATTCTCCCGCCCTGCGGTGGAAGAGGATTTTTTCTGATAGTTTTTTCTCCCGGTCTCCTCTGCGATACACTTAAGAAAATGGCGGGTTGCAGAGGGGCTTTATGAAACCGCAAATTGACATTATTCATGGCGATATTACGACAATGCACGTCGACGTTATCGTCAATGCGGCCAATCCATCCCTGATGGGGGGAAGCGGCGTGGACGGCGCTATCCACCGGGCTGCCGGACCGCAGCTGCTGGAAGCCTGTAAAACCGTGCGGCAACAGCAGGGCGAATGTCCTCCCGGTCACGCGGTGATTACGCTTGCGGGCAATCTGCCCGCCAGAGCGGTTATTCATGCCGTAGGGCCCGTCTGGCATGGCGGCGACCAGCACGAAGCGAGTATTCTGGAAGAGGCTTACCGAAACTGTCTGCGACTGGCCGCCGACAACGGCTATAAAACGATGGCGTTCCCGGCCATCAGCACCGGCGTCTATGGTTACCCTAAGGCCGCCGCCGCTACGATCGCCGTAGAAACCGTTTATCGCTATCTGTCTTTAAAACCGCTGCCGGAGAAGGTGATTTTTGTCTGTTTCGACGACGACACCACGCATCTTTATCAGCGGCTTCTGACTCAGCGCAGACAAGAGCTGGAAAGCTGAAGCAAACGCGGCGCATCGAGTGCGCCGCGTTGTTTATGAAGCTTTCGCCGGTGGTTTTCCTGAAAAGAGGAAACGCAGGAGCGGGATCCGCAGATGGATCTCGTAGAGTACGATTGCCACCCCCACCACAAACACCAGCCCGGTAAAGAAGCCCAGCGTGTTGGAGGCGATGTGCGGTGTGATGTAAGCCCCGAAGAAAAGCGTCAACGGGTGATGCACCAGATAGATAAACAGCGAAGCATTAACGAAGTAGGTCACGCGGCTGGACTTGAAGTTCAGCAAACGGTGACCCAGCGCGAATACCACGTTCACCATCCACAGGCCCAGCAGCATAGTGATCACGCTTTCCGTTTCATACATCCAGGCGTCGCCGCTGCCGTAGCGCTGATTCAGCAGATAGGCCGCGAACGCGAGCGTGGCTCCCAGTGCGCACCACGGTGACGGGGTGACAAACAGCGATTTAAGCTTCGGATGAATAAAGGCCAGCGCGCCGATTAAAAAGAACGGAATGTAGAACAGCGACTGCATCACCACAAAATTAAATAGCCCGTCGCTCAAAATCGGCGGGTAGACGATAAGCAGGGTCCGCCGCACGGCGGCATAGGCAATCCCCAACAGCAAGAAGAGCACTGACAGTTTGCCCATCGTAACGTTGGCGAAAAAGGTGTCGGCTTTCGTACTTAGATGGTAGCGAAGGCGGCTGAAAATCAACAGGCTCACCGTTGTGAGCACCACCAGGACCAGCAGGAACCACAGGTGAGACACCAGCTCCCAGACCAGCGTATTGTATTTTTCATACGGCGTAAGATTCGGCCAGTTCTCCGCCTTGCCCTTTACGTACTGCAACATAATGAACTGAGGCAGCGTCAACAGCGGAATTGCGGTCAGCATGGGGATCCCCACGCGCTCTACGCGCACTTTCCACCAGCGCTTGAGCGGGTATCGCAGAAACAGCATGTAAGAGAAATAGCCGGATATGACGAAAAACACCTGCATACGGAAGGCGTGAATAAAGTCATTAAACAGCGTCAGCCACCAGGAGGGCATCTGGCTATTCACATGCCAGGTGTGGCTGGAGTAAATCAGTGAAATGTGAAAGGGGATCCCCAATAGCATCAGCCATGCCCGGATCGAGTCGAGGAAATATTCCCGTTGTATTGGTGTTGTGCTCATATAACGTTGTGCATTCTCAGACTTTTCGTCTTATCCCTAAGACTCATAATGGTTACATTCGAAGCCAACCCTACACCAAGACCGACACCCTGTCTCCAGGATAAGCACGCAAAGTGAAAAGCGGGTTCTTTCATTTGCTTATTCCATGAGCCAGCAGCTGAACAAAGCAGTGATAATGTTGTCGGATTGCCTGAGTTTCCATTAAAATGGATCGGATCGATATAAGCACACAAAGGGGGAAGTGCTTACTTATTATGAAACATAAACCACAGATGATGAAAATGCGTTGGTTGGGTGCTGCAGTGGTGTTATCACTGTATACCTCATCGGCACTGGCCTTTAACATCGACGATGTCGCAAAACAGGCAAAATCGATGGCAGGCAAGAGCTACGAAGCGCCGAAAAGTAACTTGCCCTCCGTTTTCCGCGACATGAAGTACGCGGACTATCAGCAGATCCAGTTCAATCACGACAAAGCGTACTGGAACAATATAAAGACCCCGTTCAAGCTTGAGTTTTATCATCAGGGTATGTACTTCGACACGCCTGTTGCCATCAATGAAGTGACGGCGACAGCAGTACGCAAGATCAAGTACAGCCCGGATTACTTCAATTTTGGCAATGTGCAACACGACAAAGATACGGTGAAAGACCTGGGCTTCGCGGGCTTTAAGGTGCTTTACCCGATCAACAGCAAAGATAAAAACGACGAAATCGTCAGCATGCTGGGTGCCAGCTATTTCCGCGTCATTGGCGCGGGGCAGGTGTACGGGCTTTCTGCGCGTGGTCTGGCTATTGATACCGCGCTGCCATCAGGTGAAGAGTTCCCACGTTTTCGTGAGTTCTGGATTGAACGTCCAAAACCAACGGACAAACGTCTGACCATTTATGCGCTGCTGGATTCCCCGCGTGCAACCGGTGCCTATCGCTTTGTGATTATGCCGGGCCGTGACACGGTGGTTGACGTGCAGTCCAAGGTTTACCTGCGTGATAAAGTGGGCAAACTGGGCGTTGCGCCACTGACCAGCATGTTCCTGTTTGGGCCGAACCAGCCGTCTCCGGCAACGAACTTCCGCCCGGAACTGCATGACTCCAACGGTCTGTCTATTCATGCCGGTAACGGTGAGTGGATCTGGCGTCCGCTGAATAACCCGAAACATCTGGCTGTTAGCAGCTACGCGATGGAAAACCCGCAAGGTTTCGGCCTGCTGCAGCGTGGTCGTCAGTTCTCCCGCTTTGAAGATTTGGACGATCGCTATGACCAGCGTCCAAGCGCCTGGGTCACGCCAAACGGTGACTGGGGTAAAGGTAAGGTCGAGCTGGTAGAAATTCCAACCAACGACGAAACCAACGATAACATCGTCGCTTACTGGACGCCGGATCAGCTGCCGGAAGCCGGTAAAGAGATGAACTTCAAGTACACCATTACCTTCAGCCGTGATGAAGATAAGCTGCATGCGCCGGATAACGCGTATGTGATGCAGACTCGCCGCTCAACGGGTGATGTGAAGCAGTCTAATCTTATCCGTCAGCCTGACGGTACCGTGGCGTTCGTCGTGGACTTCGCAGGCCAGGATATGAAGAAACTGTCACCGGATACCGCCGTTGCCGCTCAGGCCAGCATCGGTGATAACGGTGAAATCGTTGAAAATACCGTGCGTTACAACCCGGTAACCAAAGGCTGGCGTCTGACCCTGCGCGTGAAAGTGAAAGATCCGAAACAGACCACTGAAATGCGTGCTGCGCTGGTCAGTAACGATCAGCCGCTGAGTGAAACCTGGAGCTATCAGCTACCTGCCAATGAATAATACATCTGAATATATTGATGCCATGCCGCTGACGGATATTGAAAAAGCGGCACTGCCTAAGAGCGACATCCGCGCGGTTCACACCGCGCTGGATGGTGAACATCATACGTTTTCTCGTGATGATGATACGCCGCTCGGGTCAGTCAAGGCGCGTCTGGAGCAGGCCTGGCCGGACTCGCTGGCGGAAGGGCAGTTGATTAAAGACGATGAAGGACGCGATCAGCTTCAGGCGATGCCGAAGGCCACGCGTTCCTCTATGTTCCCCGATCCATGGCGCACCAACCCGGTGGGTCGCTTCTGGGATCGCCTGCGCGGGCGTGATGTGACGCCGCGCTATCTGTCGCGCCTGACGAAAGAAGAGCAGGCGTCCGAACAGAAATGGCGTACCGTAGGGACAATCCGTCGCTATATCCTGCTGCTTCTGACGCTGGCGCAGACCGTCGTCGCGACCTGGTACATGAAAACCATCCTGCCTTACCAGGGCTGGGCGTTTATCAACCCGACGGACATGATGGGCCAGGATCTCTGGGTCTCCTTCATGCAGCTGCTGCCGTATATCCTGCAGAGCGGCATTCTCCTGCTGTTCGCGGTCCTCTTCTGCTGGGTCTCTGCCGGTTTCTGGACCGCGCTGATGGGCTTCCTGCAGCTGCTGATGGGGCGTGACAAATACAGCATTTCGGCGTCAACGGTCGGGGATGAACCCCTCAATCCCGAGCACCGTACCGCGCTGATTATGCCTATCTGTAACGAAGACGTTGACCGCGTATTTGCGGGCCTGCGTGCGACCTGGGAGTCCGTAAAGGCGACCGGCAACGCGGAGCATTTTGACGTTTACATCCTGAGCGACAGCTACAACCCGGATATCTGCGTGGCTGAACAAAAAGCGTGGATGGAGCTGATTGCTGAAGTGCAGGGCGAAGGTCAGATTTTCTACCGCCGTCGCCGCCGTCGCGTGAAGCGTAAAAGCGGCAACATCGATGACTTCTGCCGTCGCTGGGGTAACCAGTACAGTTATATGGTGGTGCTGGATGCTGACTCCGTCATGAGCGGAGACTGCCTGAGCGGTCTGGTGCGCCTGATGGAAGCCAACCCGAACGCGGGCATTATTCAGTCTTCGCCAAAAGCGTCCGGCATGGACACCCTTTATGCGCGCTGCCAGCAGTTCGCCACCCGTGTTTACGGGCCGCTGTTTACGGCGGGTCTGCACTTCTGGCAGCTGGGTGAGTCGCACTACTGGGGTCACAACGCCATTATCCGCGTGAAGCCGTTCATTGAGCACTGTGCGCTGGCGCCGCTGCCGGGTGAGGGTTCGTTTGCGGGTTCTATTCTCTCGCATGACTTCGTTGAAGCAGCGCTGATGCGTCGTGCTGGCTGGGGCGTCTGGATTGCCTACGACCTGCCGGGATCGTACGAAGAGCTGCCGCCAAACCTGCTGGACGAGCTCAAGCGTGACCGCCGCTGGTGTCACGGTAACCTGATGAACTTCCGCCTGTTCCTGGTAAAAGGGATGCACCCGGTTCACCGTGCGGTGTTCCTGACGGGCGTGATGTCTTATCTCTCCGCACCGCTGTGGTTTATGTTCCTCGCGCTCTCCACTGCGCTGCAGGTCGTCCATGCCCTGACGGAGCCGCAATACTTCCTGCAACCGCGCCAGCTGTTCCCGGTGTGGCCGCAGTGGCGTCCTGAGCTGGCGATTGCGCTGTTTGCCTCCACCATGGTGCTGCTGTTCCTGCCTAAGCTGCTCAGTATCATCCTGATCTGGTGCAAAGGCTCGAAAGAGTACGGCGGTTTCTTCCGCGTGACCCTTTCTCTGCTGCTGGAAGTGCTGTTCTCCGTGCTGCTGGCGCCGGTACGTATGCTGTTCCACACCGTGTTTGTGGTCAGTGCGTTCCTGGGCTGGGAAGTGGTCTGGAACTCGCCGCAGCGTGATGACGACTCCACGCCGTGGAGTGAAGCCTTTATGCGCCACGGTTCACAGCTACTGCTGGGCCTGGTGTGGGCGGCCGGGATGGCCTGGCTGGATCTGCGCTTCCTGTTCTGGCTGGCGCCGATTGTCTTCTCGCTGATCTTGTCGCCGTTTGTGTCCGTAATTTCCAGCCGTTCAACGGTGGGGCTGCGAACCAAACGCTGGAAACTGTTCCTGATCCCGGAAGAGTATTCCCCGCCGCAGGTGCTGGTGGATACCGATCGTTATCTGGAACAGAACCGCAGTCGCTCGCTGGATGACGGCTTCATGCACGCCGTGTTTAACCCGTCATTCAACGCCCTGGCAACGGCGATGGCCACGGCGCGTCACCGTGCCAGCCATGTGCTCGAGATTGCTCGCGATCGTCACGTTGAGCAGGCGCTTAACGAGACCCCGGAAAAACTCAACCGCGACCGTCGACTGGTGCTGTTGAGCGACCCGGTGACAATGGCGCGACTTCACTACCGCGTGTGGTCCGCTCCGGAGAAATACTCTTCGTGGGTGAGCTACTATAAGGACGTGAAGCTGAATCCGCTTGCACTGAAGGCGAAGTAAGTTGTTAAGCAGGGCGGGTAAGCGAAGCGCCACCCGCCAGATAAAATACCGGCTGTGAGGCCGGTATTTTTTTAGAGGTTAGAGATGAGAATAATCATCGTCGTCATGATGGCATGCCTGCTCAGCGGCTGCGGCAGTATCATCAGCCGCACCATTCCAGGGCAAGGCCATGGGAATCAGTATTACCCGGGCGTGAAATGGGATCTCCGTGATTCCGCATGGCGCTACCTGACCGTGCTCGATCTGCCGTTCTCGCTGATTTTCGACACGCTGTTGCTGCCGATCGATGCCAGCCACGGCCCTTACGAATAGCGTAAATTACCGCTCGTCCCACTCATCGGCAGCGGTTTGACCTTCTTCCGTATCCAGCGGTGGCTCGAGCTGAAACTCTCCCTCATCCCACTCGTGCAGGGTGTTCTCCTCTAGCCATTCCTGGCGAAGTTCGATTTCGTCATAGTCGCCATCAAAGACGGCCTGCGCACCTTCACCGCTTAATATCGGTAAACATTCCCCTTCTTCACCTTCATCGGCAAAGAATTCGGCCTGCCACATAATATCCCCATCCTGCAGAACGTATTTTTGGATATTAAGCTGTTGCACGTCAGCATCTTCTTCTTCAACGCCGGGATTATCGGCGAGGAACTCTTCACGAGCGGCATCAATAGCTTCTTCCAGCGTGGCGTACATGGTCATTGGTGTCTCCCTGTTTTCCAGAAGGTTTCAGGGAAAGAATAGCTGAATATAAGATTCTGCAAGTATGAATGCGAAAATAAGCCGTCAGGCGTTCGTCTTATTCCGTCGCGGGCCGTAGCGCACGGGATAAACTGAACCATGAATAAATGGCATTGAACAACACGACGCCCGCCGTCACGATAAAGACGGCGCGAAAACCGAAGCTGGCGGAGATCCCTGCCCCGAGAAGCGGTCCGGTGACGTTGCCGATATCCCGGAATGACTGGTTATAGCTGAAGATACGCCCGGCAATCTGGTTCGTGGAGTTGTAGACCAGCAGGGTCTGTACGGCGGGCAGCAGCGCGCCGTCGGCGGCACCCAGCAAAAAGCGAAGTAAGCCCAGCTGCCATGGCGTTTGCACCAACGACATCGGGATAAGCAGCAGGACGGAAATCACCAGCGCGCAGATCAGGATTTTTTCCGGACCCACCCGATCCCCCAGTTTTCCCAGCCTCGGGGCGCTCAGCAGCGCCGCCACGCCGGGTACGGAGGCAATCAGCCCGCTGATGAACGCAATATTGCTGACGTTACCCGCCAGGTCGCGAACGTACAGCGTCAGAATAGGGGCTATTGACCCGGTAGCGACTTGGATAATCATTGTCGTCACGAACAGGCTCAGCACCAGTCTGGGATTTTTAAGCGAGGTCAGCACCTCCCTGGCGTGGAGCATCTCTTTTTTGGCGACAGGCGTGAAGTTTTCACGAATACAGAGCAGGGTGACGATAAAGCACAGGAACAACACGTTGGCGGTGATGAAAAAGACCGGGCGCAGGCCGTAGTTATCCGCCAGTAATCCACCCGCCAGCGGTCCCAGCAGAGCACCGCTCACGCCGCCGGTGGAGAGTGTTCCTAGCGCCCAGCCGCTCTTATGGCGGGGAATTTGCGTGGCTATCAGGGCGTTCGCGTTGGGAATAAATCCTCCCAGCAGGCCCAGCAGCGCGCGCAGGATCAGAAACTGCCAGACGTTCTGCGCCACGCCCATCAGCGCCATGATAATGGCCATCCCCAGCGCCGAGCGCAGCAGCATGATTTTACGTCCCTTGCGATCGGCAAGGCCGCCCCAGAAGGGCGAGGCTATCGCGGAAAAGAGAAACGTGATGCTGAATACCAGGCCAGACCACATATTGAGCGCGCTGTGGCCCGTCACGCCAAGCTGTTCGACGTAAAGCGGCAGGAAGGGCATGACCAGGCTAAACGCCGCGCCGGTAAGAAAACAGCCAAGCCACGCAACCGTGAGGTTACGCTTCCAGTTTATGGGGGCATCTGAGGGTGACATAACAATCCGCATAATGAGGTGCAGAGCACCTGAAGCATAAAGTAATAAGCCTGCTAATTATGCGCCTGGGTTATGAATGCCGCAATGAGGAGGAGCTTTTAAAGCTAAAACGGCATGCGGCCCTGAGGACCGCAGGAGGATTAATAGCGGGACGGCGTACCTTGTGGCCGGGTTTTAAAACGGCGGTGCAGCCACATGTACTGCTCGGGCGCCAGCATGATGCACTTCTCCACAACGCTGTTCATCCAGCGCGCGGTGGTTTCTGCATCGTCAAGCGGCGGCGCGAGTTCCGGCTCCAGCATCATCAGCTCGTAGCCTGAACCATCCGGCTTACGGCGGGGAACAAAAGGCACGATGGCGGCTTTGGACATGCGCGCCAGCATCCACGTACCGGTCGTTGTGGCGGCCTCTTCAACGGCGAAGAAGGGGACAAACACGCTGGCCTGTGGGCCATAGTCGTGGTCGGGGGCATACCAGACCACTTCACCGGATTTTAGCGCGCGGATCATCCCCTTCAGATCCTTGCGGTCGATCATGCTTTTGTTGGAGCGCATGCGGCCGTTGGTCTGGATTAAATCGATGACCGGGTTATCGTTAGGACGATAAACGCCAATGCCGGGCGCCTGCATGCCGAACATGCGCGCCCCGATTTCCAGCGTCAGGAAATGGACGCCGATCAGCAGCACGCCCGTCTGATTGGCCTGAAGCGTATGCACCGGCTCCATGCCGGTCCCCGTCACCTCGCTCCAGCGGGCCATGCGTTTGTCCGGCCAGAACCACGCCATACCGGTTTCCATGAGCCCCATCCCGACGGATTCGAAATTCTTCGCGACCATATCGTGACGCTCTGACTCGCTCATCTGCGGAAAACACAGCTCAAGATTGCGGTACGCGATTCTGGCGCGACGCTTCATAAACAGTTGCGCGAAACGGCCCAAAAATTTACCCAACCGAAAAATAACAGGGTAGGGAAGCTGTACCAGAAGCCATAAAAAGCCGATGCCAAGCCAGGTCAACCAATAACGGGGATGCAAAAGGGCGGCAGTAAATTTTGGTAACTGGGTCATGTCTATCCTGTTTTTCAAACGTCCTGTTCTGCTAGTGTCTCATTTTTTGAGACGTAGCCAAAATATCTGCTTTCGAAGCGTGCACGAATACAGCAATTGTTAAGCCTGATTAATCAGGGTGTGTGAAATGTAGCGTAAATTGTGTGGATGTAAATTGGTTTTGTTTGCTATATGATGCCGACCGATTTTTCATTCTCTCTAACGATTCCAGGACTGTACACCATGCCAGTGTTACACAACCGCGTGTCGAATGAGATGTTAAAAGCGCGCATGTTGGCTGAAACCGAACCGCGCACAACCATCTCTTTCTACAAATACTTCACCATCAACGATCCGCAGGCGACCCGCGATGCGCTTTATCAGGCATTCACGGCGCTGAACGTCTTCGGCCGCGTCTACCTTGCCCGTGAAGGCATCAACGCGCAAATTAGCGTACCGGAAAGCAAAGTCAGCGCTTTCCGCGACGCTCTTTATCACTTCGATCCGGCCCTCGACGGCTTACGCCTGAACATTGCCCTGGACGATGACGGGAAATCCTTCTGGGTGCTGCGCATGAAGGTGCGTGAACGCATCGTGGCGGACGGTATCGACGATCCTGAGTTTAACGCGGCGGATGTCGGTGAATATCTGAAGGCTGCGGAAGTGAATGCGATGCTGGACGATCCGGATGCCGTGTTCATTGATATGCGTAACCACTATGAGTACGAAGTGGGGCATTTCGAGAACGCGATGGAAATCCCGGCCGACACCTTCCGCGAGCAGCTGCCCAAAGCGGTCGAGATGATGCAGGAACATAAAGATAAAAAGATCGTTATGTACTGCACCGGCGGTATCCGCTGTGAGAAAGCCAGCGCGTGGATGAAGCACAACGGCTTTAATAAGGTCTGGCATATTGAAGGCGGCATTATCGAGTACGCCCGCCGCGCCCGCGAGCAGGGTTTACCGGTACGCTTTATCGGGAAAAACTTTGTCTTTGACGAGCGTATGGGCGAGCGTATTTCCGAAGACGTGATTGCCCAGTGCCACCAGTGCGGTGCGCCGTGCGATACCCATACCAACTGCAAAAACGACGGGTGCCATCTGCTGTTTATTCAGTGCCCGGCCTGTGCCGAGAAGTTTAACGGCTGCTGCAGCGAGTTGTGCAGCGAAGAGAGCATCCTGCCGGAAGAAGAGCAGCGTCGCCGTCGCGCAGGACGTGAAAACGGCAACAAGATTTTCAATAAATCACGCGGCCGTCTGAATACCAAACTGGGTATCCCCGACCCGGAATGATAATAACGCCCGGCACGGCAAAAGCCTGCCGGGCGAATCTATTATGATTTCTGCTGTACACCTTCAACGGAAATAACCAGCTCAACGTCCTGAGACGCCGGGCCTAAATCCGTTGTGATATTAAAATCTTTCAGGTGAATTTTACCCGCCGCTTCAAAACCTGCGCGTTTACCGCCCCACGGATCGTCACCCTGACCCAGTAATTTAGCATCCAGCGTGACCGGTTTTGTTACGCCATTAAGCGTCAGGTTGCCGGTAATATTCAGCTTATCACCCTCTTTTTTCACTTCCGTGGAGGTGAATGTAGCCTGTGGGTATTTCCCGACATTGAGAAATTCCCCGCTGCGCAGATGTTTATCACGTTCAGCATGATTGGTATCCACGCTGTTAGTATTAATGGTCACGTTGACCTTGTCGGCGGCAGGATTTTTCTCGTCAAAGGTGAATGTACCGTCAAAATCCTTAAAGGTACCGTACAGCCAGCTGTATCCCAGGTGCTGAATACGAAAATTGACGAAAGCGTGCTGGCCCTCTTTATCAATTTTATAATCGGCCGCCACGGCGGAACCGGCGGTGAATAACAGAGAACCCAATGCGATACCCAGCAGGTGTTTTTTCATTTTATGCTCCAGAGTCAACTGACGAGCGGCCAAGCATGCGCTTTAGCGTATCGTCTTTATCAATAAAGTGGTGTTTGAGGGCGGCCAGCCCGTGCAGTACAGACAGGATCACGACGCTCCACGCAAGCCAGAGGTGAACGACCCCTGCGGTGTCGGCCTGAGCGCCCGCATCGCTGAGCGTTGCCGGGACGTCAAAAAGGCCAAAGACGCTAATCGGCTTACCGTCCGCCGTTGAGATAAGGTAGCCGCTGATCAGGATGGCGAAGAGCAGCGCATAGAGCGCGATATGCGCGGCAACTGCACTCAGGCGGGTCATTTTACCGTGGGTCTTCGGCGCGGCGGGCGGCGGGGAAACATGCCGCCAGATTACGCGAAAAACCAGGCCCAGCATCAGGAGGACGCCAATGCTTTTATGTAACTCCGGTGCCTGGTGATACCAGCCATCGTAATAGCTGAGCGTGACCATCCAGAGCCCAAGTCCAAACATACCGTAGACGGCGATGGCAAATATCCAGTGCAAAGCTATGGATATTATTCCGTAGCGCCGGGAGGAGTTACGCAATTGCATCAGAATGTCCATTTTCAAATTAACCGAAGGGTAAAAATGAACGGGAAGATGTGATAATGCAACTGAAATAATTGTCTATTGATTTTTATTTTATTTATTTCAGCGCTTTTGAACAGGATTGATAAAGGTAATTCAATGTCTTCGTGCAAGATGAAATTGAGAGTTTCAATAAATTTAAATTAATGTCAGTTATTGTCAGCTGTGCTTTTCAATAAAATACAATGTAAACAAAATCAATAATGGCCAGCAGCGCCCACAATAAGATATAGAGCATAAAATGCTCGCGAATATTATTCATAAGAAAGCTAACGATCCTGCGCATAACGCCCCGTAATGCAGTGTGAATGAAACGGGCCCCGGGACGTCCGGAGCCCGTAGCGGATTATCCGTTAAAACGCGAGAGTGAGAAGGGCGTCAGATCAAACTGCGGCGTGATACCCTGGGCAAACTGCGCGGCGATTTCACCCAGCACGGAAGCGAACTTAAAGCCGTGGCCGCTCAGTCCGGTGATAAGCAGGGTGCTGTCATGCCCGGGCAGCGTATCAATGATAAAGTCTTCATCCGGCGTGTTGTCGTAGGTACAGGCCGCGCCATACAGCAAGCCACCGACGCCTGGAAGAACAGTACGCAGGAACGAGAAAGCTTCCGAACCATCCTGTGGGAAAGCGCCGAAAGGCTTACGCTCTTCAGGGGAGGTGATAGCCTGGCCACCGTTGTGTTTACCGATTTTCAGCGCGTCTTTCTCGGAAGGGAAACCGTAGAACTGATCGCCATTCGGCAATTCGCCGGTGAAGGCCGGGAATTTATTCTGCGCGCTGTAGCGACCATCCGACTGGAACCAGGAGAAGACCTTGCGCACCGGCTGGATCGGCAGTTCCGGCAGCAGGCGAGTGACCCAGGTTCCTGCGCTGACGAGCAGGCGGGACGCTGAATAGTCGCCGTCAATAGTCGTTACCGTGACGCCATTCTCGTCATGGGTGATGGCCTCTACCGGACAGTTAAACAGCTGCGCACAGCCGGCTTTCGCGGCAAGATCGATCCAGGTTTTGATCGCCGTTTCACAATGCAATACGCCGGAGTGGGCTTCAAAGAGGCCAATGTAATCGTCCGGGACGGTAATTTCAGGCCAGCGCGCGGTAATGCCCGTGGCGTCCAGCTTCTCAACATCGAGATTAAAGGCTTTCGCGCTGCGCTCGACGCTGGCGAGAAAGTCAGAATGGGCAGGGCCAAGGTTGATAACGCCTGTGCGCTCGAAAATACGCTCTTCGGTCTGTTTCGCCAGCTCGTCCCACAGCGTCTGGGCGCGAAGCACCAGCGGTACATAGCGCTCGCCTTCTCCATACGCATGGCGCATGAGGCGGGTATCGCCATGATGGCTGCCTTCCGCATGGGGAGGAAGATGGGCATCGATCATCAGGACCTTCAGGCCTGCCTGTGTTGCGTAATAACCGGCGGCGGAACCCACGGAGCCGCTACCAATAATGATTAAGTCGTATCTCATATGCATCTCGTAAACTGATGTTTTGTTAGCAGAGTAATTAACAACGCGGGGTTAGACAAGGGAGAAATAAATAAGGCACCGCGAGGGTGCCTGTAGAGAGAAAAGTGGGCATAAGCTTAGTGCCGTTTATACTCATTTTCCTGATAGTCGCCAGATTCTATTTTTGCAATACCTGCCTCTAAAATAGAAATAAACTGACGGGCGACGTCTGTTGTAAGCCACAGCGTCTGTCCAACTTCCGCTTCTTCACGGTTGAGTTGATTCGGGGTCTGGTAGTGCAAACGCAGCATCAGCGCATCGTAGCTATCTACGGTACTGATATCCCAGCCAACAAGTGGATGGGTCTGGATCACTTCACTATTCTTTTCCATTATAACCCCCTTAATGCGTGTTAGAAGACAACGGCTTTGAGGTTCAATGCATGTTTTTCTGAAAGCATCTTCAGTATACCAAGTAATAAGGGTTCCGAAGGGAAAAATAAACAGGTGGCAACACATTTTTCTGCTTTTTAGGATTGTTCGAACAATAAAACACCATCTTGTTCACGATTCTTAAAGAAGATGCCGAATTAATTTGAACTTACCGTATTTTTAGGCAAAAAAAAGCCGGGGCGACCCGGCAAAAAAACACAATGAGGGAGCAGTGTTAATCTGTGATAAACCAGTCGTCTGCGCTTTCCCACGTTTCCTGCAGGATTTCGCTGATGCGGTCTTTATCTTCTTTAGCTGCACCAATGACGGAGAGGTTGTTCGCCGCGGCGTAACGCACCGTTACGGCACCCGCGTTGTCGGGAAAAGTGTTGTTAATACGGCGGGATAATTCGCCTGCCAGTGCATCAAGCGCGCCGGCAGGCAGAACGGTTGTTTTGGCTATGGTGACTTCAATACGCATAAATGCCCCCTGTGTAATATACTGTTTATTTATACAGGCATATTGTCGGTTTGACAACAAGGGGCATTGATTTTTTAACGTTTTACCGTCCAGTTGACGGTTTCGCCCGCCAGGAAGGGGATCAGCGTGTCATCCGTCAGCGCAATGGACTCCTCAACGTGGCTCGCTTTACGCTCCAGTTCGATGAAGGTGTCATTGACCGGCAGGCCGTAGAAGCGCGGGCCGTTAAGGGAGCAGAACGCTTCGAAATGTTCCAGCGCGTTCATCTCTTCAAATACGGTCGCGTAGCTGGCAAGCGCCGTTGGAGCGTTGAAGCAGCCTGCGCAGCCGCAGCTCGCCTCTTTACGATGGCGGGCGTGAGGTGCGGAATCTGTGCCGAGGAACGCGCGGGAGAAGCCGCTGGCAACCAGCTCGCGCAGCGCCTGCTGGTGGATGTTGCGCTTGAGAATCGGCAGGCAGTACAGGTGAGGGCGCACCCCGCCCACCAGCATGTGGTTACGGTTAAACATCAGGTGCTGCGGCGTAATGGTGGCGGCGATAAGTTCGTTGCCGTCACGCACGTACTCTGCCGCGTCTTTGGTGGTGATATGCTCAAAGACCACTTTAAGCGCAGGCAGGCGCTGGCGCAGAGGTTCCATTACGGTCTCGATAAAGCGGGCTTCACGGTCGAAGATGTCAATCTCGGCATGCGTGACTTCACCATGGACCAGCAGCGGCATGCCCAGTTTCTGCATGCGTTCCAGAACCGGCATGATCGCATCAATGCTGGTGACGCCGTGGCTGGAGTTGGTAGTGGCATTCGCCGGGTAGAGTTTCGCTGCCGTAAATACGCCTTCGTTAAACCCACGTTCGACTTCGTTTGGGTCCAGCGAGTCGGTCAGATAGCAGGTCATCAACGGGGTAAAATCGTGTCCCGCAGGCACGGCATCCAGGATGCGCTGGCGATAGGCGATCGCGGCATCGACGGTGGTGACTGGTGGAACCAGGTTAGGCATGACAATCGCGCGGCCATAAATTTCGCTGGTATAAGGCACGACGGTTTTCAGCATATCGCCATCACGCAGATGGATATGCCAGTCGTCAGGGCGGCGGATTTTAAGAACCTGGGGTTGTGCAGTCATGGAAGCTCCGGCTTGTCAGGAATCAGTCATAAGGATGGCTGTTTTTGCCGGACACAAATCATAAGCGGAAACGTTTTCGTTTGCACACTTTTCCGTAAAAAAAAGGGCGCCGCAGCGCCCTTCAGGTTAATCGGTGAAAGGAATGATAATTTCACCCGGTTTCACCTCTATGCCTTTTGCATATTTTTTCGCCAGAGCTTCACCCTTGCTTTTGTCTTCGCTTAGGACGTACGCGGGCTGCTGGTTAAAATAATTACGCAGCGACTGGTTCAGATAGGGCATCAGGGTTTGCAGTACCGGTGCCATCTTGTCCGGCGACACCTGCGCATCGACGACTTCCATCTCCTGGAGGAAAATCGCCCCTTTCTCTTTGTTGAAAACGGGCAGGGCCTTCAGCTTGAGCTTGATGTTGGCTTTCTGATTGCCAAAGAGGGATGACATATCAAGATCCGCGTCACCGGCCAGGGTGACTTTGTTTGGTTCTTCACGTCCAATCTGGCTGGTCAGATTCGTGAGCACGATATGCGCGTCCGCCAGCCCCGGCACGCCAATGTCTTTAGAAAAATTGTTATGTTTTTCCAGCGCCTGATTAATTTCCTGTTCACTGACGGTATATTGCGTGAGCTGGTTACAGCCAACCAGCAGACCGCTGACAACTAATGCCGCGGCAAAGACAATTTTCTTCATAGTGTTCCTCAACGAAAAATCGGCGCTTCTGTCCTGTTACGTCAGTATGTCAGTGTGAATTGGCAGAAACCAGCAGAAAAAACTGAGAAGTGGGGCGGGAAGGGCTCCCGCCCGAGGGAAAGGCTACGCGCCAGGCTCGAGCATCCCGCTCGCGCTGCGTTTCTGGCTGAACTGCCACCACAGGGCAAGGAGCGTCATAAAGCCCACCGCGCCGAGCATCATCCACGGGAGTTCGGGCTGGTTTAACGCTTTGCCGGCGTCAAACAACCAGCCGCCACCGGCGTAACCTAATGCGCCGCCAAGCGCCAGCCCCAGCCGGCTGAAACCCATATAGCTCCCGCGTGCACGCGCATCCGCAAGCGAGGCGCTTAGCGTTTCACGGGCAGGCTCGGCGATGATCGACCCTATGTAGAACGTGCAAATCAGCGTAAACAGCTGCTGGAGAGAGTTCACCAGGCCGATCGGCATCATGCTCAGCGTCATCAGGAACAGCCCAGCCATCAGGCGATGCTCCAGACGAAAACGCCGCTCGCTCCAGCGGGCTATCGGATAGAGCAGCGTCAGGGAAAGTGCGGCTTCAATGGCGTACATCCATTTAACTGCCGCAGGCGTGCCCGCAATGTCGTTAACCATGATCGGCAGCATCAGCATGACCTGCACAGCCAGCATGTAGTAGCCCGTCAGGGTCAGCACATAGGTGACAAAACGTTTGTCGCGCAGGACGCGGCCAAGCCCTTCCCGGACCGGCGCTTTGACCGTCGACAGTTTCCAGGCGGGCAGGAACAGGCCATTAAACAGCGCGCACAGAATAAAGAGCACCGCCCCCGCCGCGCAGACCAGTCGGAAGTCATACTGCAGCAGCCAGCTTCCCAGCAGGGCGCCGATAACCGCCCCGGCACTGTCCTGCATCATCAGAATCGAGAAGAAACGGCCTCGATGCTGCGGGCGAATCAGCTTCACCACCAGCGCGGTGCGTGGCGGATCGAACAGCGTGCCACCGATACCGGAGAGGAAACAGGAGAACCAGAGCAGCCAGGGTTCCTGGGCGACCGCCATCGTGGCAAAGCCTGCCGCGCGCAGCAGCATACCGGTAACGATCATCGGCTTAGCGCCAAAGCGGTCGGCGATGGCCCCGCCAAAGACCCCCAGGCCCTGCTGGACAAACTGGCGTAACCCCAGGGCAATGCCAACCATTAATGCCGCCCAGCCCATCTGATCGACAAAGCGAATCGATATCAATGGAAAAACGACAAAAAAGCCGAGCACGACCAGCATGTTATCGACGAGCAGGAAATATTTACCCAGGCTCCTGGCCTGTGATACGCGGGACATTTTCCCTCCAGGGAAAATAAGAAGGTGAGCACGCTAACATTCTGCGGTGTCGCCGCGTTTTTTCCCACCCCTGGGCGTGACAATATTTTTTTATCAAAAGGGTGCTTTGATAGAGAGTTCTCATCGAAAATAATGAAAAGAGGGCAAAATGGTATGTCACTGTTTTCACAGACGGCGCGGGCGCAGGTATAGTAAAGCTAATGGGTAAGCAGAAGTGACGGGAAGGAGTGGTATCGATGTTTGGCTATCGCAGTAATGTGCCAAAAGTGCGTCTGACAACGGACAGGCTGGTCGTTCGTCTGGTGCATGAGCGTGATGCCTGGCGTCTGGCGGATTATTACGCCGAGAATCGCCAGTTTTTAAAACCCTGGGAACCCGTTCGGGATGAGAGCCATTGTTACCCTTCCGGCTGGCAGGCGCGCCTCAGCATGATTACGGAATTTCACAAGCAGGGCAGCGCGTTCTATTTCGCGCTGCTGGATCCTGAAGAGAAAGAGATTATCGGGATCGCCAATTTTTCAAACGTGGTGCGGGGATCGTTTCACGCCTGCTACCTTGGCTACTCCATCGGCCAGAAATGGCAGGGGCAGGGGCTGATGTACGAGGCGTTAACGGTGGCGATCCGCTATATGCAACGCACGCAACATATCCATCGCATCATGGCGAACTATATGCCGCATAATCAGCGCAGCGGCAATTTGCTGGCGCGTTTAGGGTTCGAGAAAGAGGGTTACGCTAAAGACTATCTGCTGATAGACGGAGAGTGGCGCGACCACGTTCTGACGGCGTTAACCACCCGGGACTGGACCGCAGGTCGTTAAGGAGAAAAGATGAAGTATCAGCTAAACGGTACAGAAGCGCGCGTGATTGGGTGCTTACTCGAAAAACAGGTCACCACGCCGGAGCAGTATCCGCTCTCCGTCAACGCCGTGACCATGGCCTGCAACCAGAAGACCAACCGCGAGCCGGTGATGAACCTCAGCGAGCATGACGTTCAGGACGTGCTGGATGCGCTGGTAAAACGCCACTATCTGCGCACCGTCAGCGGCTTTGGCAACCGCGTGACCAAATACGAACAGCGCTTTTGTAACTCCGAATTCGGTGACCTGAAGCTGAGCAGTGCGGAAGTGGCGGTCATCACCACGCTATTGCTGCGCGGGGCGCAGACGCCGGGGGAGCTGCGCACGCGTGCTTCCCGTATGCATGAGTTCAGCGATATGCAGGAGGTCGAGCAGACCCTGGAAGGGCTGGCTTCTCGTGAAGACGGCCCATACGTGGTGCGTCTGGCCCGCGAGCCGGGCAAACGTGAAAGCCGCTATATGCATCTGTTCAGCGGCGACGTCGATGTCGCTACCGTGGAGAGCGACGAGGGATCCTCAGCAGGCAATGACGGTCTTGCCGCACGCGTAGAGGCGCTGGAAGACGAGGTCGCCGGGCTGAAACAGCGTCTGGATGCGTTGCTGGCACATTTGGGAGACTGACGGTGAAAAAATTACGCGTAGGCGTGGTGGGGCTGGGCGGCATCGCGCAGAAAGCCTGGCTGCCTGTTTTAGGTGCGGCGACGGACTGGACCCTGCAAGGGGCATGGTCACCCACCCGCGAAAAGGCAGAACGTATCTGCGAAACCTGGCGCATTCCGTATGCCGCCTCCCTGCAGGATCTGGCCCGCGAGTGTGATGCGGTTTTTGTGCATACCTCAACGGCAACCCACTATCAGGTGGTGAGCGAGCTGCTCAATGCGGGGGTTCACGTCTGCGTGGATAAACCGCTGGCGGAAAATGTTCAGGATGCCGAACGGCTGATTGAGCTGGCCGCGCGCAAAAAACTGACGCTGATGGTGGGCTTCAACCGCCGCTTTGCGCCGCTTTATCAGCAGCTGAAGGCGCAGTCGGGCACGCTCGCCTCGCTGCGGATGGATAAGCACCGCACCGACAGCATTGGGCCTAACGATCTGCGCTTCACCCTTCTGGATGATTATCTGCACGTTGTGGATACGGCGCTGTGGCTGAGCAACGGTAATGCACAGCTGAAAAGCGGTACCCTGTTGACGAATGACCAGGGGCAGATGGTCTATGCGGAACACCACTTCGCCGTTGAGCATCTTCAGATTACCACCAGCATGCACCGTCGGGCGGGAAGCCAGCGTGAATCCGTGCAGGCGGTGACCGACGGCGCGCTGTATGACATTACGGACATGCGCGAGTGGCGGGAAGAGAAGGGCAACGGCGTGGTGACGCTCCCGGCGCCAGGCTGGCAGAGTACTCTGGAGCAGCGCGGTTTCGCAGGATGCGCCCGCCACTTTATCACCTGCGTGCAAAATCAGACGGTTCCTGAAACGTCCGGCGAGCAGGCCATTCTGGCGCAGCGCATTGTGGAAAGGCTCTGGCGCGAGGCCATGAGCGAATAACTCGCTGTAACATCTGCGGATAGTAATTCGTTGAAATCCGGTTAGACTAAGCGCCGCTTGTTGGCTTTGCCGGGTGGCGCTTACGCTTACCTGGCCTACAAATCCGTATGGTTCTGGAAATTCACGTTAATGAACTTATTAAAATCGCTGGCGGCCGTCAGCTCGATGACCATGTTTTCCCGCGTGCTGGGTTTTGCGCGCGACGCCATTGTGGCAAGGGTATTTGGTGCGGGGATGGCCACGGACGCCTTTTTCGTCGCGTTCAAATTGCCGAACCTGCTGCGTCGTATTTTTGCTGAAGGGGCGTTTTCTCAGGCATTCGTGCCTATTCTGGCGGAATATAAAAGCAAGCAGGGTGAAGACGCGACGCGCGTCTTTGTTTCTTATGTCTCCGGGCTGCTGACGCTGGCTTTGGCGGTGGTGACCGTACTCGGTATGCTGGCCGCGCCGTGGGTAATTATGGTGACCGCGCCCGGTTTTGCCGATACGGCTGACAAATTTGCGCTGACCTCGCAGCTGCTGCGCATTACTTTCCCCTATATTCTGCTCATCTCGCTGGCCTCGCTGGTGGGGGCGATCCTGAATACCTGGAACCGCTTCTCTGTTCCGGCGTTTGCGCCGACGTTTCTTAACGTCAGCATGATCGGTTTTGCCCTGTTCGCCGCGCCGCACTTCAACCCGCCGGTGCTGGCGCTGGCCTGGGCGGTCACCGTCGGCGGCGTGCTGCAGCTGGCGTACCAGCTGCCGCATCTGAAAAAAATCGGCATGCTGGTGCTGCCGCGCATCAATCTCAAAGATGCCGGGGCGATGCGCGTGATCAAGCAGATGGGGCCCGCCATTCTCGGCGTCTCCGTCAGCCAGATCTCGCTTATCATCAACACCATCTTTGCCTCTTTCCTCGTGTCCGGCTCGGTTTCCTGGATGTACTACGCCGACCGTCTGATGGAGTTCCCGTCCGGGGTGCTGGGCGTGGCGCTGGGGACCATCCTGCTGCCGTCGCTGTCGAAAAGTTTTGCCAGCGGCAATCATGATGAATATTGCCGCCTGATGGACTGGGGTTTACGTCTCTGCTTCCTGCTGGCCCTGCCAAGCGCGGTGGCGCTGGGTATTCTGGCTAAACCGCTAACGGTGTCGCTCTTCCAGTACGGGAAATTCACCGCCTTTGATGCCGCTATGACCCAGCGCGCGCTGATTGCCTACTCGGTCGGATTGATGGGGCTGATTGTCGTCAAGGTGCTGGCGCCCGGGTTCTACTCGCGTCAGGACATTAAAACGCCGGTGAAAATTGCGATTGTTACGCTGATTATGACGCAGCTGATGAACCTGGCGTTTATTGGTCCGCTGAAGCATGCAGGCCTGTCATTGTCGATTGGTCTGGCGGCCTGTCTGAATGCCGGGCTGCTGTACTGGCAGCTGCGCAAGCAGGATATTTTCACGCCGCAGCCGGGCTGGGGGAGTTTCCTGGTGCGTCTGATCGTTGCGGTACTGGTGATGGCTGCCGCGCTGCTCGGCATGATGTACGTGATGCCGGAGTGGTCCCAGGGCACCATGCCCTACCGTCTGATGCGGCTGATGGCCGTGGTGGGCGTCGGGGTGGTGGCTTACTTTGCCACGCTCGCGGTGCTGGGCTTCAAAGTGAAAGAGTTTGCCCGCCGGACGGCATAAACGCCAAAAGGGGAGTTCACCTTATGGTGCTCCCCGCTGCATGATTTGTCGCACAGGCTTCAAATCGAAATCTTTTTAACTCCCGCAATACGCGCAGTCGCCGTCTGACCATCCGCACCGTACAGTCCGGTTTCTTTATGCGGTTTTAATACCTCAAGCGCCTGCTGATTACGCTCAATCTGACCTTCAAGCAGCCAGCCGTTGTGCTGGTTAAGATCGCGCAGGTGCTGGGTTTTTTCGGTAATGGTTTGCCAGCGCTCAACAATATCGTCATTGGCGCTGCGCTTTGGATCTTGCTCAGCGCGGCGCTGTTGCTCCAGATAATCCAGCGTTGCCAGAAGCGAACTTTTGTCTTCAGTAATACGCTGCAGCGCGCTGCCGTTGATGTGACCGGAAGAGAGATGCTGCTGTTCAGCGTCCATTACCGTTTTCAGGTCGTTCAGGACAACCGTCATTTGATCCAGTATTTCTGACAGTCGACTCATACGGTTAGTTACTCTGTAAGAAGCTCTGTGCTTCCTGAATCAGGGCATCAGCAATTTTGCTGGTATCCATTTTCAGTTCACCGTTACGAATAGCCGTTTTCAGCGCTTCAACACGTTCCATATTGATATCGTTGCTGCCTGGCTGCATCAGTTTTGCCTGCGCGTCGCTCAGGGTTACGCTGGTGCTGTTGGACGTTGACGGCTTTTCCAGACGCGTTTTTTGCGTCGTCGCGTCATTCGTTTCGCGAGGTTGTACAGCGCTTACCGGCTTCAGGGCTGATGTACGATCAATGCTCATAGTGTTGTCCTCATCGAGGGTTCGCGGCGTTTGCGCCTGACATCATCATTAATGGAATATTTATCGGCACGCGCCGCAAAATCTTTAAAAAGATTATAGGTTAATCAGAATATTCCCATCAGAATCGACGGTTCCGCTCACCACCTGCCCTGAGGACATTCTGACGCGGGCATTTTGCGCCACCGCGGCATTGTTTAACGCTTTCCCTTCACTGTTGATGCTAAAGCCATCTCCGTTGGCCACGACCATCACCTGTTGACCCGCTTTTACCCGCCATGACTGACGCAGCATTGAGAGCTGTATCGGCTGGCCGGGGGCGACATCGCGCAGGCTGACGGCGTCCTGTGCCTGGTTCATTTCCAGCATGGTGCGTGGAGGCAGCTGATCCAGACGGCCGCGCTTTAACGTCACGCTGTTCGTCTGCAGCACGGTGCCGCGCGCAATGGGCACGGCGGCGACAACATAATTGCCCGTTGCCTGAACTGCAACCTGTAAATAGCGTTTTTCGTTGGCGCAGCGTGCCAGCACGTTCACATTCCCCCACAGCCTGGTGGTCCCCGTCACGCTGAATGACGGTTGGTCACAGGTCGGGTACAGATTCGGTGGGGTGCGCACGGTAACGTTAACCTCATCGCTAAAGCCCGCCAGCTTTTCAGCAAAAAAAGCCGTCAGCTGATTCTCTAAGCCTTCAGCCTGTACCAGGGGGCTAAACAGCAAGAAAGTTGCCATCAGGCCACGTTTTAACGTTTGCATCGCAAGTTCCACCGTTTCCAGAGTTGAATGAATTCTACCTGCAGTGGTTTTGCATCAACGCAATAAATAGCGACGCATTTTGCGCTTATTCCGTCGATAGGGGAGACCGGGTGAGATTTAAGCTGTGAACTGAAATTTTGCCATCAGCGGAGGAGACATGCTCGATAAACTCGACGCCGCGTTACGTTTTCAGCAGGAAGCGCTCAATTTACGCGCCCAGCGGCAGGAGATTTTAGCCGCCAACATCGCTAACGCCGATACCCCAGGGTTTCAGGCGCGCGATATTGATTTTTCCAGTGAACTCAAAAAGGTGATGGAGCGCGGACGTGCCGAAGGAACGGGTGTTGCACTTGCCATGACATCCTCTCGCCATATTCCTGCTCAGGCGATGACCGCGCCAGCGACCGATTTACTTTACCGCATTCCCGATCAGCCCTCACTCGACGGTAACACCGTGGATATGGACCGGGAGCGTACGCAGTTTGCCGATAACAGCCTGAAATACCAGACGGGCCTGACCGTACTCGGCGGACAAATCAAAGGCATGATGAACGTCCTGCAGGGGGGGAACTGATAGATGGCCTTGCTGAATATTTTTGATATTGCCGGTTCGGCATTAACCGCGCAGTCCAAACGCCTGAACGTGGCTGCCAGTAACCTGGCGAACGCCGACAGCGTAACCGGACCAGACGGCCAGCCGTATCGTGCCAAACAGGTTGTCTTTCAGGTCGATGCTGCGCCAGGCGCGGCGACGGGCGGCGTGAAAGTGTCTGATGTGGTAGAGAGCCAGGCGCCGGACAGGCTGGTGTATGAGCCGGGTAACCCGCTCGCGGATGCCAGCGGATACGTGAAGATGCCAAACGTGGATGTGGTGGGTGAGATGGTGAACTCCATGTCGGCTTCCCGTAGCTACCAGGCCAACGTCGAAGTGCTTAATACCGTGAAGAGCATGATGCTCAAAACGCTCACTCTCGGCCAGTAAAGGAGACATGCATGTCCATCGCCGTAAATGTGAATGATCCTACGAACTCGGGTGTTAATAACACGAAGAGTACGACGGGTTCTAACTCCCTCACCGGGAGCAATGCCTCCGATCTTCAGGGCAGCTTTCTGACGCTGCTGGTGGCGCAGCTTAAGAACCAGGATCCCACCAACCCAATGCAGAACAACGAACTGACCACGCAGCTTGCGCAGATCAGCACCGTTAGCGGCATTGAGAAACTCAACACCACCCTTGGTTCCGTCTCAGGACAGATTAACAGCGCCCAGTCTCTGCAGGCGGCAAGCCTGATTGGTCACGGGGTGATGATCCCGGGTACCACGATCCTGGCGGGCACCAGCACCACCGATGGCAACGCCACCACGACCACCACGCCGTTTGGCGTTGAGCTGCAGCAGCCAGCAGAGAAAGTTACCGCAACCATTACCGATGGCAACGGCACGGTCGTGCGCACCATTGATATTGGTGAGCTGAAGGCGGGCGTTCACACCTTTACCTGGGATGGCAGCCTGACCGACGGCACTAAAGCACCAAACGGATCCTACAAAGTGGCGATTAGCGCCAGCAACGGGACAACCCAGCTGGTGGCGCAGCCGCTGCAGTTCGCGCTGGTCCAGGGCGTAATTAAAGGTAGCGACGGCAACAAACTGGATTTGGGTACCTCTGGTACCACCACACTCGACGAAGTTCGGCAGATTATCTAAGCCCTAACACTTATCAGGAGTAAGTCATGGCCTTTTCTCAAGCGGTCAGCGGCCTGAATGCTGCGGCCACCAACCTGGACGTCATTGGCAACAACATCGCCAACTCCGCGACCTATGGTTTTAAATCCGGTTCTGCTTCCTTTGCAGACATGTTTGCCGGTTCCAAAGTCGGCCTCGGCGTGAAGGTTGCAGGCATCACTCAGGACTTTACCGACGGCACCACTACCAATACCGGTCGCGGTCTGGACGTTGCCATTAGCCAGAACGGTTTCTTCCGTATGGTCGATTCAAACGGCTCTGTGTTCTACAGCCGTAACGGCCAGTTCAAGCTGGACGAAAACCGTACGCTGGTGAACATGCAGGGTATGCAGCTGACGGGCTACCCGGTAGCGGGAACGCCTCCAACCGTTCAGACCGGTGCGAACCCTCAGGCTATCACCATTCCGAATACGCTGATGTCGGCGAAAGCCACCACCACCGCGACGCAGCAGATCAACCTCAACTCAACCGACCCTGTTCAAACTGCCCCGTTCGATGCGACTAACCCGGATACCTATAACAAAAAAGGGACCGTGACCGTCTTCGATAGCCAGGGTAACGCCCATAACATGTATGTCTACTACGTGAAGACAGCTAACAATAAATGGGATCTTTACACTCAGGACGGCAGCGTAGCAGGTTCTACAGCGACGAAAGCGGCGCAGATGAACTTTGATGCGAACGGTAACCTGGCGGGTGTCTATAACTACGACGCTGCGGGTGCACTGAGCGGAACGCCAAACGCCACGCCGGCCATCAACATCACCACCGGCTCTGTCGGCGGTGCGACGGCTGCGAATTTCTCCCTGAGCTTCCAGAACTCCATGCAGCAGAACACCGGCGCGAACAGCGTTGTGGCAACCAATCAGAACGGTTACAAGCCAGGCGACCTGGTCAGCTACCAGATCAACGACGATGGCACCGTGGTGGGTAGCTACTCTAACGAACAGTCTCAGGTGCTGGGCCAGATCGTGCTGGCAAACTTCGCCAACAACGAAGGTCTGAAATCGGAAGGCGATAACGTCTGGTCTGCGTCTCAGTCCTCCGGCGTGGCGCTGCTGGGTACCGCAGGCACCGGTAACTTCGGCAAGCTGACCAACGGCGCGCTGGAAGCCTCCAACGTGGATATGAGTAAAGAACTGGTGAACATGATTGTCGCGCAGCGTAACTATCAGTCGAACGCGCAGACCATCAAAACCCAGGATCAGATCCTCAACACGCTGGTTAACCTGCGTTAAGCGGCTAACAGGAAAGCGCAATGGATCACGCAATATATACCGCGATGGGCGCGGCAAGCCAGACGCTCAATCAGCAGGCCGTTACCGCCAGCAACCTGGCAAACGCCTCAACGCCGGGCTTTCGCGCGCAGCTTAATGCGCTGCGCGCGGTGCCGGTTGAAGGGCTCTCCCTGCCAACCCGTACGCTGGTGACGGCATCGACCCCTGGCGCAGATATGACGCCTGGGCAGATGGACTACACCTCACGCCCGCTGGACGTTGCCCTGCAGCAGGACGGCTGGCTGGCGGTGCAAACTGCGGACGGCAGCGAAGGCTATACCCGTAACGGGAATATCCAGGTGAGCGCGACCGGCCAGCTGACGATTCAGGGGCATCCGGTGATGGGTGAAGCGGGCCCGCTGACCGTGCCGGAAGGCTCTGAGCTGACTATCGCCGCGGACGGCACCATTTCCGCGCTGAACCCGGGCGACCCGGCCAACACCGTTGCGCCCGTCGGACGTCTGAAGCTGGTTAAGGCGGAAGGCAAAGACGTGCAGCGTGGCGATGACGGCATGTTCCGTCTGACCCAGGCGGCGCAGGCGACGCGTGGTGCCACGTTACAGGCCGACCCGAGCATCCGCGTGATGTCCGGCGTTCTGGAAGGCAGCAACGTTAAGCCGGTAGCCGCCATGAGCGACATGATCGCCAGCGCCCGTCGTTTTGAAATGCAGATGAAGATCATCAGCAGCGTGGATGAAAACGCGGGCAAGGCTAACCAACTTCTGGCTATGAGTTAACAGGACTCCTTATGATCAGTTCTTTATGGATCGCGAAAACAGGCCTGGACGCCCAGCAAACCAATATGGACGTGATTGCCAACAACCTGGCAAACGTGAGCACCAATGGTTTCAAGCGTCAGCGCGCCGTTTTCGAAGATTTGCTTTATCAAACCATCCGCCAGCCGGGCGCGCAGTCTTCTGAACAGACGACGCTGCCGTCGGGCCTGCAGATCGGTACCGGCGTTCGCCCGGTGGCCACCGAGCGCCTGCACAGCCAGGGCAACCTGTCTCAGACCAACAACAGTAAAGACGTGGCGATCAAAGGCCAGGGCTTCTTCCAGGTGCAGCTGCCTGACGGTACCTCTGCCTATACCCGCGACGGTTCGTTCCAGGTCGATCAGAACGGCCAGCTGGTGACGGCGGGCGGTTTCCAGGTTCAGCCTGCGATCACCATCCCGGCGAACGCCCTGAGCATCACCATCGGACGTGACGGTGTGGTCAGTGTGACCCAGCAGGGACAGGCCGCGCCGGTTCAGGTTGGGCAGCTCAACCTGACCACCTTCATGAACGATACCGGTCTGGAAAGCATTGGTGAGAACCTCTACACCGAAACGCAATCCTCCGGTACGCCCAATGAGAGCACCCCGGGCCTGAACGGTGCGGGCCTGCTGTACCAGGGTTATGTTGAAACGTCCAACGTGAACGTGGCGGAAGAGCTGGTGAATATGATCCAGGTTCAGCGCGCGTATGAAATTAACAGTAAAGCAGTGTCGACGACCGACCAGATGCTGCAGAAACTGACGCAACTCTAAGGTGTAGCCCGGTGCGGTAAACGCCGCACCGGCTCCCTGTTTTCGAAGATGAAGGCAATGCAAAAAAACGCGGCGTTTCGTTATCCGATACTGACTGTTCTGGCTGTCACCCTCAGCGGGTGTGCTTTGATCCCGTCTAAACCATTGGTCCAGGGTGCGACGACTGCCCAACCCGTTCCTGGCCCTGCGCCAGTGGTAAACGGCTCCATTTTCCAGACCGCGCAGCCGATTAATTACGGCTATCAGCCGCTGTTTGAAGATCGCCGCCCGCGTAATGTCGGCGATACATTGACCATTGTGCTGCAGGAAAACGTCAGCGCGAGCAAGAGCTCGTCGGCGAACGCCAGCCGCGATGGCAAAACCAATTTTGGCTTCGATACCGTGCCACGCTATCTCGAAGGGCTGTTCGGCAACGCGCGTGCTGATGTGAACGCGTCCGGCGGCAACACCTTTAACGGCAAAGGCGGCGCGAACGCCAGCAACACCTTCAGCGGTACGCTGACGGTCACGGTTGACCAGGTACTGGTTAACGGCAACTTGCACGTTGTGGGTGAAAAACAGATCGCCATCAACCAGGGCACTGAATTCATTCGCTTCTCGGGCGTGGTTAACCCTCGCACCATCAGCGGCACCAACACCGTTCCGTCCACCCAGGTGGCGGATGCGCGCATTGAGTACGTCGGTAACGGCTATATCAATGAAGCGCAAAATATGGGTTGGCTGCAGCGCTTCTTCCTTAATTTATCGCCGATGTAAGCGAGGTGACCCATGTTTAAATCGATCTTCGCCGTGGCGCTCGCGCTGGTGGCAACCTTTGCCCAGGCTGACCGTATTCGCGACCTCACCAGCGTTCAGGGCGTACGTGAAAACTCCCTGATTGGCTACGGCCTGGTGGTGGGGCTGGATGGTACCGGTGACCAGACGACACAGACGCCGTTCACCACCCAAAGCCTGAACAACATGCTTTCCCAGCTCGGCATTACCGTGCCGGCGGGAACCAACATGCAGCTGAAAAACGTGGCCGCGGTAATGGTCACCGCGTCCTTCCCGGCGTTTGCGCGTCAGGGGCAGACCATTGATGTGGTGGTTTCCTCAATGGGTAACGCCAAAAGCCTGCGCGGCGGTACGCTGCTGATGACTCCGCTGAAAGGCGTGGACAGCCAGGTCTATGCGCTGGCGCAGGGGAACATTCTGGTTGGCGGTGCGGGTGCATCCGCAGGCGGAAGCAGCGTGCAGGTGAACCAGCTGAACGGTGGGCGTATCACCAACGGGGCGATCATTGAGCGTGAACTGCCAACCCAGTTTGGCACAGGCAATACCATCAACCTGCAGCTCAATAATGAAGACTTCACGATGGCGCAGCAAATTGCCGATACCATCAACCGCAGCCGCGGCTACGGTAATGCAACGGCACTCGATGCGCGCACCGTGCAGATCCGTACCTCCACCGGCAGCAGCAACCAGGTGCGCATGCTGGCGGATATCCAGAATATGGAAGTGAACGTTCCGGTACAGGATGCTAAGGTGATCATCAACTCCCGTACCGGCTCGGTGGTGATGAACCGGGAAGTGTCGCTGGACAGCTGTGCCGTCGCGCAGGGTAACCTTTCCGTGACGGTAAACCGCTCCGCGAACGTGAGCCAGCCGAACACGCCATTTGGTGGCGGTCAGACGGTGGTGACGCCGCAAACGCAGATTGATATGCGTCAGAGCGGCGGGTCACTGCAGAGCGTTCGCTCCAGCGCCAACCTGAACAGCGTGGTGCGTGCCCTGAACGCCCTGGGCGCAACGCCGATGGACCTGATGTCCATTCTGCAATCCATGCAAAGCGCGGGCTGCCTGCGCGCCAAACTGGAAATCATCTAATGCTGACCGATAGCAAACTGTTGACCAGTGCAGCCTGGGACGCCCAGTCGCTCAACGAACTGAAAACCAAAGCAGGAAAAGACCCGGCGGCGAATATCCGCCCGGTCGCCCGCCAGGTGGAGGGGATGTTTGTACAGATGATGCTGAAAAGCATGCGTGAAACCCTGCCGAAAGACGGGATGTTCAGCAGTGATTCAACGCGTCTCTACACCAGCATGTATGACCAGCAGATTGCGCAGCAGATGACCGCCGGTAAAGGCCTCGGTCTGGCTGACATGATTGTGAAACAGACCGAAGCCGCGCAGGGCATTCAGCCTCAGGAGCAGCCGCAGCAGGTGCCGATGAAGTTTGACCTGGAAACGGTGACCAGTTACCAAAACCAGGCTCTGACGCAGCTGGTGCGTAAAGCGATGCCAAAAGCCACGGGCAGCGGCGATGAGCCGCTCTCGGGCGACAGCAAAGACTTCCTGGCGCAGCTTTCTCTGCCTGCGCGCCTTGCCAGCGAACAGAGCGGCGTGCCGCATCACCTGATTCTGGCGCAGGCTGCGCTGGAGTCGGGCTGGGGCCAGCGCCAGATCCGCAAGGAAAACGGCGAGCCGAGCTTCAACATCTTCGGCGTGAAGGCCACCTCCAGCTGGAAGGGGCCGACAACGGAGATCACGACCACCGAATACGAGAACGGTGCGGCGGTGAAGGTCAAAGCAAAATTCCGCGTCTACAGCTCTTATCTGGAAGCATTGTCCGATTATGTCGGCCTGCTGAGCCGAAATCCGCGTTATACCGCCGTTACGCAGGCGGCGACGGCGGAGCAGGGAGCTCAGGCGCTGCAAAACGCGGGCTACGCGACTGACCCGAACTATGCGCGTAAGCTCACCAGCATGATCCAGCAGCTGAAATCCATGGGCGAGAAGGTCAGCAAAGCCTATAGCACAGATATTGAAAATCTGTTCTGAAAGTTCTCAAGTCCCGGTGGAGGTTGCCGATAACCTTCATCAGGACTCGTGTCTGAACGTATAAAAGGAACCCCCATGTCCAGTTTGATTAACAGCGCCATGAGTGGCCTCAGTGCTGCGCAGTCGGCACTCAATACCGTCAGTAATAATATTTCAAGCTATAACGTGGCAGGTTACACCCGCCAGACCACGGTGCTGGGCGCATCTAACAGCACGCTGACCGGCGGTGGCTGGGTGGGTAACGGAGTCTATGTCTCCGGTGTACAGCGTGAGTATGACGCCTTCATCACCAACCAGCTGCGCGCCGCGCAGACGCAGAGCAGCGGTCTGACGACGCGCTATCAGCAGATGTCAAAAATCGACGATGTGCTCTCCGATACCACCAACTCGCTCTCCACCACCCTGCAAGACTTTTTCAAAAGCCTGCAAACCCTGGTGAGTAACGCGGAAGACCCGGCAGCACGTCAGACGGTGCTGGGTAAAGCGAGTGGTCTGGTCAATCAGTTTAAAACCACCGATCAGTATCTCCGTGACCAGGATACGCAGGTTAATACCGCCATCTCCAGCAGCGTGTCTCAGATCAACAACTACGCGACACAGATTGCGAATCTGAACGATCAGATTTCTCGTCTGACCGGTGTCGGTGCGGGTGCTTCACCTAACGACCTGCTTGACCAGCGCGATCAGCTTGTGACCGAACTGAACAAAATCGTGGGCGTGGAAGTCTCGGTACAGGATAGCGGCACGTTTAATATCTCTCTCGGCAACGGTTACAGCCTGGTGCAGGGCAGCAAAGCCAGCCAGCTGGCGGCCGTGAAGTCCAGCGCCGATCCGGCTCGTACGACCATCGCCTACGTCGATGACGTGGCGGGCAATATTGAGATCCCCGAGAAATTTATCACCACCGGTTCTTTGGGCGGTTTACTGAGCTTCCGTAATGAAGATCTGGATAAAGCCCGTAACAGCCTGAACCAGATGGCGCTGGCCTTTGCCGATGCGATGAACACGCAGCATGAAGCCGGTTTTGATGCAAACGGTGATGCGGGCGGTAAGCTGTTCAACTTTGGTTCTCCGGCGGTGCTTTCCAACAGCAAGAACGGCGGCTCGGCCGTTGTCACGGCCTCTGTGACGGACAGTAAACAGGTCCAGGCGACAGACTATAAGCTGCAGTTTAACGGCACTGACTGGACTGTCACCCGCACATCAGACAAAACCAGCTTTACGATGAGCCCGGATGCCAGCGGTAATCTGTCGTTTGATGGCCTTAACGTCAACGTCAGCGGCACGGCAAATACCAAAGATAGTTTCACCGTGAAGCCTGTTTCCAACGTCATCATGAACATGG
This sequence comes from Enterobacter sp. KB-221C9, assembly GCF_041320715.1. NCBI lineage: Bacteria > Pseudomonadati > Pseudomonadota > Gammaproteobacteria > Enterobacterales > Enterobacteriaceae > Enterobacter > Enterobacter sp. KB-221C9. The sequence continues at coordinate 271,629 of NZ_JBGIWG010000001.1, forward strand.
ATCTCGCGATCAGCGACGAGTCCAAACTGGCGATGGCATCGGTGCAGAACGGCGGCGAAAGTGACAACCGTAACGGTCAAAAACTGCTCGATCTGCAAAACGGCAAAGTAGTGGGTGGGAATAAAACCTTCAACGATGCGTATGCCTCGCTCGTCAGTACCGTCGGTAGCTCAACGGCGTCTCTGAAGGTGAGTAGCCAGACGAAAGCCAATGTGGAAACGCAGTTAATCAAGCAGCAGCAGACCATCTCTGGGGTAAACCTCGACGAAGAGTATGGCAATTTGCAGCGTTATCAGCAGTATTACCTGGCCAATGCCCAGGTACTACAAACTGCCAGTACGCTCTTCGATGCAATTATCAACATTCGTTAAGGTTGAGGTGAACAATGCGTATTAGCACCCAGATGATGTACGAGCAGAACATGCGTGGGATCACCGATTCCCAGAGCAGATGGCTGAGCTACGGTGAGCAGATGTCCACCGGTAAGCGCGTCAATCGTCCTTCGGACGATCCTATCGCCGCGTCGCAGGCCATCGTTCTGTCGCAATCTCAGTCGCAAAACAGCCAGTTCGCACTCGCGCGTACCTTTGCAACACAGAAGGTCTCGCTGGAAGATAACGTGTTAACGCAGGTGAATACCGCGATCTCAAGCGTGCGCGAGAAGCTGGTTTACGCCTCAAACGGCACATTAAGCGATGACGACCGTCTTTCTCTGGCGACCGATATTCAGGGGATCCGCGATCAGCTGATGAACCTGGCCAACACGACGGATGGCAACGGTCGCTTTATCTTTGCGGGATACAAAACCGAGAGCGCACCGTTTGATGCCGCGACCGGGGATTACAACGGCGGCGCAGAGGCTATCACGCAGCAGGTTGATACGGCGCGAAATATGACCATTAGCCATACCGGACAGCAAATTTTCGAAAGCATTACCAGTAATGCGGAACAGCTGCCGGGCGGTGGATATGGCGAAACAAACATGTTCAAAATCCTGGATTCTGCCATTGCGTCGCTGAAGACACCGATTGAGAACGATCCGGCTGCCGCAACGGCGCAAAGCCAGGTGATTACCAATGCGCAAATCGGCATCAAAAACGCCCAGAACAATGTCCTGACGGTCGTTGCGGATGTGGGAACCAAGATGAACGAGCTGGAAAAACTCGATACGCTGGGTGATGACCGCGCGCTGGGTCAGACCAAGCAGATGAGTGACCTGGTGGATGTTGACTGGAACGAAGCGATTTCCTCTTACACCATGCAGCAGGCGGCCTTGCAGGCGTCTTATAAAGCGTTTAGCGATATGCAGGGCATGTCTCTGTTCCAGCTGAACAAATAACATCTTGACCTCTTAGAGCATGTCTTGAAACTGGGCATGTTTTACTGCCCAATTCGTCTGGATTGGGCATTTTTTTTATGCAACTTCCGCCGGTGCGGAGGCGACTCGAGCGCTTTCTATCAGACGGATTGCCAGCGCAATGACGCCACAGACTGTCGCCAGCGCGACCACGCCCGTCCAGCCGGCCAGCGAGTAGATATTGCTGCCTAACGCGGAGCCCAGCGCCATCCCGATAAAGACCACCGTAAAGAGCAGGGCATTGAGACGACCCCGCGCCTGCGGCTCAAGGCTGTATACCAGGTTCTGGTGAGCGACCAGGCTGGACTGCAGACCCAGGTCGAACCCGACGGCAGAGACGGCGATCAGTATCAGCTGTCCATGAACGCTCAACGCGGGCATCAGGAACATCAGAGCGAATGAAACGGTCACAAGAACGGCACCAAGCTGCGTGACTTTTCCCGCGCCGAGTTTGTCCGCCAGACCTCCCGCCAGCGGGGCAGCTAACGCACCGGCGGCACCCGCAATACCAAAGCCCCCCGCTACGGCACTGCCCAGGTGATAGCGTTCTAGCAGCATGACCGCAAGCGTAGACCAGAAGGCGCTAAAGGCAATCGACAGAAAACCCTGGGCCAGCGCCGCACGGCGCAGAGCCGGATAGCGACGCCACAGATGTTCCATTGAGCGCATCAGCGCCGGGTAGCTCAGCGTGGAGTGAATGGCAAAACGGGGAAGCACAAACCACATCATCACTCCGATGAACGCAATGCTCGCCGCCGCCAGCTGGTACATGACGCGCCAGCCAAACGCTTCGCCCACCACGCCGCTCACGGTTCTTGATAATAAGATACCCATCAGCAGCCCGGTCATTACCGTGCCCACGGTTTTCCCCTGTTTACCCTCCGGCGCAAGGATGGCCGCGGCAGGGACGATATCCTGTGCCATGGTGGCGGCCATGCCGATGAGCAGGCTTGCCAGCAGCAGAGAATGGATCTGCCCGGTCAGGCTACAGCCGAGAAGAAACAGCGCCAGCGCCGCGCTCTTTATCAGGATTAACGTCCTGCGGTCGTGGCGATCGCCGAGCGGTAGCAGGAACAGGATCCCCAGGGCATATCCCGCCTGGGTGAGCGTCGGGACCAGGCCCATTCCTTCGATACTCAGGTGAAGGTCTGCGCCCATCAGCGGCAGCAGAGGCTGGGCATAATAGATAGATGCCACGCTGAAACCTGCACCTATCGCCAGCATTAAGATTACCCAGCGGCTCACGGCATGGGCGGCGGTTGTTGTGTTCATAAGATGTTCCTCATTCGTCGTGTGAGGCTATTTTTTATCAGTACGCCTTGCGACGGTAGCGGGCCCGGTGGTAAAACGCTTATACGTTGAACGTATAAATGAAAATGCGATGAAAAGAGCTGAGCGTATAGACAGGGTGGAGTTAATGCGGACGTTTGTTCGAATTGTGGAGGCGGGTTCCCTCTCTGCGGCGGCGCGGCAGCTTGCAACCACCCAGGCCACGGTGAGCAGGCGGTTACAGTCGCTGGAGACCATGCTGGGGGTGCGCCTGATACTGCGTACCACCCACACGACGCGGCTGACGGATGATGGCGAGCGCTGCTATCAGCATGCTCGCCGGGTGATTGACAGCTGGCTGGCGCTGGAAGATGAGGTGGGGCACACGGAAGATGAGCCCGTAGGCGTGCTGCGGGTGCGGGCACCCCACGCGTTTGGTCAGGATCAGCTTCTGAAACCCGTAACCGAATTTTTGCAACGCTATCCGCAGCTTTCGATTGAGTGGATGCTCAACGATCGGTCGGCGGACTTCCTCGGCGACAACCTTGACTGTGCTATTCGGGTGGGCGTGGAAGTCGATCCGGCGACCGTATCCGTGCTGCTGGCGGAAGTGCCGCGCTCGGTGGTGGCTTCACCGGCGCTGCTGGCCCGTTTTCCGACGGTTACCACGCCGGAGGATTTGCAGCAGTTTCCCTGGATAGCCATCAGCTCTTTCTACCAGCGCCATGTCGAGCTCTTTCACGATGCATCACCTGCCACCGCGCGAGTGGCGATTACCCCACGCCTCAGCACCGATAGCCTGTATGTCGCACGCAATACGGCGCTCACCGGCCTTGGCGTGGCGGTGGTATCCAGCTGGACGGTACAGGATGATATTCGGGAAGGGCGGCTGGTGCATTTGCTGCCAGACTGGCAGCCAGCGGCGTTACCGGTGCATCTGGTTTACCCCTGGTCCCGTTATTATCCGGCACGCTTGCGGCGTTTTCTGGAGCTGATGCGGCAGGTCATGCCGGAGGTCACCGGGATGAGAAAGCCCGTGCAGCAGCCATAAAAAAAGCCGACCCTAAGGTCGGCTTTTTACTTTCAGCGTCGTTATTCGACAGACTGCGGACGCGTTGCCGGTGCGGTCGCCTGATGCGTTGCACTGTGGCCGCCTGCAGCGCCTTTACCGTCGAAGTTGAACTCCGGGCGAACCCAGTCACTGTGACGCGGGGCTTCAGGCACGTAATCCGGCGCCGGGGCGCGCGTCATTGGTGCTGTCGCCACGTGGGCAGCGGCTGGTGCAGAGACAACCGGCTCAGGTTTCACTTCAGCCGCTTTCGGTTCTTCAACAACCGGTTCAACCTGAATCTCAACGTCCTGAACGACTTCTTCAGTGGTGGTTTCAACGAGGGTTTCAGCGGTGTCTTCCACTGCGGCTACAGGTTCAGCCTCTTCAGCGATTTCCTCAGCCACCACGGCATCTTCTTCGGCGATAAGCTGCGGTGCGGCATCAACCGGCGCGGCAATCACTTCTGGATGGGTGGTTTCAACTTCCACTGCCTGAGGTGCTTCAGTTTCAACAACCTGAGGTTCAACCACGGTTGCCGCTTCAGTCATGACGTCTTCTACCGCTGCTGCCGGTGCAATCACCTCTTCGGTTACAGGCTGTTCTTCAACAACCTGCTCCGGGCGAGCAACCGGGTAGCGGATCCAGACTTTACCGGAGGCCATTTCTGGTGAAGCACAGGCAATGGTCAGCGGCATTGGAGACTGAGTCGGGTAGCGCTCGTCACGATAGCGACGGCGGCGCTGGCCGCTGACGCGCAGATGACGTGGAGAACGGCGTGAACGGCGCGGCATACCGGCGTTATCACGGTTTTCACCGTTATCGTCCTGCTCAACGTTGTTTTCAACGACCGCTGGCAGATCAACTTTCGCCAGCTGCGTACCGGTTGTGCTCTCGCTGGTTTCAACCGCGACAACGGCTGACTCTTCGGTTACTTCAGAGGCGAAGCGAACTTTTTGAGAAAGCTGGCGCTGCTTACGACGCGGCATAACCTGAGTACGTTCTTCCTGCTCGCCGTCCTGCTGTTCAACAGGCTCTTCGCGGTTCAGGTTTTTGACTTCCTGCTGTGCCTGACGCTTCTCGTCGTTACGACGACGGCTGCGTTCACGGCGCGGCTGCTGGTCATCACGCTGTTTGCTCTTCTCAGACTCATCGCCCGCCTGCTGGCGAATTTCACGATCTTCAACATTCGGCTGTTGTTTCTCGCGACGGTTGCGACGGTTGTCTTCGCGTTGCTCGCGGCCTTCACCATTCTCAGAGCGATTGTCACGGTTGTCACGACGCTCGCTGCGGTCATTACGGTCATTACGGTCGCTGCGGTCGTTACGATCGCGGCGGTTGTTTTGACGCTTGCGACGATCCTGCTGACGCTCTGGTTTGGCCGCTTTAGGCTCTTCTTTCGGCTGCTCTGGCTGAACGTCTTCTTCAGCAAACATCTTCTTCAGCGCGCCAAAGAAGCGGCTCAGCAGACCCGGCTGTGCCGGCTGGACCTTCGCTGCCGCTGCTTCTGGTTTCTGCGCTTCAGGTTTGGCAGCAGGTTTTTCCAGCGCTGCTTCCGGTGGCGCTTCTGGCATGATGAAGGTCGCTAACGCAGGCTGCTCTGGCAGTTTGCGCTCTGCAGGCTCTTCATCGGATGGCAGGGCCATCTCTTCTTCATGCAGCTTCGGCAGCAGGTAGCTGAGGGTGGTCGTCTCTTCGCCCTTACGCACACGCAGTACGTGATAGTGTGGGGTCTGCATCTGGTCGTTTGGCACGATGATGCAGCGAACGCCACCCTGACGCGCTTCAATCGCACTGACAGCTGCACGTTTTTCGTTAAGCAGGTAAGAGGCAACGGGCACAGGCACAATGGCGTGAACCTCTTTGGTGTTCTCTTTCAGCGCTTCTTCTTCAATCAGACGCAGAATGGAGAGGGACAGAGATTCGTTATCACGCACGGTACCGGTGCCGGAGCAGCGCGGACAAACGTGATGGCTGGACTCACCGAGAGACGGGCTCAGACGCTGACGGGACATCTCCAGCAGGCCAAAGCGTGAGATATGGCTAATCTGGATACGCGCCCTGTCCTGACGCACCGCTTCGCGCAGGCGGTTTTCAACCGCACGCTGGTGGCGTACAGGGGTCATGTCGATGAAGTCGATAACGATCAGACCACCCAGGTCGCGCAGGCGGAGCTGGCGGGCGATTTCATCAGCGGCTTCGAGGTTAGTGTTGTAGGCGGTCTCTTCGATATCGCCACCGCGCGTTGCACGCGCGGAGTTGATGTCGATAGCGGTGAGCGCTTCAGTGGTATCGATGACGATAGAACCGCCGGAAGGCAGACGCACTTCACGCTGGAAGGCCGACTCAATCTGGGATTCGATCTGATAGTGGCTGAACAGCGGGATTTCACCGGTGTACAGTTTAATTTTGCTGGTGAAATCCGGACGACCCAGCGCGGCGATGTGCTGGCGCGCCAGCTCAAGCACTTTCGGGTTATCGATCAGAATCTCACCGATGTCCTGACGCAGATAATCACGGAAGGCACGCACGATAACGTTGCTTTCCTGGTGGATCAGGAACGGAGCAGGGCGGCTTTCCGCTGCTTTCTGAATGGCTTCCCAGTGCTTCAGACGGAAGCTCAGGTCCCATTGCAGCGCTTCGGCTGATTTGCCTACGCCTGCGGTACGCACGATAAGCCCCATGCCATCAGGCAGTTCGAGGCTTGCCAGCGCTTCTTTCAGCTCGGTACGGTCATCACCTTCGATACGGCGAGAGATACCACCCGCACGCGGGTTGTTAGGCATCAGAACCAGATAGCTCCCTGCCAGGCTGATAAAGGTGGTCAGTGCGGCACCTTTGTTGCCGCGCTCTTCTTTATCAATCTGAACGATAACTTCCTGACCTTCACGCAGAACATCTTTGATGTTTGGGCGGCCATGGGCGTTGTAGTTTGCAGGGAAATATTCGCGGGCGATTTCTTTCAGAGGGAGGAAACCATGACGCTCAGCACCGTAATCGACAAATGCAGCTTCAAGGCTTGGTTCAATGCGGGTGATTTTACCTTTGTAAATGTTCGCTTTTTTCTGTTCGTGTCCAGGACTTTCGATATCCAGATCGTACAGGCGCTGCCCATCCACAAGGGCGACACGCAACTCTTCTTGCTGAGTTGCGTTGATTAACATTCTTTTCATCGTAACTTACTCGTTATTCTTACATTGACGACAAAGCTGCGGGCAAGGTGACGCTTTCCGGGGTATGAACCGATGGCCTCGTGTCTGTTCACGTCGCCAACCTCACGGTTGTCGCTCGCTTAAGAGGCGCAGAGTGTCGGTTGCCTGTGCTTCATACGGAAACACAGCGCAATTATCAGGGGAATTGCCTGGGTAGAACTCTCCAGAGAACAATCCTTATACCGGGAAGTACTGCAACCCGCAGCCCGCTAACTGCCTGAAAGATCAATACGTCTTACGCCATTGCTGCGTGGATGATCGGTCAGACAAAATTGGTCATTCCGTCAACATCCTTACTTAACCAGGATTTAACACGGAAAACAGCCTCATTATTCCACTGCTCGCCGGGTTATAGCAAGATGACTTTTACCAATTATCACCCGGTTACTCACAGTTTCTTCACTTCAGAACGGCGATTGGTTTAATAACCACCAAATCGGTTGCGCGAAACGGGAAGCTGGCCGGATAAAAGTAAATATAAGCATAGAAAAATGAGTGGCGCTAATGGCTGACGATATTTAGAATCGCCAACCATGAAAACAGAGACTCCAGCCGTAAAAATGGTTGCTATCGCCGAAGATGACGCGGGGCAACGTATCGATAACTTTTTGCGCACCCAGTTGAAAGGTGTGCCAAAGAGCATGATTTACCGCATCCTGCGTAAGGGCGAGGTGCGGGTTAACAAAAAGCGCGTGAAGCCCGAGTACAAACTCGAGGCGGGCGATGAAGTGCGTATTCCGCCGGTGCGCGTTGCGGAACGTGAAGAAGAGACCGTTTCACCAAAGCTACAGAAAGTGGCGGCCCTGAGCGATGTGATCCTTTACGAAGATGACCACATTCTGGTGCTCAATAAACCGTCAGGAACGGCTGTCCATGGCGGTAGCGGTCTGAGCTTTGGGGTGATTGAAGGGCTGCGAGCCCTGCGCCCGGAAGCGCGTTTCCTTGAGCTGGTGCACCGTCTTGACCGTGACACCTCTGGCGTACTGCTGGTGGCGAAAAAGCGTTCTGCGCTGCGTTCGCTGCATGAACAGCTGCGTGAAAAAGGGATGCAGAAAGATTACCTGGCGCTGGTTCGCGGCCAGTGGCAGTCCCATGTAAAAGTGGTGCAGGCGCCGCTGCTGAAGAACATTCTGCAAAGCGGTGAACGTATTGTCCGCGTGAGCCAGGAAGGGAAACCGTCTGAGACGCGCTTTAAAGTTGAAGAGCGCTATGAGTTTGCCACGCTGGTGCGCTGCAGTCCGGTGACCGGTCGTACCCACCAGATCCGCGTGCATACGCAGTTTGCAGGGCACCCAATCGCCTTTGATGACCGCTATGGCGACCGCGAGTTTGATAAGCAGCTGGCGGGGACGGGACTGTCGCGTCTGTTCCTGCATGCGGCAGCGCTGAAGTTTACCCATCCTAATACGGGAGAAGTCATCCGTATTGAAGCGCCGCTGGATGAGCAGTTGAAACGCTGTCTTAAGGTTCTGCGCGGCTAAGGTAAACGTAAAACGGCAACGAATGTTGCCGTTTTTAATGTTTGCTCCCTCTCCCTGTGGGAGAGGGCCGGGGTGAGGGCATCAGGCCGCAGCGTCCCAGTCACATGGTCAGCGGATTACACTCTTCTCGTCTTAACATCTGACACAAGGCAATCAGCGGTAACCCCACCAGCGTGTTGGGATCGCGACCGTCCAGCTTGTCGAACAGCGCAATTCCCAGTCCTTCACTTTTAAAGCTTCCTGCGCAGTTCAGCGGACGTTCCCGACGCACATAGTCCATGATCTCTTGCTCGCTGAGATGGCGAAAATGCACATCGAAAGGCTCGCACTCCGTTTGCAGATGACCGGTGGCGGAGTTATAGAGCGCTAGGCCGGTATAAAAGGTCACGATAGTGCCTCGCGCACGCAGAAGCTGCTGGCAGGCGTTCTCCTCCGAATGGGGCTTGCCGGTGATTTCGCCGTCCAGCACGCAAACCTGGTCGGAGCCTATAATCAAATGTGCGGGGTAACGTGCGGCCAGCGACTGCGCTTTCTCTTTCGCGAGACGCGTCACCAGATGACGCGGTGACTCGCCCGGCTGTGGCGTCTCATCAACCTCTGGTGCGGCGCATTCAAACGGGATCCCGAGCTTTTCCAGCAGCGTTCGGCGGTAGGGAGAAGTTGAGGCAAGGACGAGATTTGGCATATTTTTATCACCAGATATAGCGTATCGATGCCAGCCATTTTAAACTACAGGCCGCAATGTGTGCGAATAATTGGCAAAAGGCAGCTCTGGTTGCCTTTTTCTTTGACTCTATGACGTTACAAAGTTAATATGCGCGCCCTATGCAAAAGGTAAAATTACCCCTGACTCTTGATCCGGTTCGTACGGCTCAAAAACGCCTCGATTATGAAGGTATCTATACTTCCGATCAGGCTGAGCGTATTGCCGAATCCGTAGTCAGTGTGGACAGTGATGTAGAATGCTCCATGTCGTTCGCTATCGACAACCAGCGTCTCGCCGTTTTAACCGGTGATGCAAAGGTGACGGTAACGCTCGAGTGTCAGCGTTGCGGGAAACCGTTTGTACAGCATGTTCACACAACGTATTGTTTCAGTCCCGTTCGTTCTGACGAACAGGCTGAAGCACTCCCGGAAGCGTATGAGCCGATTGAGGTTAACGAATTCGGTGAAATCGATCTTCTGGCTCTGGTTGAAGATGAAATCATCCTCACCTTGCCAGTGGTTCCGGTGCATGATTCTGAACACTGTGAAGTGTCCGAGGCGGACATGGTCTTTGGGGAACTGCCTGATGAAGCGCAAAAACCAAACCCATTTGCCGTATTAGCCAGCTTAAAGCGTAAGTAATTGAGGAGTAAGGTCCATGGCCGTACAACAGAATAAACCAACCCGTTCCAAACGTGGCATGCGTCGTTCCCATGACGCGCTGACCGCAGTTACCAGCCTGTCTGTAGACAAGACTTCTGGTGAGAAACACCTGCGTCACCACATCACCGCTGACGGTTTCTACCGCGGCCGCAAGGTTATCACTAAGTAATCACGCGTAAGCGTGATTAGGCTTAGTGAGGATTTCCCCGTGCAAACGGGGAATTTACCGAACCAGGCTGCGACGATACCTTGACACGTCTAACCCTGGCGTTAGATGTCATGGGGGGAGATTTTGGCCCTTCCGTGACAGTGCCTGCAGCATTGCAGGCACTGAATTCTAATTCGCAACTCACACTTCTTTTAGTCGGCAATCCCGACGCAATCACGCCATTACTCGCAAAAGCTGACTTTGAACAACGTTCGCGTCTGCAGATTATTCCTGCGCAGTCAGTTATTGCCAGTGATGCCCGACCCTCGCAGGCTATTCGCAATAGTCGTGGCAGCTCTATGCGGATAGCGCTGGAGCTGGTGAAAGAAGGGCGAGCCCAGGCTTGCGTTAGCGCGGGGAATACCGGCGCGCTGATGGGGCTGTCTAAATTACTGCTCAAACCTATTGAAGGTATTGAGCGTCCGGCGCTGGTGACGGTGTTACCGCATCAGCAGAAGGGCAAAACGGTGGTGCTCGATTTGGGCGCTAACGTCGACTGTGATAGTACTATGCTGGCTCAGTTTGCCGTGATGGGATCGGTGCTGGCAGAAGAAGTCGTCGGGATCAACACTCCCCGTGTTGCGTTACTGAACATTGGTGAAGAAGAGACCAAAGGCCTGGACAGCATTCGCGAAGCGGCTGAATTGCTCAAACAGGTTCCCTCCATCAACTATATTGGTTATCTCGAAGCCAATGAGTTGTTGACGGGTAAAACGGATGTTCTGGTGTGCGATGGCTTCACCGGAAACGTCACGTTGAAGACCATGGAAGGGGTCGTGCGCATGTTCCTTTCTCTGCTGAAATCTCAGGGGGAAGGCAAAAAAAGCGCCTGGTGGCTGATTTTATTGAAGCGTTGGTTACAAAAGAGCCTGACGCGGCGATTCAGTCACCTCAACCCCGACCAGTATAATGGCGCCTGTCTGTTAGGATTGCGCGGCATCGTGATTAAGAGTCATGGCGCCGCCAATCAGCGAGCATTTGCTGTCGCGATTGAACAGGCAGTGCAGGCGGTGCAGCGACAAGTCCCTCAGCGGATTGCCGCTCGCCTGGAATCTGTATTAGCTAAAAGTGACTGAGCGTACATGTATACGAAGATTTTAGGTACCGGCAGCTACCTGCCAAAACAAGTGCGTACCAACGCCGATCTGGAAAAAATGGTAGATACGTCTGACGAGTGGATTGTCACGCGCACAGGTATCCGTGAACGTCGTATTGCCGCGCCAGACGAAACCGTCTCTACCATGGGTTACGAAGCCGCACAGCGTGCTATCGAAATGGCGGGCATTGATAAAGAACAGATTGGTTTGATCGTGGTCGCCACGACGTCTGCTACGCATGCTTTCCCAAGTGCGGCGTGCCAGGTGCAGAACATGCTCGGCATTAAAGGCTGCCCGGCGTTTGACGTCGCTGCCGCGTGCGCAGGCTTCACCTATGCGCTGAGCGTCGCCGATCAGTACGTGAAATCCGGTGCCGTTAAATATGCGCTGGTGATCGGTGCTGACGTGCTGGCGCGCACCTGCGATCCAACCGATCGCGGAACGATCATTATTTTTGGTGATGGTGCGGGCGCGGTGCTGCTGGGGCAGTCCGAAGAGCCGGGTATCATCTCGACGCATCTGCATGCTGATGGCAGCTACGGCGAACTGTTGACCCTGCCTAACGCCGATCGCGTTAATCCGGACAACTCGATTTTCCTGACTATGGCTGGGAACGAGGTGTTCAAGGTGGCGGTGACCGAGCTTGCGCACATCGTTGATGAAACGCTGGAAGCGAATAACCTTGAGCGCTCCGCGCTCGACTGGCTGGTGCCGCATCAGGCTAACCTGCGTATCATCAGCGCGACCGCGAAAAAGCTCGGCATGTCGATGGATAACGTTGTGGTGACGCTGGATCGTCACGGCAACACCTCTGCGGCGTCGGTACCGTGCGCATTTGATGAAGCGGTACGCGACGGGCGAATCAAACGGGGCCAGCTGGTCTTGCTTGAAGCCTTCGGTGGCGGGTTCACCTGGGGTTCCGCGCTGGTTCGTTTCTAGTATAAGGAATTAAAAATGACGCAATTTGCTTTTGTGTTCCCGGGCCAGGGCTCTCAAACCGTTGGGATGTTGTCTGAAATGGCAGCACACTATCCGGTAATTGAAGAGACTTTCCGTGAAGCTTCTGATGCACTGGGTTATGATTTATGGGCGCTGACCCAGCAGGGGCCGGCCGAAGAACTGAACAAAACCTGGCAGACCCAGCCAGCGTTGCTGACCGCGTCCGTTGCGCTGTGGCGTGTCTGGCAGCAGCAGGGCGGTAAAGCGCCAGCGCTGCTCGCGGGTCACAGCCTGGGTGAATACTCTGCGCTGGTGTGTGCCGGCGTGATCGCGTTTGCTGACGCGGTACGTCTGGTTGAACTGCGCGGCAAATTCATGCAGGAAGCGGTGCCGGAAGGCACGGGCGGCATGTCTGCCATCATCGGTCTGGATGATGCTGCAATTGCAAAAGCGTGTGAAGAATCCGCTGAAGGCCAGGTTGTCTCTCCGGTAAACTTCAACTCGCCGGGCCAGGTGGTTATCGCTGGCCATAAAGAAGCGGTTGAACGTGCCGGCGCGGCCTGTAAAGCTGCGGGTGCTAAACGTGCGCTGCCGCTGCCTGTTAGCGTGCCGTCTCACTGTGCGCTGATGAAGCCTGCTGCCGAGAAACTGGCGGTTGAGCTGGAAAAAATTGCGTTTAACGCACCGACGATTTCCGTTGTGAACAACGTCGATGTGAAATGCGAAACCACGCCGGAAGCTATCCGTGACGCGCTGGTTCGCCAGCTCTACAGCCCGGTACAGTGGACCAAAACCGTTGAGTTTATGGCCTCTCAGGGCGTTGAGCATCTGTATGAAGTCGGCCCAGGTAAAGTCCTCACCGGTCTGACGAAACGTATTGTTGACACCCTGACAGCCTCGGCGATTAACGAGCCGGAAGCAATGTCAGCGGCACTCTCGCAATAAAAGAGGAATACCATGAGTTTTGAAGGAAAAATCGCCCTGGTCACTGGCGCAAGCCGCGGTATCGGGCGTGCAATTGCTGAAACACTGGTTGCGCGCGGCGCGAAGGTGATTGGTACAGCAACCAGCGAGAATGGCGCTCAGGCCATCAGCGAGTATCTGGGTGCAAACGGTAAAGGTCTGGTGCTGAATGTGACTGAACCTGCATCTATCGAATCTGTTCTGGAAAATATTCGCGCAGAGTTTGGCGAAGTGGATATTCTGGTAAACAATGCCGGGATCACTCGCGATAACCTGTTAATGCGAATGAAAGACGACGAGTGGAACGATATCATCGAAACCAACCTGTCATCTGTATTCCGTCTGTCAAAAGCGGTAATGCGCGCTATGATGAAAAAGCGTCATGGTCGTATTATCACTGTCGGTTCTGTGGTTGGTACCATGGGAAATGCTGGTCAGGCTAACTACGCTGCGGCGAAAGCAGGCCTGATTGGTTTCAGTAAGTCGCTGGCGCGTGAAGTTGCGTCCCGCGGTATTACGGTAAACGTTGTTGCTCCGGGCTTTATTGAAACGGACATGACGCGTGCGCTGACTGATGAGCAGCGTGCGGGTACGCTGGCGGCAGTTCCGGCGGGTCGTCTTGGCGACCCTAAAGAAATCGCCAGTGCGGTTGCATTTTTAGCCTCTGACGAAGCGGGTTACATCACTGGTGAGACCCTCCACGTCAACGGCGGGATGTATATGGTTTAACCACGATGAAAAATATTTGCGTTATTAGGGCGAATGGCCTCAAAATAACGTAAAATCGTGGTACGAACTGCCGGGATTTAGTTGCAAATTTTTCAACATTTTATACACTACGAAAACCATCGCGAAAGCGAGTTTTGATAGGAAATTTAAGAGTATGAGCACTATCGAAGAACGCGTTAAGAAAATTATCGGCGAACAGCTGGGCGTTAAGCAGGAAGAAGTTGTGAACTCCGCTTCCTTCGTTGAAGACCTGGGCGCAGATTCTCTTGACACCGTTGAGCTGGTAATGGCTCTGGAAGAAGAGTTTGATACTGAGATTCCGGACGAAGAAGCTGAGAAGATCACCACCGTTCAGGCTGCCATTGATTACATCAACGGTCACCAGGCGTAAGTGAACATCTCCAGGCGGTCATTCGACCGCCTGAGTTTTATCTTTTTTAGTCCCACGAATCTCTTTTTTTATCCCTCCCTGGAGGACAAACGTGTCTAAGCGTCGTGTAGTTGTGACCGGACTTGGCATGTTGTCTCCTGTCGGCAATACCGTAGAGTCCACCTGGAAAGCTCTCCTTGCCGGTCAGAGCGGCATCAGCCTAATCGACCATTTCGATACTAGCGCCTATGCAACGAAATTTGCTGGCTTAGTAAAGGATTTTAACTGTGAAGAGATCATCTCGCGCAAAGAACAGCGCAAGATGGATGCCTTCATTCAATATGGAATTGTCGCTGGCGTTCAGGCCATGCAGGATTCTGGCCTTGTGATTACGGAAGAGAACGCAACCCGTATCGGCGCCGCTATCGGCTCCGGGATTGGCGGTCTTGGCCTGATCGAGGAAAACCATACATCTCTGATGAATGGCGGCCCGCGTAAGATCAGCCCGTTCTTCGTTCCGTCCACGATTGTTAACATGGTGGCGGGTCACCTGACCATCATGTTCGGCCTGCGTGGGCCAAGCATTTCTATCGCGACCGCCTGTACGTCTGGCGTACATAACATCGGCCAGGCCGCGCGCATTATCGCGTACGGCGATGCAGATGCTATGGTTGCGGGCGGTGCTGAAAAAGCCAGTACCCCACTGGGTGTCGGCGGTTTTGGTGCGGCGCGTGCGCTGTCTACCCGTAATGATAACCCGCAGGCGGCGAGCCGTCCGTGGGATAAAGACCGTGACGGCTTTGTGCTGGGCGACGGGGCGGGCATGATCGTACTGGAAGAGTACGAACACGCGAAAAAACGCGGTGCGAAAATTTATGCTGAAATCGTTGGTTTCGGCATGAGCAGCGATGCTTACCACATGACGTCTCCTCCTGAGAACGGTGCAGGTGCTGCACTGGCGATGGAAAACGCGATTCGTGATGCGGGTATTACCCCAGCACAAATCGGCTACGTGAATGCGCACGGCACCTCTACGCCTGCAGGCGATAAAGCTGAAGCTCAGGCGGTTAAGTCTATCTTCGGCGAATCTGCCAGCCGCGTAATGGTGAGCTCCACGAAATCCATGACCGGTCACCTGTTGGGTGCGGCGGGTGCAGTAGAGTCAATCTACTCCATCCTTGCGCTGCGCGATCAGGCTGTTCCGCCAACCATCAACCTGGATAACCCGGATGAAGGTTGCGATCTGGACTTCGTTCCTCACGAAGCGCGTCAGGTTAGCGGTATGGAGTACACCCTGTGTAACTCCTTCGGTTTCGGCGGCACCAACGGCTCTCTGATCTTCAAAAAGATCTGATCCTGTCGTCCCGATAGCATTTAAAAAGGTCCGCTTGTCGGGCCTTTTTTATTAAGCCTAATCTTCTTGTCGGCTGCATGACATCCTGCCAGACTAAACGCCCACGCATAAGGAGCCACCATGTTTTTAATCAATGGCCTTGAGCAGGACACGCTGCCTGCCAGCGACAGGGCGATACAGTTCGGTGATGGTTGCTTTACGACGGCGCGCATTCTTGATGGCGATGTCTGCCTGCTGGAGGCGCATATTCAACGCTTGCAGCATGGCTGTGAAAAGTTAATGATCCCCTTTACGCACTGGGACACACTGCGCCAGGAAATGTGCCAGCTCGCGTCGGGGAAGCACAGCGGCGTACTCAAGGTCATCATCAGCCGCGGTAGCGGTGGCCGGGGTTACAGCGCCGCATCGTGTATCAACCCAACGCGTATTCTCTCCGTTTCTGCTTATCCCGCGCATTACTCTCGCTGGCGAGAAGACGGCGTCACGCTGACGCTGAGCCCGGTACGGCTGGGACGAAACCCGATGCTGGCCGGGCTTAAGCATCTCAATCGCCTGGAGCAGGTGCTCATTCGTACTCATCTTGAACAGACGGACGCCGATGAGGCGCTGGTTCTTGACAGCGAAGGGTTCATTACGGAATGCTGTGCGGCTAATTTACTCTGGCGGCAGGGGGAAGATGTGTTCAGCCCGTCGCTGGAGCACGCTGGCGTAAATGGGTTAATGCGTCAGTTTTGTCTGCAACAGCTGGCACGCTCTGGCTTTCGCGTTGTCGAAGTTAGCGCAGGAGAAGCCGCGCTACACACCGCAGATGAAGTCATCATCTGCAATGCGCTGATGCCTGTTGTACCCGTCCGTGCGTATGGCCAACAACGCTGGTCTTCGCGCGAGCTGTTTCAGTTTTTAGCCCCGATATGTGAGCAAACCAGATAGTCATGAAAAAAATGTTGCGCTTTGTCCTTATCCTCATCGTTGCGCTGGGCGTCGCTGGCGGAGCTGGCGTATGGAAAGTTCGCCAGCTGGCGGACAGCAAAATCCTGGTTAAAGACGAAACGATCTTTACCCTGAAAGCGGGAACCGGCCGTCAGGCGCTGGGGGAACAGCTCTATGGCGACAAGATTATCAATCGTCCACGGGTCTTCCAGTGGTTATTGCGCGTGGAGCCTGAGCTGTCGCATTTTAAAGCCGGTACCTATCGCTTTACGCCGGGAATGACCGTCAGAGAGATGCTGCAGCTGCTGGAAAGCGGCAAAGAAGCCCAGTTTCCCCTGCGGTTTGTGGAAGGAATGCGCCTGAGCGATTACCTCAAACAGCTGCGTGACGCGCCGTATATCAAACATACGTTAAAAGACGATAGCTATCAGACGGTGGCTGACGCGCTGAAGTTTGAACACCCGGAATGGGTGGAAGGTTGGTTCTGGCCAGATACCTGGATGTACACGGCAGGCACGACCGATGTTGCCATCCTGAAGCGGGCGCACAAAAAAATGGTCGCCGCCGTGGATGCCGCCTGGGAAGGGCGAATGGATGGTTTACCCTATAAAGATCAAAATCAGTTTGTCACCATGGCCTCGATTATCGAGAAAGAGACGGCCGTTGCCGCCGAGCGCGATCGGGTGGCGTCAGTCTTTATCAACCGTCTGCGCATCGGCATGCGTCTGCAAACCGACCCTACCGTTATCTACGGCATGGGCGAGAGCTATACCGGCAAGATCTCAAGAAAAGATCTGGAGACGCCAACGGCGTATAATACCTACGTGATTAGCGGTTTGCCGCCGGGCCCGATCGCCACGCCGAGCGAAGCGTCGCTCAAAGCCGCCGCGCATCCGGCTAAAACACCGTATCTCTATTTTGTGGCTGATGGAAAAGGGGGGCATACCTTTAACACCAACCTTGCCAGCCACAATCGCTCTGTTCAGGACTATCTGAAGGCACTTAAGGAAAAAAATGCGCAGTAAATACATTGTCATTGAGGGACTCGAAGGGGCGGGTAAAACCACCGCCCGCAACGTGGTGGTGGATACGCTCAAAGCGCTTGGCGTGGCGGACATAGTATTTACCCGCGAGCCGGGCGGAACGCAGCTGGCCGAAAAGCTGCGCAGCCTGGTACTGGATATCAAATCCGTCGGCGACGAAGTTATCACTGACAAAGCCGAAGTGCTGATGTTCTACGCGGCGCGCGTTCAGCTGGTTGAGACGGTTATTAAACCCGCCCTGGCCGACGGCAAGTGGGTGATTGGCGATCGTCACGATCTGTCGACTCAGGCGTATCAGGGCGGAGGACGCGGTATCGACCAGACAATGCTGGCCACGCTGCGTAATGCCGTATTGGGTGATTTTCGCCCCGACCTGACGCTCTATCTGGATGTCACCCCGGAAGTGGGCCTCAAGCGTGCCCGCGCGCGCGGCGAGCTGGACCGCATTGAACAAGAGTCGTTTGATTTCTTTAACCGTACCCGTGCGCGCTATCTTGAACTGGCCGCACAGGACAGCTCAATTTGTACCATTGATGCGACGCAGTCCCTGGACGACGTCACGCGTGATATTCAGCATACCATTACGCAGTGGGTGCAGGAGCAGCAGGCATGAAATGGTATCCATGGTTGCGCCCACACTTTGAACAGCTGATCGGCAGCTATCAGGCGGGGCGGGGGCATCATGCGTTACTGATTCAGGCATTGCCGGGGATGGGTGATGATGCGCTGATTTATGCCATCACCCGTTTTCTGATGTGTCAGCAGCCGGAAGGGCACAAGAGCTGTGGCAAATGCCGTGGCTGTCAGCTGATGCAGGCGGGCACGCATCCTGACTACTACACGCTTGAGCCTGAGAAGGGCAAAAGCGCGCTCGGTATTGATGCCGTGCGTGAAGTCGGTGAAAAATTGTATGAACACGCTCGGCTGGGCGGCGCTAAAGTGGTCTGGCTTAAAGACGCCACGCTGCTCACCGAGGCGGCCGCTAACGCTCTGCTCAAAACCCTGGAAGAGCCGCCGGTAAAAACGTGGTTTTTCCTCTCATGCCGTGACCCGGGACGATTGCTGGCCACGTTGCGCAGCCGCTGTCGTCTCCATCACCTGGCGGTGCCCCAGGAATCGTGGGCGCTGAGCTGGCTGGAGCGTGAGGTGACAACGTCACCTGAGAGCGCGCTGACCGCCTTGCGTCTGAGCAGCGGTGCGCCTGCTGCGGCGCTGGCATTACTGCAGCCTGACGTCTGGTCAGAGCGAGAAACGCTCTGCCGGGCCGTCGACGCTTCACTGAACAGTCACGACTGGCTAAGTTTACTGCCTGCACTTAACAGCGATCGGGCCGTTGAGCGTTTGCACTGGCTGGCCTCCTTGCTGCTGGATGCGCTCAAAATCCAGCAAGGGACAACGCTTCTGACCAACCCGGATGCGTGGCCGCTGGTGAATACGCTGGCGAACCGTCTCTCAGGGAAGATTCTTCACGCGATGCTCCATGAAATTTGCCAGAGTCGTGAACAGCTTTTAACCGTGACCGGTCTTAATCGCGAGCTTTTACTGACCGACCAGTTACTGCGTATCGAACATTACCTGCAACCCGGCGTCATACCGCCAGTTTCCCATCTCTGAGAGAGACATTATGTTTTTAGTCGACTCACACTGCCATCTTGATGGCCTGGATTATCAATCCCTGCATAAAAACGTGGACGACGTGCTGGCAAAAGCCGCCGCCCGCGATGTGAAATTCTGTCTTGCGGTGGCAACCACGCTGCCGGGCTACCGCTCCATGCGTGAGCTGGTGGGCGTTCGCGATAACGTGGTGTTCTCCTGCGGCGTGCATCCGTTGAATCAGGACGAGGCGTACGACGTTGAGGAGCTGCGCCGACTGGCAGCAGAAGAGGGCGTGGTGGCGATGGGCGAGACCGGGCTGGACTACTTTTACACGCCGGAAACCAAACCGCGTCAGCAGGAGTCCTTCCGTAACCATATTCGCATTGGCCGGGAGCTGAACAAGCCGGTTATCGTCCACACCCGCGATGCGCGTGCGGATACGCTGGCGATCCTCCGGGAAGAAAACGTGACGGATTGCGGTGGCGTACTACACTGTTTCACAGAAGACAGAGAAACGGCGGGTAAGCTGCTTGATTTAGGGTTTTATATCTCGTTTTCGGGGATCGTGACGTTCCGTAATGCTGAGCAGCTGCGTGATGCTGCACGCTATGTTCCGCTCGATCGCATTCTGGTGGAAACAGACTCGCCGTATCTGGCACCGGTACCGCATCGCGGTAAAGAGAACCAGCCCGCTATGACGAGAGATGTGGCTGAGTACATGGCCGTACTGAAGGGCGTCAGCATTGATGAGCTGGCCCGTGTGACGACGGAAAACTTCTCCACGCTGTTCCATATCGACCCCGCCCGCCTGCAATCTGTCTGATGCACCTGTTTTTTTTAGGCTCGTAATTAATAAGTAAAGCGAGTAAAGTTCACCGCCTCATTTGGGGCGGTGAGGGTGTTTTTAGACACATCCGGACATGCTTTTTGTAAATAACTGAAAGTTTTTCGACCGCCTTAAGCTGAAACGTGATAGCCGTCAAACAAACTCAGAGGGAATTATTTTACTCTGTGTAATAAATAAAGGGCGCTTAGATGTCCTGTCCACGGCACGGTACTCCCCCCGGGCCAATGCGTGAAAGCGTAAAAAAAGCACAAATACTCAGGAGCACTCTCAATTATGTTTAAGAATGCATTTGCTAACCTGCAAAAGGTCGGTAAATCGCTGATGCTGCCAGTATCCGTACTGCCTATCGCAGGTATCCTGCTGGGTGTCGGTTCTGCTAACTTCAGCTGGCTGCCAGCCGTAGTGTCCCACGTGATGGCCGAAGCAGGCGGTTCTGTCTTTGCTAACATGCCTCTGATCTTCGCGATCGGTGTGGCTCTGGGCTTCACCAATAACGACGGCGTTTCTGCGCTGGCTGCAGTGGTTGCCTACGGCATCATGGTGAAAACCATGGCTGTGGTTGCGCCGCTGGTTCTGCATTTACCGGCAGAAGAGATCGCCGCGAAACACCTGGCAGACACCGGTGTTCTGGGCGGTATCATCTCCGGTGCGATTGCAGCGTATATGTTTAACCGCTTCTATCGCATCAAGCTGCCTGAGTATCTGGGCTTCTTCGCGGGCAAGCGTTTCGTTCCGATCATCTCTGGTCTGGCAGCGATTTTCACTGGCGTGATCCTGTCCTTCATCTGGCCGCCAATCGGCTCCGCTATCCAGACCTTCTCTCAGTGGGCTGCTTACCAGAACCCGGTTGTGGCGTTTGGTATCTACGGCTTCATCGAGCGTTGCCTGGTGCCATTTGGTCTGCACCACATCTGGAACGTTCCATTCCAGATGCAGATTGGTGAATTCACCAACGCAGCAGGCCAGGTATTCCACGGCGATATCCCACGTTACATGGCGGGCGACCCAACTGCAGGTAAACTGTCAGGTGGCTTCCTGTTCAAAATGTACGGTCTGCCAGCAGCTGCGATTGCTATCTGGCACTCTGCTAAGCCAGAGAACCGTGCAAAAGTGGGCGGTATCATGATCTCCGCAGCGTTGACCTCGTTCCTGACCGGTATCACCGAGCCGATCGAGTTCTCCTTCATGTTCGTTGCGCCGATCCTGTACGTTATCCACGCGATTCTGGCGGGCCTGGCGTTCCCAATCTGTATTCTGCTGGGTATGCGTGACGGTACGTCCTTCTCTCACGGCCTGATCGACTTCATCGTTCTGTCCGGTAACAGCAGCAAACTGTGGCTGTTCCCAATCGTGGGTGCGTGCTATGCGGTTGCGTACTACACCATCTTCCGCGTGCTGATTAAGGCACTGGACCTGAAAACCCCAGGCCGTGAAGATGCGACAGAAGACAGCAAAGCAGGCGCTACCAGCGAAATGGCTCCGGCACTGGTCGCAGCGTTCGGTGGTAAAGAGAACATCACTAACCTGGACGCGTGCATCACTCGTCTGCGTGTGAGCGTTGCCGACGTCGCGAAAGTAGACCAGCCGGGTCTGAAAAAACTGGGCGCAGCGGGCGTAGTTGTTGCAGGTTCTGGTGTACAGGCAATCTTCGGTACCAAATCCGATAACCTGAAAACCGAAATGGATGAGTACATCCGCAGCAACTAAGTTGTGACCTGGGGAGACTAAGGCAGCCGAATGGCTGCCTTTTTTATTACTGCGGTTTGTGGTGCCGGGTGGCGGCTGCGCCTTACCCGGCCTGTGTGATGGGTAGGCCCGGCAAGCGTAGCGCCACCGGGCTTCTGTCACTCAGAAGTCGTAGCTCGCGCTCACCGAGACGTTCAGCGGCGCGCCATAAACCACATAAGAGCCGACGTAATCGTAATACTCTTTGTCGAACAGGTTGTTGACGTTCGCCTGAACGGCAAAATCTGTGGTGACCTGATAGCGGCTAAAGAGGTTAACCAGCCCGTAGCTGCCTTGCTCCGCACGGTTGCGGCCAGCCGGAGCGCCATCCACATCCGTCCACACTTTATTTTGCCAGTTTATGCCCCCGCCAACGGTCAGGGCTGGCAGCATAGGCAGTTGATAACGGGTGAACAGTTTCATGGTCGTGCGCGGCTGATCGGCGCTGACGGCGTTGCCATTCTTATCTTCAGCAATGTAGCGTGTCGCGCCGAAGGTCAATTGCCAGTTATCGGTCAGCGCTCCGTTCAGCTCGAACTCAATCCCTTTGCTCACTACGCCGTCCAGCGACTGATAGATCGACTCACCGCTCGGCATGTAGGTATACGTGTTGCTTGCGACGTTATCCTGCTCAATGCGGAAAATCGCCAGCGAGGTGGTAAGACGGGTATTGAACCAGTCTGCCTTCACACCGGCTTCGTAGCTTTTGCCCGTGGTTGGGTCGAGATAGCGTCCGCTGGCGTTACGCTTGTCCTGCGGCTGGAAGATGGTGGTATAGCTGACGTAGGTCGACCAGTCTTCATTGATGTCGTAGACCAGGCCCGCGTAGGGCGTAACGTCATCTTTAGTGCTTTCCAGACGGGTGTCCGGGGAGCCCGCCGGGTTATAGCGAATGTTATAGTTGGTATAACGCGCGCCGAGGATCAGATGCAGCGGGTCAGCCAGCGAGAAGCGGGCGGAGGTATACGCTGAGGACTGGCGGATGTCATCCTTGCTGTAGAGCTTCCACGGCGTCCACTGCGGATCGGCAATGTTACCGTTCCAGTTCTTAAAGTTACCCACATCAACCATGCCGTAAACCGCGTCAGGCATTGAGTTGTCGTAATGGTTACGCTGGCGGCTGAAGCTGCCGCCGAACATCATTTCGTGCTGACGGCCAAAGAGTTCGAAATCGCCGCGCAGGAACGCATCTACGGCATCCTGTTTACGTTCCCCACGGTTCCAGCCGCCGTAGCCCACCATGCCCGTGCCGGTCTCTTTATCCGGATAACCGGACATATACATCAGCTTAGAGTCGAAGTTGGTTTCAGCATGCATGCCGTTAATGTGCGCTTCCCAGCCGTTGTCGAAACGCTGTGTCAGGTTAGCGAAGATGCGGGTGCTGTCCTTGTCCGAGTAGGCCCAGTCAGGCGCGACGGTCTGGCTACGATTGTAATTGGTTTTACTCCCGTCGCTGTACCAGGTCGGCAGTCCGCCCCAGGTCGGGTCGTCGGTATTACTTTCCTGATACTCATACCCCACAGAGAGGGTAGTCCTGTCGGTGACATCCGCGTCCATCACGCCGTAGAGGAATTTCTTCCGGTAGTGATAGTTATCCACGAAGCTGTCGTTATCCTGATAACCCGTAATCAGGCGGCCCCGCACCTTACCGGACTCCACCAGCGGCGCCTGCAAATCCAGCACGTAGCGCTGCTTGTCCCAGCTGCCGTAGCTGGCCGAAACATTCCCTTTGAATTCATTACTGTCCGCATGCTTACGTACCATATTGACGTACGCCGCCGGGTTGCCCGTGCCGGACATCAGGCCGGTTGCGCCGCGCACCACTTCGATACGGTCGTAGATCGCGGTATCGGCGGCGGTATCGCCAAAGTTCCACACCTCGCTGATGGAGGTCGGCAGGTCGTCATAGGCGTAGTTACTAACGAAAAATCCGCGCGAGTAAAATACGGTACGGTCGCTGTCCTGCACCTGCGCCGTTACGCCCGTGGTGTTAGTTAACACCTGGCCGATGGACTGCAGGTTTTGATCGGCCATGCGCTGCTGGCTGATCACGCTGACGGACTGCGGGATATCGCGGGGAACCAGCAACAGTTTGGTGCCGGTGGTGGTGGTTTTTACGCTGTAATCCTGAGCCTGGTTTGTGGAAGGATCCTGTGTTTTGTCAAAACCTTCGTCTACGATGACGGTATCTTCGGCTGTTGATGCAGCGAAAGCGGCGGCTGGCGTCAATGCCATAGCAATGCAGACTGCCAGCAACGAAGGCGTTGCGACAGGCTGATGTTGCCCATCCCTGGTGTGATTAATGAAAGACATTATCAAACCCTTATAACGGTGAAGAGGGTATGCGTCAGTCCCGCAGAAACGGGCTGGCGTCGTTTTCTATGTTGAAAATGCGCATGAAAATGCAAATGCGAAATATACGCATTGCTATTAATCCTGTAAACAGATGTGTCGGACGGAACTGAAATAATGTTTCAGCCCGTTGAGGCATACGAGCGGTCACTCTTCACCCAGCTGATGAACATTCAGGAAAGAAATCGAGGGAGGAGGTTGAAAGGACAGGAGAAACTCGCTCATACTCTTGAATTGTGTCACACACCGATCCCGGCAGTGTGTTTACAGCGGACGCATTGCGCCAGATTAAACAAAAAAGGAAAAGGTCATGGCTGAAGAAACGATTTTCAGTAAAATTATCCGTCGCGAAATTCCGTCAGATATCGTCTATCAGGATGAACTGGTGACGGCTTTCCGGGACATTTCCCCTCAGGCCCCGACGCACATCCTTATCATTCCCAATATTCTGATTCCGACTGTAAACGACGTAAAAACCGAGCATGAAGTGGCGTTAGGTCGTATGCTGACGGTGGCCGCGAAAATCGCTGAACAGGAAGGGATTGCAGAAGACGGTTACCGTCTGATCATGAACTGCAACCGTCATGGTGGCCAGGAAGTTTATCATATTCACATGCATCTGCTGGGTGGACGTCCTCTGGGGCCGATGCTGGCACATAAAGGTCTCTGACATGCTTAAAGGGCGTATTGCAGCGCTGGTAATGACGATGATGATTGTGGGGTGCAGCTCGCGTCCGGCGATCCCCGTGAATGATGAACAGACGCTGGTCATGGAATCCTCCGTGCTTGCCGCGGGCATCACGGCGCAACAGCCCGCGTTGACCATCAGTGAAATCAACTCATCTGCCTCCTCTACGCTCTTTAATGAAAGACATGAACCAGTGACGGTCCACTACCGTTTTTTCTGGTATGACGTAAGAGGTCTTGAAATGCATCCGCTGGAGGCGCCGCGCAGCGTCACCATTCCGGCCAGGTCGTCGGTAACGCTCTATGGCAGCGCCAACTATCTGGGTGCGCATAAGGTGAGACTTTATCTTTATCTCTGAGGGGTGAACCTTGATTAAAAATTTGAGCCGCTATGCGCTCGTGACAGCTTTCGCTCTGTTCCTGGCAGGGTGTGTGACCCGAACTGAACAGCCTGCGCCTGTGGAAGAGGCTAAACCGGGTACTGAACAGCCGACACCGCCAACGCAGCAGCAGCCAACCGTGCCGTCTGTACCGTCTATTCCGGCCCAGCCAGGCCCGATTGAGCATCCGGACCAGACTTCACAGCCCACGCCGCGCGTGCGCCATTACGACTGGAACGGGGCAATGCAGCCGATGGTCGGTAAAATGCTGCAGGCGCAGGGCGTGACGGCGGGCAGCGTGTTGCTGGTCGACAGCGTGAACAACCGTACCAACGGTTCGCTGAACGCGG
Source organism: Enterobacter sp. KB-221C9 (assembly GCF_041320715.1). Taxonomy (NCBI): domain Bacteria; kingdom Pseudomonadati; phylum Pseudomonadota; class Gammaproteobacteria; order Enterobacterales; family Enterobacteriaceae; genus Enterobacter; species Enterobacter sp. KB-221C9. Next base: position 296,934 of record NZ_JBGIWG010000001.1, read on the forward strand.
GTGAAGCGACGGAAACCCTGCGCAATGCCCTGGCAAACAACGGCAAGTTTACGCTGGTTTCGGCTCAACAGCTCGCGGTAGCCAAACAGCAGCTGGGCCTGTCGCCGCAGGATAGCCTCGGCTCACGTAGCAAGGCGATCGGTATTGCCCGAAACGTTGGCGCACAGTATGTGCTGTACTCTAACGCCACCGGTAACGTGAATACCCCAGCCCTGCAGATGCAGCTGATGCTGGTTCAAACAGGCGAAATTATCTGGTCAGGTAAAGGTGCGGTTACGCAACAATGACGGCACGCGTGAAGAAATTCTGACGCGCTATTTTCCTCAGTATCGCCTTATCGCGCCGCAGGCCCATTCCGGGCTTGGCGGCGCGAGTTGCATTATAGAGCAGGGCGAACACCGTCTGGTCTTGCGGCAGAATCACGATCCCTACGCGCCTGCTTTCCATTTCCGTCGTCAGTTTCGTGCCCTGAGACGTCTTCCGTCAGATCTCGTGCCTGAACCCCGTTTTTTCAGACAGGGCTGGATGGGCGTCGACTATCTGGACGGTGAAGTTAAAAGCGCGCTGCCGGACACCCCAGAGCTTGCGGCAATACTGTATCATCTGCACCGGCAGCCACGTCTGGGATGGCGAATTACGTTATTCCCGCTGCTTGAGCACTACTGGCAGCAAGCCCTGCCTGGCAGGCGTACCCCAATGTGGCTGGCACATCTTAAGCGGCTGCGTAAAACGGGCGAGCCGCAGCCGATTCGGCTCGCGCCGTTGCATATGGACGTTCATGCCGGGAATATTGTTCATACGCCAGCGGACATCAGGCTTATCGACTGGGAGTATGCCGGAGATGGCGATGTGGCGCTGGAGCTGGCGGCAGTCTGGACGGAGAGTGAAGCCGCGCGGCAGATGCTCATCAGGGACTACGCTCAGGTGGCACATATTGACCCCGACGCGCTTAGGCGTCAGGTCAGGCGCTGGCGACCCTGGGTCGTCATGTTAATGGCCGGCTGGTTTGAAATGCGCTATCGGCAGTCCAGAGACAAACAATTTATTGCGCTGGCAGACGATGCCTGGCGTCAGTTACAAACTAAAGGATAAGAGAGGTGGATGTGGGTCCAGTCATGTTGGATGTAGAAGGGTTTGAGCTGGATGCGGAGGAGCGTGAAATTCTGGCGCATCCGCTGGTGGGCGGCCTGATCCTGTTTACCCGCAACTATCACGATCCGGCGCAGCTGCGCGAGCTGGTGCGTCAGATCCGCGCCGCGTCGCGTAACCATCTGGTGGTGGCCGTCGATCAGGAAGGCGGACGCGTGCAGCGTTTTCGCGACGGTTTTACCCGCCTGCCCGCCGCCCAGTCTTTTGCCGCGCTGCTCGGCACGGAAGAGGGTGGAAAACTGGCGCAGGAGGCCGGCTGGCTGATGGCCAGCGAAATGATTGCCATGGATATCGACATTAGCTTTGCCCCGGTGCTGGATGTAGGGCATATCAGCGCTGCCATTGGCGAACGCTCATACCATGAAGATCCGCGTATTGCACTGGCAGTGGCGACCCGATTCATCGACGGCATGCACGATGCCGGGATGAAAACCACCGGGAAACACTTCCCGGGTCACGGGGCGGTGACGGCGGATTCCCACAAAGAGACCCCGCGCGATCCGCGCCCGGAAGCGGAAATACGCGCCAAAGATATGTCGGTTTTCCAGTCGCTTATCACCGATAACAAGCTGGATGCCATTATGCCCGCGCACGTTATTTACAGCGACGTTGACCCGCGTCCTGCCAGCGGTTCTCCGCACTGGCTGAAAACCGTTCTGCGTCAGGAGCTGGGTTTTAACGGCGTGATTTTCTCTGACGATTTATCGATGGAAGGGGCCGCGATCATGGGCAGCTACGCTGAACGCGGTCAGGCATCGCTGGATGCAGGTTGCGATATGATCCTGGTCTGCAATAATCGTAAAGGTGCCGTTAGCGTGCTGGATAACCTGTCGCCGATCAATGCAGAGCGTGTTACACAATTGTATCATAAAGGTTCATTTAGCCGTCAGGAGCTGATGGATTCGGCGCGCTGGAAGACGGTCAACGCCCGGCTTGAAGACCTGAATGAGCGCTGGCAGGCACATAAAGCCAGCCTGTAAACCCTCCCGGAAGGCGTAGCGTGGTGAGAAGACGATGATCATCTATTTACACGGTTTTGACTCAAACAGTCCTGGTAATCATGAGAAGGTGCTGCAGCTGCAGTTTATCGATCCGGATGTACGGTTGATCAGCTACAGCACGTGCCATCCGAAGCATGATATGCAGCATCTGCTCAAAGAGGTGGACAAGATGTTGCAGCTCAACGTCGACGATCGCCCGCTGATCTGCGGCGTGGGGCTGGGTGGCTACTGGGCGGAGCGCATTGGCTTCCTGTGCGACATCCGTCAGGTGGTGTTCAATCCTAACCTGTTCCCGAACGAGAACATGGAAGGCAAAATTGACCGCCCGGAAGAGTATGTCGATATTGCGACCAAGTGCGTCAGCAATTTTCGTGAGAAAAACCGCGACCGCTGCCTGGTGATCCTTTCACGTAATGATGAAGCGCTTAACAGCCATCGGGCAGCAGAACTGCTGCATCATTACTATGAGATCGTCTGGGACGAAGAACAGACCCACAAGTTCAAGAACATCTCCCCGCATCTGCAGCGCATCAAAGCGTTTAAAACGCTGGGTTAACCCCTTACCCGCAGGCATCAAAGCCCGGCCGCGAAAGCGTACCGGGCTTTCTTTTCGACCAGAATTGTCTACTTTTAAGCCATCAAAACTTGATGCATATCAATTTTGGTATGACCAATGCGCCTGACGTGTTATTCTCAATGCACCTGAATGGTTTCAGTGCTGTAACCTGTTGTTAATTAAGGGTTATTTTTATAACTTTTAATTAACAATTGGTTAATAATTTGAGGGGGTCACGTTGACTACGCCATTGAAAAAGATAGTGATTGTAGGCGGTGGTGCTGGCGGGCTGGAGCTGGCTACACAGCTGGGCAAGAAGCTGGGTCGCGGTAAAAAAGCCAAAATTACGCTGGTGGATCGTAACCACAGCCACCTGTGGAAACCTCTGCTGCACGAAGTGGCGACCGGCTCTCTGGATGAGGGCGTGGATGCGCTCAGCTATCTGGCGCACGCGCGTAACCATCATTTCCAGTTCCAGCTGGGCTCGGTGGTGGACATCAACCGTGAAAGCAAAACCATCACCCTTGCAGAGCTGCGCGATGAAAAAGGGGAGCTGCTGGTTCCCGAGCGTAAACTGGCGTACGACACGCTGGTCATGGCGCTGGGCAGTACCTCCAACGATTTCAACACGCCGGGCGTGAAAGAGCACTGTATCTTCCTCGATAACCCGCACCAGGCGCGTCGTTTCCATCAGGAAATGCTGAACCTGTTCCTGAAGTACACCAGCAATATGGGTGCGAACGGTAAGGTGAATATCGCCATTGTTGGCGGCGGTGCGACCGGCGTTGAGCTGTCTGCGGAGCTGCACAATGCGGTGAAACAGCTGCACAGCTACGGTTACAAAGGGTTAACTAACGAAGCGCTGAACGTCACGCTGGTTGAAGCCGGTGAACGCATCCTGCCCGCGCTGCCTCCGCGTATTTCCGGTGCGGCGCACAATGAGCTCACCAAGCTGGGCGTGCGGGTGCTGACGCAAACCATGGTGACCAGCGCCGACGAAGGCGGTCTGCACACCAAAGACGGCGAGTATATCAAAGCGGATCTGATGGTCTGGGCGGCAGGTATCAAAGCGCCTGACTTTATGAAAGAGATCGGCGGTCTGGAAACGAACCGCATTAACCAGCTGGTAACCGAGCCAACGCTGCAAACCACGCGTGACCCTGAAATCTTTGCTATCGGTGACTGTGCCTCCTGCGCGCGTCCTGAAGGCGGATTCGTGCCGCCGCGCGCGCAGGCCGCTCACCAGATGGCAAGCCTGGTGCTGCACAATATTCTGGCGCAGTACAAAGGCAAGCCAATGAAAGCCTATGTCTACAAAGACCACGGTTCACTGGTGTCGCTGTCAAACTTTTCTACCGTCGGCAGCCTGATGGGCAACCTGATGCGTGGCTCAATGATGGTAGAAGGGCGTATTGCCCGCTTCGTGTATATCTCCCTGTACCGTATGCACCAGATTGCGCTGCACGGCTACTTCAAAACCGGGCTGATGATGCTGGTGGGCAGAATCAACCGCGTGATCCGTCCGCGTCTGAAGCTGCACTAATCTTCCACTCCCTCCGGGCCCTCCGGAGGGAGTTTTTAGCATTTCATGCTGTAGATCACAGTTTGACTGCTTAAGAGTTCTCCTAAATACAATATATCTCCTCTCAACGCCCCTTTTTTGATCCTTTATCTTATTGGCGAAGCGTTGCCTCCATTGCAAAATTGTTACCAATAGCAACAAAGGAGGAAGTCCCGTGAATAAATCAATGTTGGCGGGTATAGGGATTGGCGTCGCGGCTGCGTTAGGTGTGGCTGCCGTTGCTAGTCTCAACGTATTAGATCGTGGCCCGCAGTATGCGCAGGTGGTTTCTGCTACACCGATTAAAGAAACCGTGAAAACCCCTCGTCAGGAGTGCCGCAACGTCTCCGTGACGCACCGTCGTCCGGTACAGGATGAAAACCGCATCGCCGGTTCTGTTCTGGGTGCGGTAGCGGGTGGGGTGATTGGTCACCAGTTTGGCGGCGGCCGGGGTAAAGATGTGGCGACCGTGGTCGGCGCGCTGGGTGGCGGCTATGCCGGTAACCAGGTGCAGGGCGCGATGCAGGATAATGATACCTACACCACGTCTCAGCAGCGCTGCAAAACCGTCTATGACAAGTCGGAAAAAATGCTGGGCTATGACGTGACGTACAAAATTGGCGATCAGCAGGGCAAAATCCGCATGGATAAAGACCCGGGCACGCAAATTCCACTGGATGGAAATGGCCAGCTGGTTCTGAATAACAAAGTGTAAAAAAGATGTTCTCTGAATTTAGCTCCTCATGCGCTCAGGCTGAGGAGCTTTTTTTTGCGTCAGATTTTCAGTAGCTCAGGCCACAGCCGCAGCGTGGTTTCACTAATATGCTGCAGTTTCTCCAGCGTGGCCCCTTCACGGGCGCTGATCGACATCCCCTGCAAAATACAGCTCAGGTATTGCGCCAGCAGCTGAGGGTTGCATTGCGCCGGGATTTCACCGCGCTGCTGGCGCTGCGCCAGAAATGCGCTGAGCGTCTCCTCCTGCATGGCATGCCGCGATTTCACCGTATTGGCAATCTCTTTAGAGGACGCCGCAAGGGTGGCAGAGGTGTTAATCATAAAGCAGCCCGCAGGCGTCTCTTTACTGGTGAAACAGGTCGCGACGGCGGTGAAATAGTCGCGAAGCGCCTGTTCAACGCTTTTCTCTTCACAGAACAGCTGGGCTTCGTGTTTCGCCGCAAAGCGCGAAATGTACCTGTCCAGCACCGCCCTGAACAGCCCCTCTTTATTGGTAAATTCGGCATACAGCGTCGGCGCTTTTGCTCCGGTGGCTTCTACCAGATCGGAAAGCGAGGTTGCTTCATACCCATGTTGCCAGAAGAGAGTCATGGCCTTATCAAGCGCTGCATCCCTGTCAAACACTTTTGGTCGGCCACGGCTTTTCTTCGCACAACTCGTGACATCGGTTGTCATTTGCCGTTGGTCCTCTGTTGGTTTGGTGAATGACCATTATAAAAATAAACGCAACCCACCACCAGTGCAGAATGCTTAAAAATAAATTAATCATATATGTATGAAAAATAAGAATTTTAAAATTAAGTTAACGCTCGTTATAAAATTATGTTGACGCGTGACCTGGATCACATTTATGATTTACCTATCGATCGTTAACTAAATGATTAACGACCTCCCAAATTCATCTGCTAAAGGTAAACATCATGAAAAACGTCAAAACCCTCATCGCTGCCGCTGTCCTGAGTTCACTCTCTTTCGCAAGCTTTGCTGCTGTACAAGTGCAATCCACCCCTGCTGACCAGCATAAAGTCGGGACAATCTCTGCCTCTGCCGGGACTAACCTGGGTTCCCTGGAAGATCAGCTGGCACAAAAAGCGCAAGAGATGGGTGCAAAATCTTACCGCATCACCTCCGTGACCGGTCCTAACACCCTGCACGGTACGGCTGTCATCTACAAATAAGCCGTGCATAAACCCTCATTTATGCCACTGCAATAAAAAACGCCCTGCTCAGCAGGGCGTTTTTTATTTCTGATTTACATCGACTGCTGGACGACGTCGTGATGCCGGGTGACATCGGTCGGCATGCCAGACCGCGCTTCCATCGCGCGCTCCATCACCACGCTATTGGTATTGGCATTCGTTTTAAAGCTTACCATCGCGGCATTCAGGTTAATGGGCAGCGTCTGCGGATCGTCGCCAATGTTTTTCGATAACGGCTGGTGAATCTCAACCAGCCGCACGCCGCCGGGCTCTTCTGAAACTTTAATCGGCGTATTGATAATATTTACTTTGGTTCCCGGCGTAACGACGTTAAACAGCGTTTTGATATCGTCATCGCGCAGACGAATACAGCCGGAGCTGACGCGCATGCCGATGCCAAAGTCCGCATTCGTTCCGTGCAGCAGGTAGACGCCGCCGTATGCCGCCAGGCGGATCGCGTGATGCCCCATCGGGTTATCCGGACCTGCCGGCACCACAGCAGGAAGATCGATCCCCTGGGCCTTATAGCGGGCACGGATGTTGGCCGTCGGGGTCCAGGTTGGATTTGCACGTTTATCCGAGACGGTGGTGACCATCGTCGGCGTCAGCGTGTCGCCGCCCAGCTGACCAATACCGATAGGGTAGACGGTCACTTCGTTTTTACCCGGCGGGTAATAGTACAGACGCAGCTCGGCGAGGTTTATCACCATCCCCTCGCGCGGGGCGTCTGGCAGAATAGTCTGTAACGGGATGGTCAGTACGCTGCCCGCGCGCGGGACATACGGATCGACGCCGGGGTTCGCCTGCAGCAGGGCCAGAAAACCGACGTTATATTTTTTGGCAATCGCTTCCAGTGAACCACCATTGTTTTCAACCACATGAAAGCGGTTTTCACCCACCACCTTGCTGCCGGGAGGGGGAAGGGGCCAGGTGTTTGCCCGAGCGGGAAGCGCAACCGCGACGGTGGCTGCCAGCGCAAACAGGGTCATCCAGCGAGTAAAACGCGAAGAGGTCATCATCACCATAATCCATGAAAATAATAAGGTTATTGTTTTATAAGGCGTTAAACATAATTATGGCGAATGGGTATGTCGGGAAGATCGGGTGAAGTGCAAAGAGTTTGTAAATTGTCCCCCCGTAGCGCTGGGCTAACAGGGGGAAGGGATCCCCATAAAATGATGCCTGCACGGACGACCCCCTCTCCATTGAGGGAGAGGGCTGGGGTGAGGGGGAACATACGGCTCTGGTGGTCATTCCGTTCACTTTATGTTCCTTGCTACTCTGTAACGACATGACCTGTGAACGTGCCAGGGTGGCTCAGTTGCCACCACCCTGCGACCCGGGCTCCCGGCGGTAAATCGCCGCTACGCGGATTGTTCGCCCCATCCCTGGGGCTCACCCCTTCGAGGCCAGCGCTAGCGCTGTCCAAAATTGCTCCCGGCAATTTTGTCTTCGGCTTATTCCTTCCGGCTTATCGGGTACGGGCGGAGGTAACATCCCTGTAAAGCCCGCCCTCTCGGCGCATCCCTGCGCCTCGTCCCGGCCTGCAGGAAACGCCTCAGCGATTTACAGCCGGACCAGGGTGTCGCTGTAAGCTATTCATTTCCCGGAAGCAACTTTCATCGCTTCCGGTTAATAAACTACATGAAATTCCTCAGGTAACAGGGGAATGGAGGTTAAGCGATCGCGTTCTCTTCCAGCTGACGCATGAAGTTACGCACCCAGTCCATACGGGTTTTGCGCTCCGTCAGCTCCTGGGTAAACTTCAGACGGGTTGGGCCATCCAGACGGAAATGCTGCGGCTGTTTTTGCAGCAGGCCGATCAGCCACATCGGGTTGACGTGATTCTTCTCGGCGAATTCAATCACGCCGCCTTTTTCATTACCTTCGAGCTTGCGAATCCCCAGCTTTTGCGCCTGCTGGCGCAGTCTCGCGATGTCCAGCAAATTTCTCGCCGCATCGGGCAGCAGACCAAAGCGATCGATCAGCTCAACCTTGATCTCTTCCAGCTCGTTCTCCTTCTTCGCGCTGGCGATGCGCTTGTAGAATGAGAGACGGGTATTCACGTCCGGAATGAAATCGTCCGGCAGCAGGGAAGGCATACGCAGCTCGACCTCGGTCTGCTGGCTGGTAAGATCTTCCAGCGACGGCTCGCGCCCGGCCTTCAGGGCATCAACCGCGTTCTCCAGCAGTTCCATGTACAGCGAGAAGCCGATGGTCTCCATGGAGCCGCTCTGGTCTTCACCCAGCAGCTCGCCGGCACCGCGGATCTCAAGATCGTGCGTGGCCAGCGCAAAGCCTGCGCCGAGGTCTTCCAGCGAGGCGATGGCTTCCAGGCGCTTTTGCGCGTCGGTGGTCATCGCTTTCGGATGCGGCGTCAGCAGCCAGGCGTAAGCCTGATGGTGCGAACGCCCGACGCGGCCGCGCAGCTGGTGAAGCTGCGCCAGACCAAAGTGATCCGCGCGTTCTATGATGATGGTGTTCGCCGTCGGAATGTCGATCCCGGTCTCAATGATGGTGGTGCACACCAGCACGTTAAAGCGCTGGTGGTGGAAGTCGTTCATGACCCGCTCCAGCTCGCGCTCGCGCATCTGCCCGTGACCGATAGCAATGCGCGCTTCCGGCACCAGCTCCGCAAGCCTGTCCGCCGCTTTCTGGATATTTTCCACGTCGTTGTAGAGGTAGTAGACCTGCCCCCCACGAAGTACTTCACGCAGAATGGCCTCACGCACCACCAGATTATCGTACTCGCGGACAAAGGTTTTCACCGCCAGACGGCGCGCCGGCGGCGTGGCGATAATCGACAGATCGCGCATGCCGCTCATCGCCATGTTCAGGGTTCGCGGGATTGGCGTTGCGGTCAGGGTGAGGATATCGACGTCGGCGCGCATCGCTTTGATGCGTTCTTTATGACGCACCCCGAAGCGGTGCTCTTCGTCGACGATCAGCAGCCCCAGATCTTTCCACTTCACGTCGCTTTGCAGCAGCTTGTGGGTGCCGATCAGAATATCAATTTTGCCTTCGCTTGCCTGTTCGAGGATCTGGGTCTGCTCTTTAGTACTGCGAAAACGCGACAGCATCTCGATACGTACCGGCCAGTTGGCGAAACGGTCGCGGAAGTTGTCGAAGTGCTGCTGAGCGAGCAGGGTGGTCGGCACCAGCACCGCCACCTGCTTGTTGTTTTCCACCGCAAGGAAGGCGGCGCGCATCGCCACTTCGGTTTTACCGAAGCCGACGTCGCCGCAGACTAAGCGGTCCATTGCCAGCGGCTGGCACATGTCGCTCAGCACGGCGTTGATGGCCTGGGCCTGATCCGGCGTAGTTTCAAACGGGAAGCTGTCGCAGAACAGCTGGTACTGTTCTTTATCATGCTTAAAGGCGAAGCCCTGTTTGGCCGCGCGCTGGGCGTAGATATCCAGCAGCTCGGCCGCCACGTCGCGCACTTTTTCCGCAGCCTTCTGGCGCGCGCGCGCCCAGGCATCGCCGCCCAGCTTGTGCAGCGGCGCATTGTCTTCAGCGCCCCCCGCGTAGCGGCTGATCAGATGCAGGGACGATACCGGAACATACAGTTTGGCGTCGTTAGCGTAGGTCAGCATCAGGTATTCACCTTTGATGCCGCCCGCTTCCAGCGTGGTCATCCCCTGATAGCGCCCAACGCCATGTTCCAGGTGGACAATCGGCTGGCCAGGATGCAGCTCGGCCAGGTTACGGATCAGCGTGTCCGGGTTGATGGTCCGACGGCTGTCCTGACGGCGGCGCGCGACGCGCTCACCCAGCAGGTCGCTTTCGCAAATCAGCGCCAGGTTGTTGAGCGTGTCGATGAACCCATGCTCGGCGGCACCAATCATCAGGTAACGACCGTTTCCGGTCGCTTCGCTCAGACGCAGGATGCGCTTCGGCGCCACCTTAATGCGTCCCAGCAGCTCACCTAAAGCTTCACGGCGGCCTTCACTCTCAACGGAGAACACCACCGGGCCGGTAAAGGACTCCAGAAACTTGCGCAGATTATCCAGCGGGGATTTCAGCTGCGCCTGAACGGCCAGGTCCGGCAGCGTCCGGAAGGCGAGGTTGGTGTTGGCGGCCTTATCGGCAAGCGAATCGGTTTTCAGCTGCATGCGCGGCCAGCGCTTCAGCTCGGCGTTGAGCTCGTCGGTGCGCAGCCACAGCGCTTCCGGCGGCAGCAGCGGACGCATTGGGTCAACGCCACGGTTTTCAAAGCGGGCGCGGGTTTCGCTTTCAAAGCGGCTGGCGCTGGCGTCGATATCGCCGGTGTTAACAATCAGCGTATTCGCCGGGAAGTAGCTGAACAGGGCAGGCAGCGGCTCGTTGAAGAACAGCGGCTGCCAGTATTCGATCCCGGCTGGAAGCGTACCTTTACTGACCTGCTGATAAATATGTTCCGCGTCGCGCTTCACCTCGAACTTATCGCGCCACTGGCTGCGGAACAGTTCGATAGCGGTTTTGTCCGTGGGGAACTCATGCGCGGGCAGTAAATTGATGGACTCCACTTCTTCCAGCGTGCGCTGCGTGTCGGCGTCGAATACGCGCAGGCTGTCGATTTCATCATCGAAAAAGTCCAGACGATACGGCTGGTCGCTGCCCATCGGGTAAAGATCGAGCAGCGCTCCGCGGGTCGCGTATTCCCCGTGCTCCATCACCTGGTCGACGTGGCGATAGCCGGCACCGTCAAGCTGCGCGCGCAGGGCATCCCGGGACAGGCGCTGGCCTTTTTTCATCACCAGCGCGTGACCGTGCAGATAGCTGTGCGGGCAGACGCGCTGCATCAGGGTGTTCACCGGCACAATCAGCACGCCGCGCTGCATGGTCGGGAGTTGATAGAGCGTCGACAGGCGCGAGGAGATAATCTCCTGATGCGGAGAGAAGCTGTCATACGGCAGCGTTTCCCAGTCGGCCAGGCTGAACACCAGGCTATCGGTGAACTGGCGAATTTCATCGTGCAGGCGCAGGGCGTTTTGCATATCCGGGGCAACCAGAATCACCGGGCCTGGATGACGCTCGGCGATTTCCGCCACCAGCGTGGCGCACGCCGCGCCCGTGAGTTCACCCAGCTGGCGCTGGTCGCCCGCTTTGACAGGTAAGGAATAACGATAGTGTTCAGGCATGGCTATGTCAGAGTCTCTTATGGATATACCAACAGTATTGGGGCATATCACTGATACGCAATGTCTTTATTATCCTCGATCGTTTTACATAAGCAAATCGTAACCGCACGGCAGGGCTAAACGCCCCCGAAACGGGGGCGGAGAGGGCATTAACGCGTTGAAGGTGACAGGGTCAGCGTAGACGGAGGAGAGAAGAAAACGTCCCCAAACAGGGCGGTAGAAACTTTACGCACCCCGAGCCCGGCAAGGGTACAGACAAGCAGGCTGGCAAACGGGTAGACCAGAATTAAGCACAGCTCAGCCCAGACCGGCCAGTATGCGGCATTCATTTCGCCAATCAGGAACAGGCTAAAGGCCTCAATCAGGATGCGGTGGGTGGTATAAATCGCAATGGTGTTTGATCCAATCACGTTCAGCAGATTGTTCGGGTGAACGGCATAGCGCTGCTCAAGGCTATAGAACAGCTTCATGATCAGCACAATCGACAGCAATGAGAGCAGCAGCGGAACGTTAGCAAACCACAGCACCACGGAGACGGCGGCGAAAGCGCCGGTCGCCAGCCAGATGCGGCGCAGGTTAACGCCTTTCATCCACGCCATCAGCTCTGCGCCATACCACGCCCCGAGGCTGTAGTAGATCATGTTGCGTACCACGCTGTTCATTCCCCACCACGGCAGCGGCAGGAAGTTAATCGCGATGCTTGCCAGCGCCAGCAGTCCCAGTACCGGCAGCTTCCAGCGGCTCAGCAGTTTACACAGCGTAAAGTAGACCACCAGAGCATACAGATACCACAGGCTGGTGCTGGCGGTGACCATCCCCAGCACAAAGCCTGAGAACGAGTCGGCGTAGGCCGCGTTCGACGAGGTGGCAAGCTCGCGCTCGGGCGCCAGCCAGGCGTTCAGGTGGGTCAACGCCTGCCATTGCAGGACGCCCCACAGCGCCAGAACCCAGACAATGCTCCAGATCCGTTTGTCGAGACTGGTCCGCCAGTCCACCTCGTCAATATAACGACGGATCAGATAGCCGGAGATAAAGAAGAAGACCGGCATACGAAACGGTGCGAGATAGAGGTTAAAATAGACCCAGCATTTGGCGAGAAGGCCGGAGAGCGGGTGTTGCAGCCCGATCAGATGCGGATAAAACGTGATAACCGAATGGTAGATAACCACCAGGCAGATACACAGCCCTTTTATCTGGTTAATCCATAATGCTTTTTGCTTCATTGTTCGCCACTACCTTTTTGCCATAAACGAACGAACAATTGTTGTAAAACGTAACCAGGATGTAATGGGTAACAGTCTGTATCAGGAGGTTTTTCGGAAAAGGTGGAGGTTGCGAGGTGAGCATTCAGACAATAGCACCCTGATTTATCTGATTTTTTCGAAAAAATGATTACCAAAGCTTACGGTTTCAGTCATTTACGCTTAGCGGATTCGCTTATATACTCGTGGGTCTGCTATCAGCAAACAGACGGATTTCATGTATCAACCTGTCGCACTCTTCATAGGCTTACGTTACATGCGTGGGCGCGCCGCGGACCGCTTCGGTCGCTTTGTCTCCTGGCTTTCGACTATTGGCATTACGCTTGGCGTGATGGCACTGGTGACGGTGCTTTCCGTCATGAATGGCTTCGAACGCGAGCTGCAAAACAACATCCTGGGGCTGATGCCGCAGGCCGTTCTCTCATCCTCCAACGGTTCGGTTAACCCGCAACAGCTGCCGGAAAGCGCGGCGAAGTTACAGGGCGTCACGCGCGTAGCGCCGTTGACGACCGGCGACGTGGTGCTGCAAAGCGCCCGCAGCGTGGCGGTCGGCGTGATGCTGGGTATCGACCCGGCGCAAAACGATCCGCTGACGCCGTATCTGGTTAACGTGAAGCAGACCGATCTGGAAGCCGGAAAATACAACGTGATTCTGGGTGAGCAGCTTGCCGGCCAGCTTGGCGTCAACCGCGGCGATCAGCTGCGCGTGATGGTGCCTTCTGCCAGCCAGTTTACGCCGATGGGGCGCCTGCCAAGCCAGCGCCTGTTCAACGTGATTGGTACCTTTGCCGCCAACAGCGAAGTCGATGGCTACCAGATGCTGGTGAACATTCAGGATGCTTCACGCCTGATGCGCTACCCGGCGGGGAATATCACCGGCTGGCGCCTGTGGCTCGACGCGCCGCTGAAGGTCGATACCCTCAGCCAGCAAAAACTGCCGGACGGCACCAAATGGCAGGACTGGCGCGAGCGCAAAGGCGAATTGTTCCAGGCCGTGCGGATGGAAAAAAACATGATGGGGCTGCTGCTGAGCCTGATCGTGGCCGTGGCCGCATTTAACATCATCACCTCGCTGGGCCTGATGGTGATGGAGAAGCAGGGCGAAGTCGCCATTCTGCAAACCCAGGGGCTCACGCCGCGCCAGATCATGGCGGTGTTTATGGTGCAGGGGGCCAGTGCCGGTATCATCGGCGCGCTGCTCGGCGCCGTGCTGGGGGCATTGCTTGCCAGCCAGCTTAATAACTTAATGCCGATCATCGGCGCGCTGCTTGACGGCGCGGCGCTGCCGGTGGCTATCGAGCCGCTGCAGGTGGTGGGTATTGCGCTGGCCGCGATGGCCATTGCGCTGCTTTCTACGCTTTATCCTTCCTGGCGCGCCGCCGCCACTCAACCCGCTGAGGCTTTACGTTATGAATAAGATCCTGTTGCAATGCGACAACCTGTCCAAACGCTATCAGGAAGGCACTGTGCAAACCGACGTGCTGCACAATGTGAGCTTTAGCGTGGGTGAAGGCGAGATGATGGCGATTGTCGGCAGCTCCGGCTCGGGCAAAAGTACGCTGCTGCATCTGCTGGGCGGGCTGGATACGCCAACCGAAGGCGACGTGATTTTCTCCGGCCAGCCGATGAGCAAAATGTCCTCCGCGGCGAAGGCCGAGCTGCGTAACCGCGAGCTGGGCTTTATATACCAGTTCCACCACCTGCTGCCGGATTTCACGGCGCTGGAAAACGTGGCGATGCCGCTGCTGATTGGTAAAAAGAAACCGGCAGAAATAAACGCTCGCGCCAGCGATATGCTGAAAGCGGTAGGGCTGGGCCATCGCGGTAACCATCGTCCCTCTGAGCTTTCCGGCGGCGAGCGCCAGCGCGTGGCGATTGCCCGTGCGCTGGTTAACAACCCGCGTCTGGTGCTGGCGGATGAGCCTACCGGTAACCTGGATGCCCGCAATGCGGACAGTATTTTCCAGCTTCTGGGCGAGCTGAACGCCTCGCAGGGCACCGCGTTTTTGGTCGTGACCCACGATCTGCAGCTGGCAAAACGCATGGGGCGTCAGCTTGAGATGCGCGACGGCCATCTGAACGCGGAACTGACCCTGATGGGAGCAGAGTAATGGCGTCACCGTTATCGTTACTCATCGGTTTACGTTTTAGCCGCGGCCGCCGTCGAGGCGGCATGGTGTCGCTGATCTCCGTCATCTCGACCATCGGTATTGCGCTGGGCGTGGCGGTGCTGATTGTGGGCTTGAGCGCCATGAACGGCTTTGAGCGCGAGCTGAATAACCGTATTCTGGCAGTGGTGCCGCACGGGGAGATCGAGCCGGTTAACCAGCCGTGGACGAACTGGAGCGATGCGCTCAACAAAGTTGAAAAAGTGCCGGGCATTGCCGCGGCCGCGCCCTACATCAACTTTACCGGGCTGGTGGAGAGCGGGGTAAACCTGCGCGCCATTCAGGTGAAAGGGGTCAACCCCGTCCAGGAAGCGCGTCTCAGCGCGCTGCCAAACTATGTGCAGAACGGCGCGTGGGCCAACTTTAAGGCCGGCGAGCAGCAGATCATCATGGGTAAAGGCGTTGCCGATGCCCTGAAGGTCAAGCAGGGCGACTGGGTGTCAATCATGATCCCGAACGCCAGCGCCGACCACAAGCTGCAGCAGCCTAAGCGCGTGCGCCTGCACGTCACCGGTATTCTTCAGCTGAGCGGTCAGCTCGATCACAGCTTCGCCATGGTGCCGATGGAAGATGCGCGCCAGTATCTCGATATGGGCGACAGCGTGACGGGTATTGCCATTAAGGTGAACGACGTCTTTAACGCCAACAAGCTGGTACGCGACGCGGGCAGCGTGACCAATAACTATGTCTACATCAAAAGCTGGATCGGCACTTACGGGTATATGTACCGTGATATCCAGATGATCCGCGCCATTATGTATCTGGCGATGGTGCTGGTGATTGGTGTGGCGTGCTTTAATATCGTCTCGACGCTGGTGATGGCGGTCAAGGACAAGAGCGGCGACATCGCCGTGCTGCGTACGCTGGGGGCGAAAGACGGTCTTATTCGCGCCATCTTCGTCTGGTACGGTTTGCTGGCCGGGCTGTTTGGCAGCCTGTGCGGCGTGGTGATTGGCGTGGTGGTTTCCCTGCAGCTGACCCCAATTATCAACGGGATCGAAAAGCTTATCGGCCACCAGTTCCTGTCCGGTGATATCTATTTTATTGACTTCCTGCCGTCTGAACTGCACTGGCTGGATGTTTTTTATGTGCTGGTTACAGCACTTTTACTGAGTCTGCTGGCAAGCTGGTATCCGGCGCGTCGCGCAAGCCGAATCGATCCGGCGAGGGTATTAAGTGGCCAGTAATTACGTCATGATCTAGCGGCTTTCGGGCCGCCAGGTCGAAAGAGGAATGCGTTATGTATTATGGATTTGATATTGGCGGCACCAAGATTGCGCTCGGCGTGTTTGATAAAGACCTCAAACTGCAGTGGGAAACCCGCGTTCCCACGCCGCGCGAAAGCTACGACGAATTTTTAACCGCAATTGCCGCGCTGGTGGCGCAGGCTGATGAACGCTTTGGCGTGAAAGGCAGCGTCGGCATCGGCATTCCCGGGATGCCCGAAACCGACGACGGCACGCTGTATGCCGCCAACGTGCCTGCCGCCAGCGGTAAACCGCTGCGCGCCGATCTCTCTGCCATCCTTGAACGCGACGTGCGTTTAGACAACGATGCCAACTGCTTTGCGCTCTCTGAAGCCTGGGATGATGAATTCCGTCACTATCCGCTGGTGATGGGGCTGATCCTCGGTACCGGCGTCGGCGGGGGGATTGTGATTAACGGTAAGCCGATTACCGGGCGCAGCTACATTACCGGTGAGTTTGGCCATATCCGCTTGCCGGTGGATGCCCTGGAAGTGGTGGGGCGTGATTTCCCGCTGACCCGCTGCGGCTGCGGCCAGCACGGCTGTATTGAGAACTATCTCTCCGGCCGCGGGTTTGCATGGCTTTACGAACACTTCTATCATCAGAAACTTGAGGCCCCTCAAATCATTACCCTGTGGGAGCAAGGGGATGCGCAGGCGCGTGAGCACGTCGAGCGCTATCTGGATCTGCTGGCGGTGTGTCTGGGAAATATTCTCACCATCGTCGACCCGGATCTGCTGGTGATCGGGGGAGGGCTTTCAAACTTTACCGCGATTACGGAACGGTTGTCCGGGCGTTTGCCCCGACATTTATTGCCGGTTGCCCGCGTGCCGCGTATTGAACGCGCGCGACACGGGGACGCAGGAGGCATGCGCGGAGCCGCATTCCTTCATCTCACCGATTAGTTTACGAGGTTTCTATGCTGTCGCGTCGCCAGGGTCGACTCAGCCGTTTTCGCAAAAACAAACGCCGCTTGCGTGAGCGCTTGCGCCAGCGGATCTTTTTCAGAGACAGAATGATGCCAGAAGCGATGGATAAACCCAGAGTGGTGGTGCTGACCGGAGCGGGGATCTCCGCCGAGTCAGGAATTCGAACCTTCCGCGCGGCGGACGGGCTGTGGGAGGAGCACCGCGTGGAGGATGTGGCCACGCCGGAAGGCTTTGCCCGCGATCCGGATCTCGTGCAGGCGTTTTACAACGCCCGCCGTCGTCAGCTTCAGCAGCCTGAAGTTGCGCCGAATGCGGCGCATCTTGCGCTGGCGAAGCTGGAAGAGGAGCTCGGCGATCGTTTTCTGCTGGTGACGCAGAATATCGACAACCTGCACGAGCGGGCCGGTAACAAGAACATCATCCATATGCACGGCGAGCTGCTCAAGGTTCGCTGCGCCTGGAGCGGTCAGGTGCTGGACTGGAAAGAAGACGTGCTGCCAGAGGATAAGTGCCACTGCTGCCAGTTCCCGTCGCGCCTGCGGCCGCACGTGGTCTGGTTCGGCGAAATGCCGCTGGGAATGGATGAGATCTACAGCGCGCTGGCGATGGCCGACGTGTTTATTGCCATCGGCACATCCGGACATGTTTACCCGGCGGCGGGGTTTGTCCACGAAGCGCGACTGCACGGTGCGCATACGGTTGAACTCAACCTTGAGCCAAGCCAGGTGGGCAGCGAGTTTGAGGAGAAACACTATGGTCTGGCAAGCACGGTCGTCCCGGAGTTTGTCGACAAGCTGCTGAAAGGGCTGTAACGGTAAGAGAGTAAACGGGCACCCGTCCAGCGGGTGCCCGTTTAGTTATGAATGGAAGAACGCCAGCGTCTTCTCCAGCGATTTAGCCTGCTCATCCAGCGAGAGTGCTGCCGCAGAGATCTGCTGAACCAGAGAGGCGTTCTGCTGGGTTGTACTGTCCATTTGGTTAACGGCGGTGCTCACCTGGCTAATCCCCCGATTTTGCTCGTCCAGCGCCTGAACGATATCGTTGATGACCAGATGCACATGCGACACCGCTTCAATCACCTGTTTCATCATCACCCCGGTTTCATTGACCAGCTCAACGCCTTTGCTTACGCGGCCTGAGGACTCGGCAATCAGCTGAGAGATCTCTTTTGCCGCGTTAGCGCTTCGCTGGGCAAGATTGCGGACTTCCCCTGCGACGACCGCGAAGCCGCGCCCCTGTTCGCCAGCCCGTGCTGCTTCAACGGCAGCATTCAGCGCCAGGATATTGGTCTGGAAGGCGATACCGTCGACAATGCTGTTAATCTCACCGATCTTACGCGCGCTCTCATCAATCTCCCCAATCACAACGACCACGTCGTTCACCAGCGTTTCGCCATGCCCGGCGAGGCTCGCGGCGCGATCGGTCAGCGTGGTCGCCTTATGGGCGTTGTCGGCATTATTCTTCACTGTGACCGAAATCTCTTCCATGCTGGCTGCCGTTTCAACAATCGCAGCCGCCTGTTCTTCGGTTCGCGAGGCGAGGTCAAGGTTGCCCGCCGAAATTTCGCTGGTGCCGCCGTGCACGGAATGGCTGGCTTCGCTGATATTGTCGACGATGCGCTTGAGCTGCATCTGCATGGTGTGCAGGGCATAAAAAATGCTGTGGGTATCCCCGGAGCGAACCGGGATGGTGTTGTTCAGATCCCCCCGGGCAACGGCCAGGGCAATCCCGGCGGCTTCCGAAGGTTCACCCCCCACCGGACGGTCCACTTTGCGGGTAAAGATCTGCGCCATCACCAGGCTAACCGCCACGATGCTTAACACCATCAGGACAATGGCTTTCAGTAAAAATGCGCGCGCTTCGGCCATCACTTCGCTGACCGGGGTGATAATGGCGAGTTTCCACGGCGTCTGGCTATTACCGACGGCGATGTCCTGCCAGGTGATAAACACGTCCTCCTTCAGCAGCGGATCGTTTACCCGGGTGACGTCATGACCGGTAATCTGACCGGCGTAAGGCTTGCCTGCCGCGCGCTTGTCCGGGCTGGACACCACGTTATTATCCGCGGAGAGGAGCAGGGCGTAGCCAGTGCCGTTCCACGGTTTAATCGCGCCGATCGTCGATTGCAGCGTGGCGAGGGAGAAGTCAGAAGTGACCGAGCCCAGAAACTGACCGTCGCGCATGATGGGGGCGGCAATCGAGGTGAGCATCACGTCCACGCCGTTGTAGGGATAAATATAGGGCTCGATGATCACATCTGTATGCCGTTGTTTCGGCAGCAGATAATAATCACCGCTGCCGGGGGTTTCGATGTCCGTCAGCAGGTGTAATGCCGGTTTGCCGGTGGCGTCCCGGTCAACGTAGCGGGCGTAACGTCCGGCAGGATCTTCACCGCTCTGACCGGCCCAGGCGGCATCTTTATCGTCGAACGCGTTGGGCTCAAAGGCCATCGACATAGAGAGAAACTGTGGATGAGCCGACAGATAGTGGATGAGCAGCTGGTTCAGGCTCTGGCGATCGGATACCCCCGCCTCGCGCAGCGCCAGGGCGCTGTTGCCCATGTCCCGGGCGGCAGCCAGGGCAGAATCCAGCTGTTTGCTCACCTGCAACGATTGCACCTCGGCAATCTGGCGGATATGTTTTTTGGCCAGAACCTCCTGCTGCGCCATCCACTGCCACATCATAAACCCGATCGTTGCCGTAAAGCCCACCGTCACGGTGAGGAAAATGGACAATAGCATCAACGTCTTGACTCTTATTTTTTGTCTTCGGACCATGGCGTCTTTCATTCTCTTCT
Source organism: Enterobacter sp. KB-221C9 (assembly GCF_041320715.1). Taxonomy (NCBI): domain Bacteria; kingdom Pseudomonadati; phylum Pseudomonadota; class Gammaproteobacteria; order Enterobacterales; family Enterobacteriaceae; genus Enterobacter; species Enterobacter sp. KB-221C9. The sequence goes on from NZ_JBGIWG010000001.1 coordinate 316,661, forward strand.
CCCGTAATATTATGCATGTCGGGCAGGCACATATTCCTTATCGGATATTTTTTCCTCTTTCTGTAGATCGCCAGGTATATTTAATTTAAATCCTGAACATATAAATCCCGTTAATTAGTGTGGATGCTTTTATTTTGTGCATTCAATCAAAATAGTGCTCGATAATGCTCGTTATCGTCGTGTAGAAAGAGGATGCTAATAAATATAAAGTTGTAGAGGAGGATGGGATATGTACGGATTTATTGCGCGACAACCCATTTTTAACCCTGAAATGAAGACGGTGGCCTATGAGCTGCTCTTCAGAGATGGGATGACTAACCGTTTTCCGGACGTGTCGGCGGAATATGCCACATCCAGAATGATATCAGATCAGTTTTTATGCGTGCCGTCCCAGCGCATCGCCGGGGCGCATACGTCGTTTATTAATTTCCCGTCGCGAATGGTCATTGACCGCAGTGGAGAAGCGCTGGATAAAGAGAGCGTGGTCATTGAGATCCTTGAAGATGCTGTGCCGGGGGCTGAACTGCTTCAGGCCGTCAGGGAGATGAATGCGCACGGCTATCAGTTTGCGCTTGATGATTTCACCCTTGCACCAGAATGGGATGCTTTTTTACCCTATATTTCGATACTGAAATTCGACGTCAGAAATTACACCTTAGCGCAAATTAGAGAGTATCTCGCATCGCGTAAAAAACAGACCGCACATATAAAATATCTCGCTGAAAAAATTGAGACTAAAGAGGAATTCAACCAATACAGAGAAGAGGGGTTCTCGCTGTTTCAGGGCTATTTTTTCTGCCGCCCCGAGGTGATTAAATATAAACGGCTATCGCAAAATCAGCTGGCGATTTTTCGGCTGCAAATGGAGGTCGGACGCAATAAGCCTGATTTTCGGATCGTTGAGTCGTTGATTAAAACCGATCTCACGCTGTCCTGGAAAATCATGCGCTACATGAAACACACCGCATTTAAACATATCGGTGCCTGCAATTTCAGTAAGTTAACCCTGAGTGAAGTGCTCAGATATCTCGGTGAAAACCAGCTCCGACGGTTTGTTGCCGTGGTGGTCCTCGCCAGTGCGGGCAATGACACCGTCAGCGAGCTTTACCCGCTGAGTATGATGCGCGGTAAGTTCTGTGAGCTGATAGCTGAGACGATGAAAGAACCGGCGCTGGCTGAAAATGCCTTCATGTGCGGCCTGTTTTCCCTGCTCGATACCCTCCTTGAGCTGCCGATGGCAGAGTTGATGAAGCAAATTGCGGTGCCGCAGAGCGTGAGCAATGCGCTGTGCCACCAGGAGGGACGGTTAGCCAATATGGTGAGCCTTTGCCGTTACTACGAGCAGCAGCAGTGGGACGAGGCGACCCGGGTTCGTGAGGCGCTGGGTCTGTCGGATGAGGATGTGGTTGAGGCGATGCGAAAGGCGACGATCTGGGCAGGAGAGAATACGGTCAGTTAATCCTTCCTCACGCCGTACAGGCGGCGTGAGGAGGAACGCGATACCGGCTAGCGGCCCGCTTTTAATTTCTGGTAATACTCTTCATAGAGGCGGCTGGCGTCACCGACATCGTTCTGCCATTCACCTTTGCTGATGGTTTCGGCATCCGGGTAGAGCGATTTATCGTTAGCCACTTCAGGCTTCAGCAGCTTGCGTGCGGCGAGGTTTGGCGTCGGGTAGCCAATCGTCTCGGCAACCTGTTTCGCCACGTCCGGGCGCAGCAGGAAGTTAATCAGCTTAAGCGCTCCTTCAACGTTTTTCGCATTGGCCGGAATCGACAGACTATCCATCCAGAAGATCCCACCTTCTTTCGGCCAGACCACCTCAAGAGGCGTACCGGCCTGGCGGGCTACATACGCGGAGCCGTTCCACACCATCCCCAGATTCACTTCGCCTTCCATATACGGGTTAGCCGGGTTATCAGAGTTGAACGCCGCCACGTTAGGCATCAGCTTTTTCAGCTCGTTATACGCCGCTTCAATCTCTTTCGGATCCGTCGTATTGCCCGAGTAGCCCAGCTTGCGCAGCGCCACCTGGAACACTTCACGCGCGTCGTCGGTTAACAGCAGGCTCCCTTTGTATTCCGGCTTCCACAGATCGGCCCAGCTCGTCACCGTTTTCGGATCGACGGCCTCGCTGTTCACGCCAATCGCGGTCGCACCCCAGATATACGGAACGGAGTAGTCGTTATTCGGGTCGAACGGCTTGTTGAGCATCTCTGGATCGAGATTGCTGAAGTTGCTCAGCTTCGTTTTATCGATCTTCTGGATCATGCCCTCTTTACGCATTTTGTCGACAAAGTAGGTGGAAGGAACGACCAGATCGTACGCGCCGTCTTTGTACGTTTTCAGCTTGGCGTACATGGTTTCATTCGACTCGTAGGTCGAGTAGATCACCTTGATGCCCGTCTCCTTCGTGAACTGTTCCAGCAGGCCCGGCGGCACGTATTCGGTCCAGTTGTAGAAGTAGAGCGTTTTGCTGTCATCAGCGTGCGCGGCACCCATGCCAAGCACCAGCGCCGCAGCGGCGAGCATTTTTTTCATTTCATTGTCCCCTGAGATTTTGTTTTATCACGAGCAATAACCTGGCTGGCGATCACCAGAACCAGCGACAATACCAGCAGAATGGTCGCCAGCGCGTTCACCTCTGGTGAGACGCCAACTTTCACCATTGAATAGATCTTCAACGGCAGAATTTCATAGCTCGGCCCGGTGACGAAGGAGGATACGACAACGTCATCCATCGACAGGGTGAAGCTAAGCAGCCATCCGGCCGCCACGGCAGGCATCGCCAGCGGCAGGATGATTTTACGCAGGATGGTCATCTCGCTGGCACCCAGATCTTTCGCCGCCTCCAGCATGCGCACGTCGAACCCTTTCAGGCGCGCGAAGACGGTCACCACCACAAATGGCAGGCAGAAGGTGATATGGGAAAACAGCAGCGACCAGAAGCCAAGCTGTACGCCCAGCAGCATAAACAGCACCAGCAGCGAAATGGCCATCACGATGTCCGGTGACATCATCACCACAAACAGCATGCCGCTGACGAACGGTTTGCCGCGAAAGCGATAGCGGTAAAGCGCTACAGCTGTGAGCGAGCCAATCAGCGTCGCGAAGGTGGCGGAGAAGATCGCCATCGTCAGCGAGTGCTGAGCGGCCTGCAGCAGGCTGTCATTGTTCATCAGCAGGCTGTACCAGCTGGTCGTAAACCCTTGCCAGTTAATCCCGAACCGCGAGCTGTTAAACGAGTTCACGATCAAAATAACGATCGGGATATAGAGCCAGGCATAAATGGCGGCCATAAAACCGCCGCGAAGCAGTCGACCGATCATTCGAGTTCCACCTTTTTGTTCAGCAGGCGCGAGGCGCGCCAGTAGACCAGCAGCATCAGGCCCATTATCACCGTCAGCGTAATGCTGGTGGCGGACCCGAACGGCCAGTCTCGGATGTTCAGGAACTGGCTCTTGATTACGTTACCGATCAGCAGGTTTTTCGCGCCTCCCATCAGGTCCGACACATAGAACAAGCCCATCGCCGGGAGCATCACCAGAAGACAGCCCGCGATAATGCCGGGCATCGTCAGCGGAATAATTATGCGAAGAAAAGTCTGCAGCTTACTGGCGCCCAGATCTTTTGCCGCTTCCAGCAGCGGTTTATCCAGCTTCTCAATGCTGGAGTAGAGCGGCATCACCATAAACGGCAGCAGGATATAGACCAGACCCACAATCACCGCGCTCGGGGTAAACATGATGCGGATCGGCGTATCAATCACCCCGAGCCACAGCAGAAACTCATTGAGATAGCCCTTTGTGCTGAGGAAGATCTTCAGGCCATAAATACGGATGAGCGAGTTCGTCCAGAACGGAACAATCAGTAAAAACAGCAGCAGAGGCCGCACCTTTTGCGGCAGGCCCGCGAGGAACCATGCGAAGGGATAACCCAGCACCAGACAGGCAAGGGTGGCAATCAGCGCCATATTGAGTGAGTGCAGCAGCACGTCAAAATAGAGCGGATCGAGCAGGCGCACGTAGTTGTCCAGCGTAAAGACCAGCGAAACGAAGCTAGCGTCGTCGCGGGTCAGGAAGCTGGTGGCAACGATCATCAGGTTGGGTAGAAAAACAAACAACACAAGCCAACCGACGATCGTGGCGATCACCACATTCTGGAATTTACTTGTGTTCTTCATCAGCCAGCACAACCTCCCAGCTTTCTACCCAGTTGATAACCATTTTCTGGTCGAGAGAGTGGTCGAAGTCAGGGTCGTCTTCGTTAAAGAATTCGCTGACCATCACCATTTTGCCGTTCTCCAGCTCGACGACAGACTCCAGCGTCATCCCTTTGTAGTTGCGCTCGCGGATATAGCCGATTAACCCTTCGGCCTCGGTATTGCCGTGAATTTCATCGACGCGCAGATCTTCCGGGCGCAGCAGAACGTTGAGCTTTTGTCCCTTTTCGACGGGGAAATTCACCGTGATATTGCACTCGCGTCCTTCGACGCTGGCGCGCACGCGCTGGTCGTCCAGACGCTCAATCACCGTGGCGTCGAAGATATTGATCTCGCCAATGAAGCTGGCAACAAACAGATTCTTCGGCTCTTCGTAGATCTCGCGCGGCGTGCCGTCCTGCTCGATTTTGCCGTCGCGCATCACCACGATGCGGTCGGACATGGTCAGGGCCTCTTCCTGATCGTGGGTGACGAAGACAAAGGTAATGCCGAGCTTGCGCTGCAGGGCTTTGAGCTCGTTCTGCATCTGCTTGCGCAGCTTGTAATCCAGCGCCGAGAGGGATTCATCCAGCAGGAGCAGGCGAGGCTTGTTGACGACGGCGCGGGCGATGGCCACGCGCTGCTGCTGGCCGCCGGAAAGCTGATGGGGTTTACGCTGGGCAAACGTCTCAAGCTGCACCATGCGCAGGGCGTCGGTGACGCGCGGTTCGATCTCGCTCGCCGGGGTTTTTTGCATCCGCAGGCCAAACGCCACGTTTTCAAACACGGTCATGTGCGGGAACAGGGCATAGCTCTGAAAGACGGTATTGACGTGGCGATCTTCGGCGGGAAGCCGGGTGATGTCCTGGTTTTCAAGATGGATATGGCCGTTATCGACGCTTTCCAGCCCGGCGATAAGGCGCAGTACGGTTGTTTTGCCGCAGCCAGAGGGGCCAAGCAGCGTCAGAAACTCACCGTCATTGATGGTGAGCGTGAGGTCGGAAATAACGTCTTTGCCATCAAAGCTTTTACGAATTCGTTCCAGTTGCACCAGCGGTGAACGTGAACGGGATTGTGTATTCAATTTTTGCGCTGTCCCATATAGACGCCTCAGGCAGCAGACTGAAGCGGGGTTTGTGTGTAACCACCTTGGTGACTCGTAATGAGGGCGGACATTCTACGGCAATACCCTGCAATCGCCAATCCTTGTCACTGATTCATAAGCTACATTTATTAACGCATAACGATATAAACGGAAAATATTCTCGTTTGCGGGATAAAAGTGACCTGACGCAATATTTGCGTTTTGATGCTTATTGATAATGTTGTCACAAAAAGTGAGGGTGACTGCATGGATAAATTACTTGAGCGTTTTTTACAGTACGTTTCGCTGGATACCCAATCTAAGCCGGGTGTTCGCCAGGTGCCAAGCACCGAAGGCCAGTGGAAGTTGTTAAACCTGCTTAAAGAGCAGCTTGACGCCATGGGGCTGGTCAACGTCACGTTAAGCGAGAAAGGCACTGTGATGGGAACGCTGCCGGCGAATGTCCAGGGTGATATTCCGGCGATTGGCTTTATCTCCCATGTCGACACCTCTCCGGATTTTAGCGGTAAACATGTGAACCCGCAGATTGTGGAAAACTACCGCGGCGGCGACATTGCGCTGGGTATTGGCGACGAAGTGCTCTCGCCCGTGATGTTCCCGGTGCTGCACCAGCTGCTGGGCCAGACGCTGATCACCACCGACGGCAAAACGCTGCTGGGGGCGGATGACAAGGCGGGCATTGCGGAGATCATGACCGCGCTGGCGGTGCTGAAAGAGAAAAATATCCCGCACGGGGATATCCGCGTGGCCTTTACGCCGGACGAAGAGGTCGGCAAGGGCGCGAAGCACTTCGACGTGGAAGCCTTTAACGCGCAGTGGGCCTATACCGTTGACGGCGGCGGCGTCGGTGAACTGGAGTATGAAAACTTCAACGCCGCGTCCGTCACGATCAAAATTGTCGGCAACAACGTTCACCCCGGTTCGGCGAAAGGGGTCATGGTGAACGCGCTGTCGCTGGCGTCGCGTATTCATGCGGAAGTCCCGGCGGAAGAGAGCCCTGAACAGACCGAAGGGTATGAAGGGTTCTATCACCTGACCAGCATCAAAGGCACCGTGGACAGCGCGCAGATGCACTACATAATCCGCGATTTTGACCGCAAAGCCTTTGAGGCGCGCAAGCGTAAGATGATGGAGATCGCCAAGAAGGTCGGTAAAGGATTACACCCTGATTGCTATATTGAGCTGATCATTGAAGACAGCTATTACAATATGCGCGAGAAGGTGATGGCGCATCCGCATATTCTCGATATCGCCCAGCAGGCGATGCGCGACTGCGATATTGAACCCCAGCTGAAGCCGATTCGCGGCGGCACCGACGGTTCTCAGCTGTCGTTTATGGGGCTGCCGTGCCCGAACCTCTTTACCGGTGGCTACAACTATCATGGCAAGCATGAGTTTGTGACGCTGGAAGGGATGGAAAAAGCGGTGAAAGTGATAGTGCGGATAGCGGAGTTGACCGCGAAGCGGTAGGAAAAAGCCCGGTGGCGCTTCGCTTACCGGACCTACGAACAGAATGTAGGCCGGGTAAGGCGCAGCCGCCACCCGGCATTAAGGCAAGGAATGCCCATGTCAAACTATCGCCGCCAATACGTCCCGGGTGGAACCTGGTTTTTCACCGTCAACCTGCAAAACCGCCAGAGCGATTTGCTTACCCGTCATATCGACAGCCTGCGTGCTGCCACCTCAATGGTTAAGCACGCAAAGCCATTCGCTATCAACGCATGGGTAATCCTTCCTGAACATATGCACTGTATCTGGACCTTACCGGAAGGCGACAGTAACTTTTCGGCACGCTGGCGGGATATCAAAAAGACATTTAGCCGCAACATCGAAATGCGCCATATCTGGCAACCACGCTTCTGGGAGCACACCGTCCGTAACGAAGAGGACTACCGGCGGCATATGGATTACGTCTACATCAATCCGCTGAAGCATGGCTACGTCAGCAAAGTCATGGACTGGCCGTATTCAACGTTTCATCGCGATGTACGGGAAGGGTTATATCCGGCGGATTGGGCGGGAGAGATAAAGGATTTTGCAGCGGGTGAGCGGAAGTAAAAAGCCGGGTGGCGGCTACGCCTTACCCGGCCTACGATCCGAATGTAGGCCCGGTAAGCGAAGCGCCACCGGGCATTACAGCGACTCAGTCCTCAAAGAACCAGTATCCGCTGTTGACCAGCGCGGCCAGCATCGCGAGGAAGGACGGGTCTTCCAGCGCATCGCCAAAGGTGTCGGCAGTCAGCACCAGATGGCTGGCAATGGCTTCGAGCGCCGGACGGTGCGGAGAGTCCAGCTTCTCGCCGTTGACGAACACTTCTTCGCCAATGCGCAGCACGCGCAATCCGCCCAGACGCGCCAGCTTATCGCCCTGCTGTAGCGCATCGTAAATCTCGTCAGCCTGATAAGGCGGCTCCGGCGGCGCAACGTCCAGCTCATGACGAGACTGGCTGATAAACTCACCAAACCACTGTTTGAAGTGCTCCGGCTCGTTAATCAGATCCAGCATCATGCCGCGCAGCTTATCGAGTTCTTCTGGCAGAATATCCGCCGGATGCTCGCGTGCAGGCACATCAGGATCGCTGTAGCGATAGCTGCCCAGTTCGCGCTGCAGAACATAGTCGGCAAATCCGCTGATCATCTCGCGGCCGCTCGGCGCGCGGAACCCTACGGAGTAGTTGAGTGAGTTTTCCAGAGAGTAGCCTTCGTGAGGGAATCCCGGTGGAATGTAGAGAATGTCACCCGGCTCCAGCTCTTCGTCGATAATCCCTTCAAACGGGTCAACCTGAAGCAGGTCCGGATGCGGGCAGTGCTGCTTCATTGGTACTTTTTCGCCCACGCGCCAGCGGCGGCGGCCCGTACCCTGAATGATAAACACGTCGTACTGGTCCAGATGCGGACCCACGCCGCCGCCAGGTACGGAGAAGGAGATCATCAGATCGTCCATGCGCCAGTCGGGCAGGGCGCGGAACGGACGCATTAAGGCGGAAGTTGGCTCGTGCCAGTGGTTAACCGCCTGCACCAGCAGCGACCAGTTGTTTTCACCGAGGTGATCGTAGCTTTCGAAAGGACCGTGGCTGACCTGCCATTTCCCGTCCTGGTGGCTGACCAGACGGCTGTCGACTTCGTTTTCCATGGCAAGACCGGCCAGTTCGTCAGGCGAGATGGGGTCGACAAAATTGCTGAACCCGCGCTTCAGAACCACCGGGCGTTTTTGCCAGTAACGTTCAATAAACTCGGGCCAGTTAAGTGTTAAGTGATAATCCATAATTTTTTTATTCCGCAGGCTCTTACTGACTCGGATTATAACGGAAGCTCAGCCCCCCGGCTGCGAGATCCTCGCATTTTTCACATAACGGGTTAACTATCGTTCGATGTGGGCTGCTGGCGACCAAAAATGACCTCCATTCTGGCGCCGCCCAGCAGGCTTTCGCTGGTTTCAATTTTTCCGTCGTACTGATCGACAATCTCGCGCGCGACGGCTAATCCTACGCCCTGGCCAGGACGTAGCGTATCGGCGCGCTGACCGCGATCGAACACCACATCACGCTTATTGCGCGGGATCCCCGGGCCATCATCCTCAACGATAATATGCAGCTCATTTTCCGTCTGACGCGCAGACACTTCCACGAACTCCAGGCAGTATTTGCAGGCGTTATCCAGCAGGTTGCCCATCACTTCCATGAAGTCATTTTTTTCACCCACAAAGCTTATCTCTGGCGAGATATCGAGGCTGATGTTCACCCCTTTACGTTGATACACCTTGTTGAGGGCGGACGTGAGGTTATCCAGAAGCGGGGCTACCGGGTGCAGTTCACGGCTCAGCAGGGCGCTGCCGGAACGCATGCTGGCGCGGTGTAGGTAATAGCCAATTTGCTGTGAAATACGGCTGATCTGCTCCAGCATCACCGGCTCGGCATCATCGACGCTCAGCTTCGAACTGCGCATTGAACGCAGGGTACTTTGCATGACGGCCAGCGGAGTTTTCAGGCTGTGGGTCAGGTCCGTAAGGGTGGTACGGTATTTATCGTAGCGTTCGCGTTCACTTTTCAGCAGGCGGTTGAGGTTACGCACCAGGCTGGTGAGTTCACGGGTCGTTTCCGGGTTCAGCTTTTCGCGATGATGTTCTTCCAGTTCACGAACTTCTTTCGCCAGTGATTCAATAGGGCGCAAGCTCCACCACGCCGCCACCCACAGCAGCGGGATCACCAGCAGGAGATTCGCAGCCAGAACGTAGATGAACCAGCTCCAGACCATATACGAACGCTTCAGCTCGACCGGGATGGTGTCGATCACCACGATGGTCAGCTGCGGCATATTCAGCGTCGCCGGATAGAGGTTAATTGCAACGGAGTGCGTCATCTCCGTTTCGGCATCATCAGCGCGGATCTCGTTCAGCTTTTGCTGCAGGGAGCGATCTTCACGGAGTAGCGAGCTGGTGGTGTTGAGATCGGCCTCAATTTCATGAAATCCGTTGGTTTTGAGCCAGTCGGGACGAATGCTTTTGACCAGCCAGGGGATGTCACGTTGCGCCCACAGTAACTTTCCCTTTTCGTCATAAATCAGGGCCAGCGTCGGGCTCTGCTGGTTGAGGTTTTCCGGCATTTCGACGGTGATTCGGTTGTTTTCCCACTTCGCCAGGGTATAAAACAGATTGCTTTCGCCACGCAGCAGGCGAAAGGTGGTTTTATCAAAGCTGACGCTGTAGCCCACCAGGGCGACCATGCCGTAGGAGAGCGACAGCACCAGCACGACCGCGGCAGTTGCCAGTAAGAAACGAACCCGCAGCGAGAGGGGCAGAATGTGGCGTAAAATCCGTCTCATTTAGCGTAATTCGAACAGGTAGCCCTGACCGCGGACGGTGGTAATCACATCCTGTGGATACTGCGCCTGGATTTTCTTACGCAAACGTCCCATCAGCACGTCAATGGTATGGCTCTCGCGCAGTTCAGCATCAGGATAGAGCTGGAGCATGAGGGAATCTTTGCTCACCACTTTGCCATTGTTACGGATCAGCGTTTCCATGATGGTGTATTCGAAGGCGGTGAGCTTGATCACTTCATCATTGATCGCTAATTCCCGGCGGGAGAGATCGACCTGGAAAGGCGGGATGGAAATAACCTGTGAAGCCAGCCCGCTGTTGCGGCGTAACAGCGCCTGCATGCGCGCCGCCACCTCTTCAATATGAAACGGTTTGGTGACGTAATCATCCGCACCCGCGCTGAGCACTTCAACCTTATCCTGCCAGCCTTCACGGGCGGTGAGAACCAGAACCGGGAGAGAGACATCGTGGCTGCGCCAGCGGCGAATTAACGACAGACCGTCTTCGTCAGGCAACCCTAAATCGACAATGGCGATATCCGGCAGGTGTTCATTGAGATAATAATCGGCTTCTTTTGCATCTTCAGCATCGTCCACCTGATGTCCCATCTCCTGAAGCTGAACCTTCAGGTGATGACGTAGCAATGCGTTATCCTCAACAACCAGTACGCGCATCATCTCTTCTCCCTAAATAATTGGTATGAATAGTTTAACGCTGATTATGTTGTTGTGGGGATAAACATTGAGTAAACCGGGGAAAAGCATCCCCCTTTTCGGGCGAAAAGGGGGAGAGGGGCGTTACTTCAGCTCGTCGACCATGGTGATGGCGCGGCCAATGTAGTTCGCCGGGGTCATCGCCTTCAGGCGCGTTTTCTCTTCTTCCGGCAGCGCCAGACCGTCGATAAACTGCTTCATGCCTTCGGCGTCGACGCGTTTGCCGCGGGTCAGCTCTTTCAGCTTCTCGTACGGTTTTTCGATGCCGTAACGGCGCATCACGGTCTGGATTGGCTCCGCCAGCACTTCCCAGTTGTGATCCAGCTCGTCCAGCAGACGGTCACGGTTCACTTCCAGTTTGCTCACGCCTTTCAGGGTGGACTGATACGCGATCAGCGCGTAGCCAATGCCCACGCCCAGGTTACGCAGTACGGTGGAGTCGGTCAGGTCGCGCTGCCAGCGGGATACCGGCAGTTTGCTCGCCATATGCTGCAGCACGGCGTTCGCCAGGCCCAGGTTGCCTTCGGAGTTTTCGAAGTCGATTGGGTTTACTTTGTGCGGCATGGTGGAAGAGCCGATTTCACCGGCGATGGTTTTCTGCTTGAAGTGGTTCAGGGCGATGTAGCCCCACACGTCACGATCGAAGTCGATCAGGATGGTGTTGAAGCGCGCGATGCAGTCAAACAGCTCGGCGATATAGTCGTGCGGCTCAATCTGGGTGGTGTACGGGTTCCACTGAATGCCCAGAGAGGTCACGAACTCTTCGCTGAACTGGTGCCAGTCCACTTCCGGATAAGCGGCGATGTGGGCGTTATAGTTACCGACCGCGCCGTTGATTTTGCCGAGGATCTCAACCTGCTCCAGCTGACGGTACTGGCGCTCCATACGGTACGCGACGTTCGCCATCTCTTTACCCATCGTGGATGGGGTGGCTGGCTGGCCGTGGGTACGGGAGAGCAGCGGAAGGTCGCGGTATTCCACGGACAGCGCTTTTACCGCGTCGATGATTTTACGCCAGTAAGGCAGCACGACCTCTTTGCGCGCGGTGGAGAGCATCAGCGCATGTGACAGGTTGTTAATATCTTCAGAGGTACAGGCGAAGTGAATGAACTCAGACACGGCATGCAGCGTAGGGACGCTTTCCACTTTCTCTTTCAGGAAATACTCAACCGCTTTCACGTCGTGGTTGGTGGTGCGTTCAATGGTCTTAATGCGCGCGGCGTCTTGTTCGCTAAACTCAGCAACGATTTTATCAAGGTAATCGTTTGCCTTTTCGTCAAAAGCAGGAACTTCCTTGATTGCTGCCTGGGCGGCCAGCTTTTGCAGCCAGCGTACTTCAACCTGAACACGGAACTTCAGCAAACCATATTCGCTGAAGATCCCGCGCAGCGCGCTGACTTTATCGCCGTAGCGTCCATCTACAGGGGATACGGCGGTCAGTGAGGATAATTCCATAATTCGCAACTCCGGGAGGTTAACAATGAGCAAGAATTTGTTTTGCCTGAGTGGTCAGGCGATTACGAGAAAACATTAACTGCAGGCGGCCACCGCCAACCTGGTGCCACAGCACGGCGGCGCGGATCCCTGCCAGCAGGGACGCGCGCACTTTTGCCTGTACCTGCGGACTTTGCAGCACGGCAGGGGATCCGGTGACCTGAATACGCGGGCCCAGCGGGCTGATGACGTCGACATAAATGCCGGCCATGGCGCTGAGCAGCGTTTCGGACTGCAGGTCAAAATGGTCGAGCTGACGCTGTAACCCGGCAATACGATCGCCCAGAGTATTTAGCGCGCCTTTTGCTGCGCTCAGCTTACGTTCCAGCACCATCAGGCTCAACGTGTAGCGGGTCAGCTCTGCGTTTAATCCCTGACGGCTGCTGGCGTTAAGCACGCCAAGCAGGGTTTCAAGACCGAGGCGAAGATTGGTTTCACTGCCACCGAACACGCCCAGGGTCGAGCCGGGGTTGAGATCGATAACGCTGTTCAGTGAAACGTGCAGGGCATCAGCGTCGCAATGACCCTGATGCGCAAGCTGTTGCACCAGACGGGCTGACTGGCAAATTCCCGCCAGCGCCAGGGTGATGTCATAGTAGTTCTTCGCCACACGGTCTCCTTTATGTGTGCAATCGTATTAAACAGCAGGCAGCGGCAGGCGCTGTTCAATGATCCCGCCGCCCAGGCAGATCTCACCGCTGTAGAAGACAGCGGACTGACCCGGAGTGACGGCGGCGACCGGCTCGTCGAAACGCACGTCAATGCGATCGTCATCAAGCGCGGTAATGGTGCAAGGAATATCGGTCTGACGGTAGCGGGTTTTCACCGTGCAGCGCAGCGTGCCTTTCAGCGGCTCACGATCGACCCAGTGCAGCTGCTGCGCGATAAGGCCAACGGACATCAGACGCGGATGATCGTGACCCTGGGCAACAACCAGAATATTGTTTTCGACGTCTTTGTCGACGACGTACCATGGATCTTCACTACCTTCTTTGGTCCCGCCGATACCCAGCCCTTTACGTTGGCCTAAGGTGTGGTACATCAGCCCCTGATGCTGGCCAATCTCTTCACCGTCGACGGTGACAATTTTACCCGGCTGTGCAGGCAGGTAACGACCCAGGAAATCGCGGAATTTGCGCTCGCCGATGAAGCAGATGCCGGTGGAATCTTTTTTCTTCGCGGTGATCAGGTCCAGCTCTTCGGCGATTTTACGCACCTGCGGCTTTTCCAGCTCGCCGACCGGGAACAGGCTCTGGGCGATTTGCTCGTGGCTCAGCGTATAGAGGAAATAGCTCTGATCTTTGTTGCCGTCCAGACCGCGCAGCAGCTGGCTTTTGCCATTCACGTCTGCACGACGCACGTAGTGACCGGTCGCAATGTAGTCTGCGCCCAGATCTTCCGCGGCGAATTCCAGGAAGGCTTTAAATTTGATCTCTTTGTTGCACAGAATATCCGGGTTTGGCGTGCGGCCGGCTTTGTACTCTTCCAGGAACAGTTCAAAAACGTTGTCCCAGTATTCTGCGGCAAAGTTAACGGTGTGCAGTTCAATGCCGAGCTTATCGCATACGGCCTGCGCGTCGGCGAGATCCGCAGCGGCGGTGCAGTATTCCTCGCCGTCATCTTCCTCCCAGTTCTTCATGAACAGGCCCTCCACCTTATAGCCCTGTTGCTGCAACAGGTAGGCGGAAACGGAGGAATCGACACCGCCGGACATGCCGACGATTACTTTTTTCTGGCTGTTATCTGACATGGAATACTCACGACATTGAACTTCAAGGCGGCGTATTCTATCACGCCCCCCCACCATTGACACCCTCTGTAAACGGCCAGTTAAATGCGCCGATAACATCCAGCGGCAAGCGGCCAGCAGACTGCCAGCAGCGAATGCTTTCCGCAACCAGCGGCGAGCGCAGGTTTGGCGCGTTCAGGATCTCGTCGGCGGTGACCCACAGACAGCGGTCGATATCGTCATCCTGCGGCTCTGTGGCGCACGTTTCGCTAAGCTCAACGGCAAATAAAAAGCGCAGAAACGGGGTGTGATCCGGCGCGATCCACTGGTGCATACGGATGAAGTGCTGGGGCTCAGCGTGAATGCCGGTCTCTTCCCACAGCTCGCGTTTCGCTGCCTGCAGCAGGGTCTCGTTGGCTTCAAGGTGTCCGGCAGGCTGGTTCCACAGCGCTTTGCCGTTAATGCTCTCTTCGACAACAAGGAATTTACCCCGGGCGTGGACCACGCAGGCAACCGTGACATGAGGTTTAAACATAGTGACTCCTTAAGGGGCAACGTCGCGCCATTCGCCGTTTGCCAGCGTTTCCAGGGTGTAGCTACCCATAGCGTAGCGAATCAGACGCAGGGTAGGGAAGCCGACGTGCGCGGTCATGCGGCGAACCTGGCGGTTGCGGCCTTCATAAAGGGTAATTTTGAGCCAGCTTGTCGGAATGGATTTGCGTTCGCGAATCGGCGGATTGCGCGGCCACAGCCACTCCGGTTCATTCACGCGTTCAATACCTGCGGGCAGGGTTGGACCGTCGTTCAACGTCACGCCGCTGCGTAGCGCTGCCAGCGTCGCGTCATCCGGCTCGCCTTCCACCTGTACGAAGTAAATTTTACCGGTGCGTTTTCCGGGCTGCGTGAGCTTCGCCTGTAATGCGCCGTCGTTGGTTAAGACCAGAAGGCCTTCGCTGTCGCGGTCCAGACGCCCGGCTGCGTAGACGCCCTGAACGGGGATGTAGTCCTTCAGGGTGCTGCGCCCGGCTTCATCGGTAAACTGCGGCAAAACATCGTAGGGTTTATTGAACAAAATGACCCGCTTCGGCTGGGTTTCCTGCGGTCTTCTGGCGGCTTGTCGCGAGCTGAATCGCTCAACCCGGTGTTTTGTAAAAGAAGTTTTCTTCATGGTATTTTCAGGCGTTATCAATTGCCGCATTATAGCCTAATAACGAAGACCTTTCATGGCGCAGGACAATCAGGTACTATCGAAGGGCTCATTACAATTTATTAACATAAGATCAGTAACAACCAGAAGCGCTCGAAGGAGAGGTTAATGGAAAGCAAAGTAGTTGTTCCGGCGGAAGGTAAAAAGATCACCCTGCAAAACGGCAAGATTAACGTTCCTCACAATCCGATTATCCCGTTCATCGAAGGTGACGGTATCGGTGTAGACGTTACCCCGGCGATGCTGAAAGTGGTTGATGCCGCTGTTGAGAAAGCCTACAAAGGCGAGCGTAAAATTTCCTGGATGGAAATTTACACCGGTGAGAAATCTACTCAAGTTTATGGCCAGGACGTCTGGCTGCCAGCAGAAACGCTGGACCTGATCCGCGACTACCGCGTTGCTATTAAAGGCCCACTGACGACGCCAGTTGGCGGCGGTATCCGTTCCCTGAACGTGGCACTGCGTCAGGAGCTGGACCTGTACGTGTGTCTGCGTCCGGTTCGTTACTATCAGGGCACCCCTAGCCCGGTTAAGCACCCTGAACTGACCGATATGGTTATCTTCCGCGAAAACTCAGAAGACATCTACGCGGGTATCGAATGGAAAGCGGACTCTGCTGACGCAGAAAAAGTGATTAAATTCCTGCGCGAAGAGATGGGCGTGAAGAAAATTCGCTTCCCTGAACATTGCGGTATCGGCATCAAGCCGTGCTCTGAAGACGGTACTAAACGTCTGGTGCGTGCGGCCATCGAATATGCAATCACCAACGACCGTGACTCTGTGACCCTGGTTCACAAAGGCAACATCATGAAGTTCACCGAAGGCGCGTTCAAAGACTGGGGCTACCAGTTGGCGACCGAAGAGTTCGGCGGCGAGCTGATCGACGGCGGCCCATGGCAGAAGATCAAGAACCCGAATACCGGCAAAGAGATCATCATTAAAGATGTGATCGCCGATGCGTTCCTGCAGCAGATCCTGCTGCGTCCTGCAGAATACGACGTGATTGCCTGTATGAACCTGAACGGTGACTACATCTCTGATGCCCTGGCAGCGCAGGTTGGCGGTATCGGTATCGCCCCAGGCGCGAACATCGGTGACGAGTGCGCCCTGTTCGAAGCGACCCACGGCACTGCACCAAAATACGCCGGTCAGGACAAAGTGAACCCAGGCTCTATCATCCTGTCCGCAGAGATGATGCTGCGCCATATGGAGTGGTTCGAAGCCGCAGACCTGATCGTTAAAGGTATGGAAGGCGCGATCAACGCGAAAACCGTAACTTACGATTTCGAACGTCTGATGGAAGGCGCTAAGCTGCTGAAATGTTCAGAGTTTGGCGACGCGATTATCGCGAACATGTAATCCAGAATCTGGGTTAAACAAGAGCGGGGGCCTGAGGGTTCCCGTTTTTTTTGCCTCTGCCTGCGGGAGACAACACGATGTTAGCCACTGTCCTTATCGCTGTCGTTGCACTCATCCATCTCTACATTCTTGTGCTGGAAATGTTCCTGTGGAATACCAAAACAGGGCACAAGGCCTTTAATCTGCGTCCCGACTTTGCGCGCGACACCCGCGTGCTGGCCGCAAATCAGGGGCTGTATAACGGTTTTCTGGCCGCAGGTCTGCTCTGGAGCCTCTGGCTCGGCGAAAAGGGTATTCAGGTGGCCATCTTCTTCCTGACCTGCGTGTTAATTGCCGGGCTCTTTGGCGCAGCCACCGCCAGCCGAAAAATTTTGTATGTACAGGCCGCGCCCGCGCTCGCAGCGCTGCTTGCGTTACTCATCTGAAGCAATGCTTTGGTTGAGGTAAGGCGTCCGATATACTGATGGCTTTACCTTTGCTGGTTAGCGACGAGACAGTTATGAACAACGATATCCCACTGAAATATTATGACATTGCCGATGAGTATGCGACGGAAGCCGCAGACCCGGTCGCGGAGTCAGAGCGCGACGCGCTGGCGCATTATTTCCAGCTGCTGCTCACCCGTTTATCGAATAATGAGGAGATCAGCGAGGAGGCTCAGCAGGAGATGGCCGCTGAGGCCGGGATCCTTGCGGGTCGCATTGATGATATTGCGAATTTCCTCAATCAGTGGGGAAATGAATAGTCTGCTTCAAAAACCGTTATGCTGATGCTTTGCGATACAGCTCAGCATCACGCTATCGGACCACATGCATTTTTTCCGCAGAATATGTGAAGCGGGGGCGTCGATAAACAGCGCTAAAATAACGGTCAGACAAAAGAGTACCACTGGGAATAGTAAGGATAATTTCACGTTTTTAACCAAAATATGAGTGTGCTTCAGGGTAATTTACCGTCTGATTGTGACGACTATATGTTTTTGCGTAAAAAATGGAAATGCCCGGCTGGAAAAAAATGGATATGCAAGGCTTCTGGTTACGGTGCAACCCCGGTGAGTCGCTTCGCCAGTTCGCTGCGGGTGAGTGCTTTAGAAAAATACCATCCCTGAATCAGCGCATCGGGATATCTGCTCGCAATAAAGCGATATTGAATTTCATTTTCCACGCCCTCGAAAACAAGGGTCTTATTCAATCTCGCGAGGGCATCGCTGAAGATAGCAAAGATGTTTTGCTTATAATGCTCGCTAATGCCGTCCACCAGCGACTTATCGATTTTGATCTCATCATATTCAAGCAGCGACAGGCGAGCGAGGTTTGAATTTTGCACGCCAAAATCATCTATTGATATTTTAACACCGAGTGATTTGAGCTCCTGACAAAACCCCTCGAGGATATCTGCCGTGGAAACGGCTTTCTCGGAAAGTTCGACCTTCATCAGGGAAAGGGGAAGGTGATTGGCTAAACACTCACGCCGCAAAGTGCTAATGAACTGCCCGTCTTCAATTTCCGTCCGCCCAACGTTAATGGAGACGATCAGCTGGTGTTTAATCGCCAGTGGGGCAATCTCAGAAAGGGATTTCTCGATAATATTATTATAATATTTTTTATAAAGACCAATCTTCTTAATTAATGGGATAAACAGCTCCGGAGAGACGTCCCCGTGCTTTTGATCGCGCCATCTCGACAGAACTTCGACGCCCACGATTTTTTGATCGTGAATGCGGATAATGGGCTGGTAGTTAACGCTGATGGTATTGGTGATGACGGCTTTGATCAGCGTGCGTTCCAGAGAAAAACGGTCTTCATAGATGCGGAAGATAAATAACGTTATCGCGACCCAGATAAAATAGAGAATGACGGCGAGAAACGAAAAGATAAACGGGGGTAACGAGGCCAGCCCAGCGTCGTGATGCTTCACGATGACGCACAGGTCCCAGAGGGCGCTGCACTGCGTCAGGGTCAGGGTAAACAGCTTCGAATGCAGCCAGCTCTGCTGCGTTAACTCAGGGACGGTTGAAAAAAAGACTCTGCCGAAGTCTTTGGTCGTGGTACTCAGAGAATAGCTTGCCGTAACCGGGGTGAATTTATCGTAAGCATAGCGGGTGGTGAAGATAATAAGATTATTATAAATTGCCGCATTGCCCGTGAAAAAATCTTTTCTGGAAAACTGCGCCAGGAGAAAGCCTCTCGGCGTTTTATGCAGCTCTGCAGGAAGCGCAACGGGCGCTGCAAGTTTACCCCAAAAGGCAGTACAGACTATTTTTCCCTTCTCGATAAAACCGATATCGTCGAAATAATAGTTATTCAGCGTTATTTGCCTGTAGCTATCAAGGCTGGTTTTATCACATCCCTGCGTACTGATGCTTTTAAGGGCCATCGCCACGCTTTGGGACAGGTCTTCTGAATAATGTAATAGGGTATGGGATATCTCACGCTGTTTGCTCTTCTGCTGCCCCACGATAACAGCATTGACCGCATAAAGAGACAGAATGACCAGAAGCGTTGAAACGATCGCAACGGCAATGAGCTTTTTCATTTCCCGGTTATCCTGTCCGCTCCCTGATTTCACAAATCTTAACACAGCCAGGGCAAGGCACAACCCTGATAGTCACGTCAGGTGAGTAAATTCGGGCAGGTGAACTCATACGAAAGCATCAGTTTTTTAAGACAATTCTCAGCTAAGCTATTTTCATTGTTATAAGCAATACCGGGTTAGCACAGGCTCTACTCCCAGAACATCCATGCTTGCTTTTTCTATTAAGGAAAACATCGTGCGCAACGTGATGATCCCTATTCTCAGTGCCTTGTTTCTTTTTCTGAGCGGCATTCTGATTATTAACTGGCAGCTATGGCAGATGGCGAAGCTTAATATTAGTCATACCGCCACGGCAAGCACCCAAAAAATAGAAAATATTCTGGCTGAAGCCGTCAGTGCGGCCAACACGGCGAAGCATGTTGCGGCCGAAGGGTGTACCAGTAGCGGACAGCTGGCGCTGGGGACAGAGGCCGCGCTAAAACCGCATCTGCGCGCCATCATGATCCAGCAGCAGGGTAAAATCATCTGTACTTCCCTTCCCGGGAATGGCGTGTTGATTATTCATCCGGAGACGCTACCTGTCGAAAAACTGATGCTGTTACCCGGCAATCGGCTGGTGAACGGCATTCCGGTGCTTATTTTCCAGACGCCTGTCGCGGCAGGGCGCGTCATCGTCAGCGTGAGTGATGCACACTTGCGGGACGTCATCGCAAGCGCATCAAACAGCGTAGATCTGGGGCTGGTTGTCGGCGAAAGCATGCTTGGACGCAAGGGGGATGTTACCGGCTGGAAAGCCGCCTCCTGGGCGGGGGCGATTACGGCGTCAACGCAATTCCCCTTTAGCCTGGCCTGGCAACCCCCTGCCTTTTTTAGCCTGACGCGGCTACTGCAACAGGGATGGAGCCTGATACTGCTTATTCTTGCGCTATCGGTGGCGGTGGGCATTTTGATCCGCCGTTACAAGGGGAAAAGCACCTCATTTGAGGACGATTTACGTAAGGCCATTTTGCAGGGGGAGATCGTGCCGTATTACCAGCCGATCGTGAACGGCGATACCGGCGGGCTGTATGGCGTTGAAGTCCTGGCAAGATGGAAGCATCCAAAATCAGGCTTTATCCCACCGGATGTCTTTATTCCGATTGCCGAACGCAGCGGTTTGATTATTCCGCTAACCAAAGGGTTGATGGCGAAAGTCGTTACACAGCTTAAGCCGCTTTTGCCTAAGCTACCGGACGGGTTTCATATCGGGGTGAACATCAGCGCCAGACACATCAATGCGCCTTCCTTCATCGGTGACTGTCGCGTCTTCGGAAAGGGGTTTCAGGGTAAAGAAGTCAAACTGGTTCTCGAGGTGACCGAGCGTGAACCGTTGATCGATAATCCTCATCTGGTGGAAAACCTTAACATGCTGCATAACGCCGGTTTTGTCATTGCACTGGATGATTTTGGTACAGGCTATTCCGGGCTGTCATGCCTTAATGCGCTTGCCATTGATTATATTAAAATTGATAAAAGCTTTGTGAACCGGGTTTCAGATGAAAAGGACTCAACGATCCTGCTGGACTGCGTCATTGACCTGGCAAAAAAACTCTCATTGCGCATTGTGGCTGAAGGCGTAGAAACGAAAGCGCAGCTGGATTATCTCAATCGTAATGAGATTACCCTGCTGCAGGGTTATTATTTTGGTAAGCCCGTCTCGTATATCGATTTTATTAAAGTCATTTTATCTAAGCCCCGGGAGACGGTAAGTTTGTAAAACGAAATTAAGACGAGCTTCTGTTGTATGCTTAAGTGCAATTCATTTTCCTCTTATCATGAGCTTTGTTACAGTGACTAGAGTTGTCAGCCAGGGATGTCAGGCGTGATAAGGTGGAAAAGCTCGTGCATGTGAAAAATACTTTTTACACAACAACCATTACCGTCATCATTGTCTCATTGATTATCTCGCTGTCGCTTGCCGTCCAAATTGCCACGTCCAGACAGCAGTCAATCCAGCAAATTAATACCAGCGTCGCTAACCTGAGCCATACCCTTGATGTCTATACCGAGGGGATCATGCGCCAGAGTGAAATGTTAATTACTACCGTTTCCGACATAATCGAAATTTATGGCATGACCCCACAGCAGGCGAGCCATATTCAACGAATGATAAATAATCAGGATAATCTCCTTACCCAGATTAATAATGTGGTTGTTTACGATGCCAGGGGCGATATCTTTACCGCATTGCACGAAACGTTTACGGGCCCGCGCAAAGGGTCGGACAGGTCATTTTTTATCTATCACAAGGAAAATAAAAATCAGCAGATTTTTATTGGCGAGCCCGTAGTCAGCAGAACCAATGGTAAATGGGTCATCACCATTAGTCGGCGCCTTGAAACCCACACCGGGGCATTTAACGGTGTGGTGGTGGTGACGCTGGGTATCGAGAATTTTCTCGCGCTCTACGGGCAGATTAATATTGGTCACGCGGGCGTCATTGGCTTAACAACAGAGTCAGGCGTGCTGCTGGTCCGTTATCCTTTTAAAAATACCTATATCGGCACGATTGTTTCTGATTCACCGCTCTTCAGGAAATACCTCAAGGTACAAAATACCGGGATAGCCAGTTCCATTTCGCGGTTTGATAAAATCGAACGCATTTATGCCTATGAGAAAAACGGACGCTACGGACTGGTCACCACCGTGGCCGTCAGCATTGATGAAGCCCTCTCACCGTGGCGCAAGCAGGCCATTCAGCTGGCGGTGCTCATTTTCGTTTTCACGGCGATACTCATCGTCGCGTCATACTTCCTGTATTCCGACTTATCCAGAAAAACCAGAGATAACAAGGCGCTGAAGATTATCGCTTCTGAGGATGCGCTAACCGGGCTTTATAACCGTCGCATTTTTGATGAAAAAATCCTCTCGGAAATCGCGCTTTGTGCCGGGCATGATGCACCGATTTCGATAATGATTGTGGACGTGGACTTCTTCAAGAAATACAACGATAACTACGGACATCCGGAAGGGGACCGGTGTCTGGCGCTGCTGGGTAACAGTCTCAGGGAGAGCCTTACCCGTGATGATCAGATTGTGGCGCGATACGGCGGGGAGGAGTTTGCGCTGATATTGCCGGATACGGATATCCAGGAGTCGCTTCGACTGGCGCAGACGATTATACGCAACGTGTTTTCTCTGCAAATCTCGCATGCTTTTAGCCCCTTCGGGCGGGTAACGGTAAGCGTCGGAATTTCTACCGCGCGTGCCGTCGACATTGCGGGCAGCCAGCAGAATATCATTATTGCCGCTGACCAGGCGCTCTACCAGGCAAAACGCGCAGGACGTAACCGGTACGCGTTTGTTGGGGTATGAACAGAAAAAAAAGCCCACTTAAAAGTGGGCAAGAAATACTGGAAGCAATGTGAGCAATGTCGTACTGAATACCTGAGTGTTTCGCTCAACTATTCAGTGTTGAGAAAGATAATCTTTCTCAACAAAAGATGCAACCCCACAGTTTATGTGGCACGCTCTTTTTGTTGATGAATAATTGTGCACTCTCGCATTGTGATGCCTATCACAAATTTCCTTTCTGAAATCCTGTGCTATTCTTTTTTGTGTCGTTGATTTAATGACAAAAACCATACAGAGAGGAAAGTTATGGGAATTTTATCCTGGATTATCTTTGGGCTTATTGCGGGTATTCTGGCGAAGTGGATCATGCCGGGCAAAGATGGCGGTGGGTTTATCGTCACCGTAATACTGGGTATTATCGGCGCGGTAGTGGGCGGCTGGATCAGTACGCTGTTCGGTTTTGGTAAAGTCGATGGCTTTAACTTCGGCAGCTTCGCCGTCGCGGTGATCGGTGCGCTGGTTGTGCTGTTTATCTACAGAAAAATCAAAAGCTGATCCTTAACGCGTTAAAAAAGGCTGCCGGATGGCGGCCTTTTTTACGTGGCGGGTTTACCACCAGCCAAGCTGCGTGCCGGCAAACGCCGCGATGGCTACGATCAGCATAATGAGGGTCGTTTTTCTCATTTATGCCCCCGGTGCCGCGTAACCACCGACAAAGAACCACGCTAAAAAAATCACCGCCGTTATAAAAATAACGACCGGGAAGAGGATCCCTATTCTCATACCATCACCTGTTTCGGTTTCTATAACGCCGTAGAGTGTACGGGGTTAATCCATAGTGAGAAAGCGTGTTTTGCTTTTTCCCTTCTTATCCTGATACATCGCGATATCCGCGTCGCGTAATGCGCTGTCCGGATCGGTTATCTGAGGATCCACTTCGATAACGCCGAGGCTGGCTCCGGGGTAGATGAGGTTGACGCTACCCAGCCAGTATTCACCGGCAATACAGGCGCTGAGACGCGTTTTGAGCAGGGTGACCTGCGCGTTATCTCTTTCGCTGTGGGATGTGCTCAATGACGCCACCAGAAACTCATCGCCGCCCAACCGGCCAATGATATCGTCCTGCCGTTTTTCTTCCGTCAAACGCTTGCCCACTTCAATCAGGAACTGGTCGCCCGCCTCGTGGCCGAAGCGATCGTTAATCAGCTTGAAATCATCCAGATCGATGAACGCGATGACGGTGTTACGCTTAAGGTGGCGCGCCAGAGAAAACAGGGTAGTCAAATCTTCAAAAATGGCGCGACGGTTGGGTAAACCGGTAAGGGCATCCGTGTAGGAGTGCGCGATGAGGGCCGCGTTGGCTTCGCGAAGCTGGGTCACCAGCGACTCTTTCTGAATGGACTGGGCAATCAGCCCGGCGAATAACTTCAGCACCTGTTCACCGCGCTCGCTCAGCGGCTTTCTGGCCGTGCTGGTGGCACAGAGCGTTCCGTAGAGCGAACCATCCGCAAGATGGACAGGAATACTCATGTAGGTCGTAATGCCGAGCGCTTTCGCCGCCTCGCACTCCGGCCAGCGTTCGGGAACGTCGTTGCTGAATACGGTGTCGCTGTCCAGCGCGCGCTTGCACAGGGTTTCATCCCACGGGACGCTCAGTCCCTCCGGGATTGTCATCTGCTTGCTGTTGCGGGCGTAGAGGATATGCTGCAGTCGGGCTTCGATATCTACCTTGGTGAGGTAAGTCGACTCCATATCCGTCACGATCTCCAGCATCTCCAGCAGCTGACGAACGAGACTTTCAAGGGATTGCTCAGTGGCGAGGGTTTCTGAAACACGGGCAAGGATAATATCCGACATGACGTAGAATGACTCCCAGGCAGAAGACGTCTGCATCTGCATGTTATGCTGAGTTTTTAGACTTCAGGCATAGTAAAACATGAATATAGAAAATTTAATATATGCAGGGAGAGGGCAGCAGGATAGAAAAAAGGCCCCGTTGTTGAGACCGGGGCAAAGACATCTTGATTACGGAATGATGTTCTCTGGTCATATCGAGAACACGCCTCACTATAGTGTTGAAAAGTGCAGTTAAAATGGAGAAATCATGGAGAAAGCGGCGATGAGCCGTTACCCTTAGACTGTAATGATGTCACAAGGATCAATGAGATGAGATTTCTGCTTCTGGCGCTGGCGCTTCCCCTGGCCGCCTGCACCGCTAAAACGACCCCACCCGATGCCCCAAAACCGCCGCACGCTATCGGTATGGCGAACCCGGCCTCCGTATACTGTCTGGAGAAAGGCGGGGAACAGATCCCGGTTCAAAGCCCGCAGGGCGTACGCACGGAGTGCAAACTACCGGGGGGCGAAGTGATTGATGAATGGACGCTCTACCGTCGCGACCATCCTCAACCCACCAGGTGACAGACGTATATTGCCTGCGATACACTTCTCTTTAGGATTATTCTTAGCCAGTCCCTGGCTACCGTTATCGTGAGAGAAGTATGTTCCAGCTTAAACCGGGCAGCATGGCGATGATCGTGGGTGCCCGCACGGCGTCAGGCCGTCGCAATATTGGTAAATCTGTTGAGCTGTTTGGCCTGTGCCAGCCTGGCCTGCGTTTCGTTAACCCGGTCAACGGTGTGATGACGCAACTCCCCGCAACTGCGGATCGCGCGCTTTGGCTGGTGACGGGTGATGTTTACGCCTTTGACAATCAGCACGGCTTTGCGTTTGTCCGCGCCGAACATCTGATGCCGCTCACCCCCGATGAAGCACCGCAAATTCTTGATGAGCTGGCGATCGGCTGATCACAGGTGGCGCAGCCAGTCGGCTAATACCAGGGCGTGATTTTGCTTTGTGTTTTTGGCAGCAAAGAGCAGGGTGACGGTCTGCCTGTTCGCCAGCGTCGCCAGACGCCTTCCCTCGTCAGCATGCTGCGCCAGCTCTTCCCGATAGGCCTTACTGAAGGCGGCGAAATCAATGGTTTCGCTATGAAAGGCCTTGCGAAGTTCATTCGAGGGCGTGAGCGCTTTACACCATTCATCATACGCGAGGTCCGTTTTCTTGACCCCGCGCGGCCACAGCTTGTCCACCAGCACCCGATAGCCGTCGTCCGGACCTGCCTGTTCGTACACGCGTTTGCACTGAATCATGATTCCACCCTCCCAATTTAAGGTATTGTGATAATTGCAGAAGATCGGTAGTCTGAGGTTCCTTATGTTATCTGATAATACTCTGGCATAAGGAACCTTTCATGGAACACCTCCCGGTTAAAACGACGCTGCGCATTGCGCTGGTCGGCGATTACAATCCCAATGTTATTGCGCATCAGGCGATCCCGCTGGCCATTGACGACGCTGCCGCAGTCCTTGACCTCACCGCCGATTACGACTGGCTTCCCACCACGGAGCTGACAAGCCCTGAAGATCTGGTGGGCTACGATGCCATCTGGCTGGTTCCCGCCAGCCCCTATAAAAATACCGAGGCCGCTTTTATCGCCGCGCGCTACGCCCGTGAAAACAGCATTCCGTTCCTTGGCACCTGCGGTGGATTCCAGCATGCGCTGATTGAGTATGCCCGCAATGTGTTGGGCTGGGCGGATGCGGCACATGCTGAGACGGATAGCGAAGGCACCATGGTGATTGCGCCGCTGGCCTGCTCGCTGGTGGAGAAAACCGATGCCATTGAGCTGCGTAAAAATACGCTGATCGCGAAGGCGTACGGCAAGCCGGAAATTGAAGAGGGGTATCACTGTAACTATGGCGTGTCGCCAGAGTTTGCAGAGGCGCTGGAAAGCGGTGATATGCACGTTACGGGCTGGGACGAACAGGGGGAAATTCGCGCCGCAGAGCTGGTTACGCACCCGTTCTTCGTGATCACCTTATTCCAGCATGAGCGTGCTGCGCTGGAAGGACGCCCGGTCGTGCTGGTGCAGGCGATGCTGCGCGCGGCGCGCGATTCATAACGTCGTCGCTTTTCTTGCCGGGTGGCGCTGCGCTTGCCCGGCCTACAATTCTGCGCGCGGCGCACGGGTAAGAAAAGGCAGGCCCGATGGTCTGCCATACTGTTTAACGGGGCGCGATCTCCCGGTCTCGCCCGGCAAGCACGCCGCAAACAGCCATTATCACAGCGGCCAGGGCGCAGCCCAGTAGCGGGATCCGCCAGTCTCCCGCGCTATCGTGAATTTTCCCCATCAGCGGAGGGCCGCAGGCGGCGAGCAGATAGCCAATCGACTGCGCCATGCCGGAGAGCGCCGCAGCCTGGTGTGCAGAGCTGGCGCGCAGCCCGATGAACGTCAGGCCGAGGATCATCGTTGCCCCTGTGCCAAAGCCAAACACCAGTGTCCACATCACCGCCATGTCAGGCATAAACCATAGCCCCGCCGCGCTTACCGCGCACAGCAGCGCCACCGCGCCTGCAATGGCCCGCTGATCTTTCAGACGGTGGAGGACCAGCGGCACGGCAAGCCCCGGCACGGCCGTGGCCAGCTGTAAAAGACCATGCACCGAGCCGGCCTGCGCTTCGCTGTAGCCGTGGCTCAGCAATATCGCCGGCAGCCAGCCGATGATGACGTAGTAAATCAGCGAGTTAATTCCCAAAAAGAGGGTCACCTGCCAGGCGAGGGCCGAGCGCCAGATGGCGCGGTTATGCAGCGCGCCAGCGCCCGTTACCGTTGCAACGTGTTTCTGACGCCACTGGGGCAGCCAGAGCAGCAGCGCGACCAGCGGAAACGCCATCAGCATCAGCAGCGCGCCATGCCAGCCCGCATTACCCTGCGCCAGGGGAACAATCATCGCCGAGCCGAACGCCGCCGACACGCCCATCGTCAGGGAATAGGCTCCGGTGAGTTTCGCCACCTGGCCGGGAAAGTCACGTTTAATTAATCCGGGTAACAGCACATTCCCCAGTGCAATACCACAGCCGATGACCGCGGTTCCGATGAAAAGCAGCGCGGCGGATGGTAGCGAGCGAACCGCAATTCCGGCGCAAATCAGCAGCAAGGCGACAAAAAGGCTGCGCTCCATGCCGATACGTCGGGCAACGCCTGCGGCGAGCGGCGAGACGAGGGCGAAAGCCAGCAGGGGCAGGGTGGTCAGCAGACCGGTTTGCGCCGTGCTTAAGCCATAATCAAGACGAATAGTGTCGAGCAGCGGGGCTGCGCCGGTAAAGGTGACGCGAAGCGTAGTGGCAATCATCAGGATGCCTGCAATCAACAGCGCGCCGTGTTTTCCTGAGGTGCGAATAGCAGTAGTCATTATGTTCTCATTCGTTCAAGCGAGGGCACACAATACCGATTTTCTCCGCGGTTGAAATCAGGCTAAAATGACAGTTTATCGCTAAAATCGGACAAACTGATGATTGGTCTGGGACTGGAAGGCTATGATCCCGATAGCCAGCACGATGCGGCCGTAGCGTTTCGCATCCGCGTGGTGGCGGAAGAACAATATATTCCCCGACATCATCACCGTAAGGGGCAGCTGATCCTGGCCCTCGGCGGCGCGATCACCTGCGAAGTGGAAAATGCCATGCTGATGGTTCCGCCCCAGTACGCCGTCTGGATCCCCGGCCAAATGCCGCACAGCAACAGGGCCACGCCGGGCGCGCAGCTCTGCTTTCTGTTCATTGAGCCGGGGGCGGCGAGCTTGCCCGACCGCTGCTGCACCCTGAAAATCTCTCCTCTGGTGCGGGAGCTGATTTTATCCCTGGCGGAAAAATCGCGTGAACAACTTCCTCTTGCGGCCACATCGCGTCTGGTGGACGTCCTGTTTGACGAGCTGCCGCTCCAGCGTCAGGAGCATCTGCAGCTGCCCGTCTCGCCCCATCCTAAAATTCGGCTGATGAGCGAGAAAATGGCGGAAGAGCCTGCCGCCTGGCAGACGCTGGCGCAGTGGGCGAGCCACTTCGCCATGAGCGAACGCAGCCTGGCGCGGCTGGTGGTGAAAGAGACCGGCTTAAGCTTTCGCCGCTGGCGTCACCAGCTGCAGCTGATCGTGGCGTTACAGCATTTGATTAGTGGGAAATCGGTACAGCAGGTGGCACAGTCACTGGGATATGACTCTACCACCGCGTTTATCACCATGTTCAGGAAGGGATTGGGCCAGACGCCGGCGCGTTATATGGCCAGCCTGACTACGACTTCCCGATAAACAGAGAGACAAGGCCTGCCGCAATCAGCGGCCCCACCGGAACGCCGCGAAACAGCGCCACGCCCAGAACGGTGCCCACCAGCAGGCCCGCCACCAGCGAGGGCTGGCTGCTCATCAGCGTAACGCCGCGTCCGCCCAGCCACGAAACAAAAACCCCCACCGCGATTGCCACCAGCGATTTCCAGTTTACAAACGAGTGCAGCAGGGTTGACGCGGGAAGCGTACCGCTGGCGATGGGCGCCATTACCCCGATGGTTAAAATGATGATCCCGATGGTGAGGCCTTGCTTTTCTATCCACGGGAAAAAGGTATTTAACGGGGTCACGCGAACAATAATCAGCACCAGAATCGAGATGGCGACGGTGGTGTTATGGCTGACAAAGCCGAGCGCGGCGAGTGCCAGAAGTATGAGCAGAGTAGGGTCAAACATAGGGAATCCTTGCCAAAATAATTAACCTGCTTACAGTACGCGCAAACGCGACGCAGGGCACTTTTAAAAAGATTTTATTGTTGTCATAACCTTGTCATTTACGCGGATTAAAACGGAGGGAGATATCGCAAAAGGGGTCGCCATCATGAACGATCACATGTTTGTTGAAACGCTGATTATCTCCTCATCGTTTTTCGCTATTGCCGTTATTCTCGTCGCCTCCGTGCTGTTCCTGGAAAGAAAAGGCTGACAGGGTCGCCAGCCATAGCGGTTACGCTTTATGGAAGTTCACAAGCTCAGGACGGGCGATGCGCAGGTAATCCTGGGTATCCATAATCACGGATTTCTCCAGCAGACCGGCGTTAAACGCGATTTCGTCAAAACGCTCGAACAGCAGCGGGTCGGCAACCAGTGCCAAATCAGGATGGAAGCTAAAGGGCGGGATAGCGCCGAAAACGCAGGCGGTCAGGGTATCGACCTCGGCCGGGCTGGCGAGGGAGGCCTTCAGCCCGCCAAAATGGCTGGCAAGCTGGCTCAGATCAGCCTGCAGATCGGCTGCGAGGATCGCCAGAACGTGTTTTTTTACACCGTTTCCCTTCACCTTGCAGACCAGGGCTTTTGCACCCTGGCGCAGATCGGTCCCGCGAATTTCACTTACCGCTTCACATTTCCCGACCGCCTCGTGCTCCATAACGCGAAACCGCGCGCCCTGCTCGGTAAGTAAGGTAATCAGTTGCTGGTGGGTTCCTGCCCCAATAACGTCGTCAGTCATAACGATTTCCCGGTGATAATCCAGTATGCAGCGTTCTACATTAGCACGGGATGAGCGGGGTCGAAAGAAAACAGCCAGCGGGTTCGCTGGCTGTTGGATTATGCGTTGCTGGTTGAAGATTGCTTATGGAACAGCTCTCTGAACACCGGATAAATATCATCCTGGTCACGGATATGCTGCATGGCAAAATTATCGAACATCGATTGCAGATGTTCATACTCCCGCCACAGGGTCTGGTGCGCGCGACGGGTGATTTCGATATAGCTGTAGTAACGCACCACCGGCAGAATTTTCTTCGCCAGAATCTCGTGACACAGCGGTGAGTCGTCGGCCCAGTTATCACCATCCGACGCCTGCGCGGCATAAATATTCCACTGCGACGGGTCGTAACGCTCTTTCACCACTTCATCCATCAGCTTCAGGGCGCTTGATACGATGGTCCCGCCGGTCTCCTGCGAGTAGAAGAACTCATGTTCATCCACCTCTTTCGCCTGAGTGTGGTGGCGGATATAGACCACCTCCACGTTCTTATAGGTTCTGCTCAGGAACAGGTAGAGCAGAATATAAAAACGCTTCGCCATGTCCTTAGTGGCCTGGTCCATCGAGCCTGAAACGTCCATCAGACAGAACATCACCGCCTGGCTGGAGGGCTCAGGGCGTTTTTCGTAGTTCTTGTAGCGCAGGTCAAAGGTGTCGATAAACGGTACCCGTTCGATCTTCGCCCTCAGTTCCGCAATCTCTTTACGCAGGCGCTCCTCTTCCAGCAGTTGCGCCGGTTCCGTGTTTTCCACGACCTTCAGGCTGCTCTCCAGCTCGCGCAGCTCGCGACGTTTGCCTGCCGTCATCGCCGTGCGTCGCGCCAGTGAATTCTGCAACGAACGCACGACGCTGATATTGGCGGGCACGCCGTTGGCGGTATAGCCCGCGCGATGGGTTTTATATTCATTAAGCTGACGATGCTGATTCTTTTTCAGGTTCGGCAGCGCCAGGTCTTCAAACAACAGGTCGAGATATTCATCCTTCGAAATCTGGAAGACAAATTCGTCCTGGCCTTCACCGTCCTGGCTGGCCTGTCCCTGACCGCTTCCTGAACCACCGCCGCCGCCCTGAGGACGCTCAATTCTGTCGTTCTGAACGAAGTGGTCATTACCTGGGTGTACGCGATGGCGCAGGCCGCCTCGCCCCTGATGAAACATCGGTTCGCTGATGTCATCGGTGGGGATGGAGACAGATTCGCCGCTGTCGACGTCGGTCACCGAGCGTTTGTTGATGGCCTCGGAGATAGACTGTTTAATTTGCGCTTTATAACGACGCAAGAAGCGCTGGCGGTTCACCGTGCTCTTGTTTTTGCCGTTAAGACGCCGGTCAATAAACCAGGTCATATACCCCCCGTACTGCATTTGCCAACTTGCATTTTGTAGGCCCGGCAAGCGCTAACCGCCACCGGGCACTTGTTTTAAGACGATTTACGCACGCGCAGATACCATTCGCAGAGCAGGCGGACCTGCTTGCGGGTGTAGCCTTTTTCCATCATACGGTCGACAAAATCGTCGTGCTTTTTCTGCTCATCGGTTGAGGTTTTGGCGTTAAACGAGATCACCGGCAGCAGCTCTTCGGTATTGGAGAACATCTTCTTCTCAATGACCGTGCGCAGCTTCTCGTAGCTGGTCCAGTTCGGATTGCGCCCGTTGTTATGCGCTCTGGCGCGCAGGACGAAGTTCACAATCTCGTTACGGAAGTCTTTCGGGTTGCTGATCCCGGCAGGCTTCTCGATTTTTTCCAGCTCCGCGTTCAGGGATTCACGGTCAAACAGCTGGCCGGTATCCGGGTCGCGGTACTCCTGGTCCTGGATCCAGAAGTCAGCATAGGTGACATAACGGTCGAAAATGTTCTGCCCGTATTCTGAATAGGATTCCAGGTAGGCCGTCTGGATCTCTTTGCCAATGAACTCGGCGTATTTCGGGATCAGGTAACCTTTGAGGAACTCAAGGTAGCGTTCAGCATGCTCCTGCGGGAACTGCTCGCGTTCGATTTGCTGCTCCAGCACGTAGAACAGATGAACCGGGTTGGCCGCCACTTCCGCATGGTCGAAGTTAAAGACGCGAGAGAGGATCTTAAACGCGAAACGCGTGGACAGGCCGTTCATCCCCTCATCAACCCCGGCATAGTCGCGGTATTCCTGATACGACTTCGCTTTCGGGTCGGTATCTTTCAGGCTTTCACCGTCATAGACGCGCATTTTCGAATAGATGCTGGAGTTTTCCGGCTCTTTCAGACGCGAAAGGATGGAGAAGCGTGACAGCGTTTCCAGCGTCCCGGGCGCGCAGGGGGCATGCACCAGCTCACTGTGGTTAAGCAGTTTCTCGTAAATTTTGATCTCTTCGGAGATCCGCAGGCAATAAGGCACCTTGACGATGTACACCCGGTCAAGGAAGGCCTCATTGTTTTTGTTATTACGGAAGGTCACCCATTCAGATTCGTTCGAGTGAGCGAGAATAATCCCGTTAAACGGCAGGGCGGAGATACCTTCCGTCCCGTTGTAGTTGCCTTCCTGGGTCGCCGTCAGCAGAGGATGCAGCACTTTAATCGGTGCTTTAAACATCTCGACGAATTCCATAATCCCCTGGTTCGCGCGGCACAGCGCGCCTGAGTAACCGTAGGCATCCGGATCGTTTTGCGCGAAGTTTTCCAGCTTGCGGATGTCGACTTTACCCACCAGCGCCGAGATATCCTGGTTGTTCTCATCGCCAGGTTCTGTTTTGGCGATGGCGATCTGTTCAAGGATAGATGGCCAGACTTTCACCACGCGGAATTTGGTGATATCGCCACCAAACTCGTGCAGGCGTTTTGCCGCCCACGGCGACATAATGGTGCCGAGGTAGCGGCGCGGGATGCCATACTCTTTGTCCAGAATCTGCGCATCTTCCTGCGGATTGAACAGGCACAGCGGATGGTCGTTCACCGGGCTGCGTTCACCATTGGCGCTCAGTACATAGATAGGGACGCGCTGCATCAGCGACTTCAGGCGTTCAGCCAGCGAGGATTTACCGCCACCCACCGGGCCGAGTAAATAGAGGATCTGTTTCTTCTCTTCCAGACCCTGAGCGGCATGCTTCAGATAGGAGACAATCTGTTCAATGGCATCTTCCATACCATAGAACTCTTCAAACGCCGGGTATCGGGCGACCACCCGATTCGAAAAGAGACGGGAAAGCCGAGGCTCCAGGGCGGTGTCAACCATGTTTGGCTCACCAATAGCCATCAATAGCCGTTCTGCCGCATTGGCATAGGCACTGCGATCTTGCCGACAGATGGTAAGAAACTCCTGCAGTGTGAACTCTTCGTCCTTGGCAGCTTCATAGCGCTGGCGATAGTGATCGAATATATTCATGGCATGCCGTCCTTTCGTTTTTTAGCACAGGATAAGAGCCGTTCGTATGAGTAGTGGAGGCTCCCGGAAGAGAATCTCTCGCACCTCACTGCCAGAGCAGCAACCTGTGTGCCAGGTCAGACGCTAAGAACCGCAGGTGTTCAGGAAAACTCTTCTTAAATTAAAGCGTAGATGGCATTTGCAAAACTTGCATGTCCAGAAAATCTACTTTCAATGACATATCAATAACTCATCCAAAAATTCCCACTGTCGTTATAAGACAAATGCACGTTTTTCATTCAGCGGTCATATAAATGAAAGCGGGCTGTCATCTGATAAGTTAAAAATAACGGGTTAATCAGACTGATTAGCAGGCAAAAAATTTTGGGATGTACGGGATTGGCGGTTACACTTCATCGGCTGATTATTTGACTACAGGAAAGAATGGATTGTGACCAAACTCAAACTTCTGGCATTAGGCATCCTTGCCGCGACCGCAGTGAACACCGCACAGGCGGAAAGTCAGTGGACGGTTGGCGCGGGTGTTGGCGTCATTAACAGCCCGTACAAACAGTATGACCGTGATGTTTACCCTGTTCCCGTTATCACCTATGAAGGCGATAACGTCTGGTTCCGCGGGCTCGGCGGCGGCTACTATCTCTGGAACGATACGGCCGATAAGCTCTCTATCATGGCCTACTACGATCCGACGCACTTCAAGCCGGGTGACAGCGACAGCCACGCGCTTCGCCAGCTCGACAAGCGCAAAAGCTCGATGATGGCCGGGCTCTCATACGTGCATAACACCCAGTATGGCTTCCTGCGTACGGCCCTTGCGGGTGATACGCTGGATAACAGCAACGGCTTTATCTGGGATCTGGCGTGGTTATATCGCTATACCAACGGTGGGCTGACTCTGACGCCGGGTATCGGTGTGCAATACAACAGCGAGAACTACAACGACTACTACTACGGCGTCTCTAAAAACGAGTCCCGCCGCAGTGGTCTGAAAAGTTATAGTGCCGATGACGGCTGGGATCCTTACCTGGAGCTGACCGCGAGCTACAACTTCCTTGGCGACTGGAGCGTGTACGGTACCGGCCGTTACGAGCGTCTGAGCGACGAAGTGAAGGATAGCCCGATGGTCGACAAATCCTGGGCAGGTATTTTCTCTGTCGGCGTGAGCTACAAGTTCTGATTGCGCACTAATATCGTGCAATTGATGCATTAAAACGGGGCGCTTGCGCCCCGTTTGCTTTAGTGTGGTGCAGTGAAGCGGGGGAGGTGAAATGCCTTAGCGTTTCACAATCTTAATTGTCTGCCCTAAACGAGACGGCTTTTCGTCACTCGCTTTTTGCGGCGTGCTCACGCAGGCCGTTTCCACACAGACAAACGTTTTATACCCTTCATCCGTCATGTCGGCCATGCTGACGGACAGCGCCGGACCCGGGTTCCAGCCCACCACGTCGCTGTGATGATGATGAACCACTTCAATTCCGCGGTTCAGCGCGCCGTCGTGGATCACGCTGCACGCTTCCGGGTGCAGGTAGACGCGGTCGGTACGGTCAGGGAACGTCTGTACGCCATCGCTCAGTTTACCTTCTTTGGCGTTATCCACTTTGTCGATAAAGGTATCGCCAAGACCGCTCACCTTCACTGCGCTGATGTCACCCACGTTGAAGTAGGTGTGCAGGGCTGCGGTGGTTTCAAACTCACCGTGGGCTTCCAGTTCGATTTCACAGGTTTTGCCCAGCTTAAAGCGGGCGTACAGGGTGAAATCGTGCGGCCAGAGGGCGCGGGTTTCATCATTAGCCTGCAACTCAAAGGTCAGCACGGCGCCGTTGTCATCTTCATTATGCGCTTTCAGCGTCCACTGCTGGTTACGGGCAAACCCGTGAGACGGTAAACCCGGCTGTGCGGACGGGCCGAACCACGGCCAGCAGATCGGCACGCCACCGCGAATAGCTGCCCCTTTTTTGAAGGAGGTCGCATCGCTCAGCCACAGACCTTCGGCTTCGCCTTCCGGTTTCCAGGAAAGCAGGTGGGCGCCGTTCAGCGCCACGGACGCTTTGACGCGCGGATGGTCAACGACGATAACGTCGGCACCGTCAATCTGACGGCGGGAGAGCACAGGGGTAAGTTGTTCGACTACCGGAAGTGCAAAAATTTTATTAATCATTAAGCAATCCTCTGTCTTATAAATAAAAAAAGGCGACCGAAGTCGCCTTTTTGGATCAAGCACTCATCTCAACTTATTTGGAGATGTGAGCGATCAGGTCCAGTACTTTGTTAGAGTAGCCGGTTTCGTTGTCGTACCAGGATACCAGTTTAACGAAGTTGTCGTTCAGTGCGATACCTGCTTTAGCATCGAATACTGAAGTGCAGATTTCGCCGTTGAAATCGGTAGATACAACGTCGTCTTCGGTGTAGCCCAGAACGCCTTTCATTGCGCCTTCGGAAGCAGCTTTGATTGCTTTCTTAATTTCTTCATAAGAAGCAGCTTTTTCCAGACGAACGGTCAGGTCAACAACGGATACGTTAGGAGTTGGAACGCGGAACGCCATACCAGTCAGTTTGCCATTCAGTTCTGGCAGTACTTTACCTACAGCTTTAGCAGCACCGGTAGAGGATGGGATGATGTTCTGAGCCGCGCCACGGCCGCCGCGCCAGTCTTTGTGAGACGGGCCATCAACGGTTTTCTGAGTAGCGGTGGTCGCGTGAACGGTAGTCATCAGACCTTCGATGATGCCGAAGTTGTCGTTGATAACTTTAGCCAGCGGTGCCAGGCAGTTGGTGGTACAGGATGCGTTAGACACGATATCCTGGCCAGCGTAAGTTTCGAAG
Organism: Enterobacter sp. KB-221C9; assembly: GCF_041320715.1. NCBI lineage: Bacteria > Pseudomonadati > Pseudomonadota > Gammaproteobacteria > Enterobacterales > Enterobacteriaceae > Enterobacter > Enterobacter sp. KB-221C9. The sequence goes on from NZ_JBGIWG010000001.1 coordinate 352,718, forward strand.
TTTGCACCACGAACGAACATTGGGGTGTTGTCTTTGGAAGGACCAGTCAGAACAACTTTCTTCGCACCCGCAGTGATGTGTTTACGTGCAGTTTCGTCGGTCAGGAAGATACCGGTTGCTTCAGCAACAACGTCAACACCGATTTCGTTCCATTTCAGGTTAGCTGGGTCTTTTTCAGCAGTAACGCGGATGGTTTTGCCATTAACAACCAGGTGGCCGTCTTTCACTTCAACGGTGCCGTCGAAACGACCGTGAGTTGAGTCGTACTTCAGCATGTACGCCATGTATTCAGCGTCCAGGAGATCGTTGATACCAACGATTTCGATGTCAGAACGTTTCTGAGCAGCACGGAAAACAATACGGCCGATACGGCCAAAACCGTTGATACCTACTTTGATAGTCATATATTCCACCAGCTATTTGTTAGTGAATAAAAGGTTGCCTGTAAAATTACAAAAACCTTACGCAGCGTCAAGCGGAATCGTGTCAATCATTGCGACAAATCAATCCTGTGACTAACGTTTGTGCGACTGACTCGCCTCACTTTCCCTTTGAGCTTGCAACCAAATGGGGGCTGCGCCCGGGATTTTAAAGTCCCCGCAGGATAAAAATGTGAGAATGATCACAATTGCCTGACCGCCTTTTCGCGACACATAAGTTTAGATCAAAAGTGCACGCAAGGGTGTTAATGTTTTGTTAGAATCCGGGTTAAAAGATGTCTGTTTCTACAGCGAGATGTAAGCATATGTCGAACCAACGTAACCCTGAAGATTTGAAAAAAAACCTCACAGAAATGCAGTTTTACGTGACGCAGAATCACGGGACGGAACCGCCGTTCACCGGGCGTTTGCTGCACAACAAGCGAGACGGCGTCTACCACTGCCTGGTCTGTGATGCGCCCCTGTTCAATTCACAAACGAAATTTGATTCTGGCTGCGGCTGGCCGAGTTTCTACGAGCCGGTGAGCGATGAGGCCATCCGCTACCTGACCGACTCGTCGCACGGCATGGTGCGCACGGAAATTCGCTGCGGCAACTGCGATGCGCACCTTGGGCACGTCTTCCCGGATGGCCCTCAGCCCACGGGCGAGCGTTTTTGCGTGAACTCAGCCTCAATGAGCTTCACTGACGACGAAAACGGCGACCAGGTGAAGGGTTGAAAAAACGATTCAGCAAATTATTCCTTTAAAAGGGCGCGATTGTGAATATTGATGACATGATTAGCGGTATGACGCCGGAGATTTATCAGCGTCTGGTGACCGCCGTAGAGCTGGGAAAATGGCCCGATGGCGTCGCGCTGACGCCGGAGCAAAAAGAGAACAGCCTGCAGCTGGTGATGCTGTGGCAGGCGCGCAATAACACCGACGCGCAGCACATGACTATCGACACCCAGGGCCAGATGGTGATGAAGAGCAAGCGCGAGCTGAAAGAAGACTTCGGCATCACGCCGAAGCCGATTGCGACGATGAAAATGCAATAACGGTGGGGGTTGATGCCCTCACCCAACCCTCTCCCCGTGGGAGAGGGCTTGATTGTCTTACTACTTGTGCGGGATCCCGAGCGACTCCGCCAGCTGTTTCGCTAACTGATTGTTGTCATCAGCCCCGTACTCCCAGAACATCGCTCCGGCGAGACCTTTCTCTTTGATGTAGTCCGCTTTGATCGCAACAGAACGTGGGTTCTCATACGAAATCGCAAACAGCGCGTTGCCATCGGCACCCTTCACCGAGAGCCACGGCACTTTCGCCTGGTCGTCCCAGTGCTCGGTAAAGCGCTTCTGCGGATCGTTCAACAGCTTTTTCACGATATCGTTGTATTTCACGTAGGTATCTTTGGTCAGGTCATAGCCGAGGGACTTGAACAACCCGATCTCCTGAGCCCCGAAGTAAGGTTGAGTGACCGGATTTTTTTGCGCATCCGGTTTCGTCCAGTCGATCCCCGGCTCTACGGCGCGTTTCGGCACGCGGCCATAGAAACCAATCCCGAGGTTCATCTGCTGAGGCTTCAGCCCGGCGGCCAGATAGTTGTTCACCACAAAATCCACGCTGTATTTGTCTGCGGCAGCCACCGTCGGCCAGGCGCTGGAGTCATACAGGTTGGCATTGAAGTACTGCGTACCGTATGCCATGTCGTAGGTCATCAGGTTGATGTAGTCGAGCAGGGGCGCGATGGCTTTGATATCCACCCAGCTTTTCGGACTTTCTGCATTCGCGCCTACCGCAATGGTCACCAGCTTTTTATGCCCGAACGCCGCGCGCATCTCTTTCAGCAGGGCGGTGAAGTTATCCCGGTCGGCGGGCTGGCTTGCGACCAGACCCCAGGCGCCGTTGACCGGATACTCCCAGTCGAGATCGATCCCGTCCAGGCCGTATTTGTCGACAATCTCCTGCGCGGAGCGGATAAACACCGCGCGCGTCTCTTTGGTTGCCGCTGCGCCAGAGAAGCCACGCGCACCCCAGCCGCCAACAGAAAGCAGCACTTTGAGGTTCGGGTTTTGCTTACGCAGGGTCGGGATGAGGGCCAGATCGGCGGCGACTTTTGGCGATAGCCAGATCTGATGCAGCTTTGCCGGATCTTTTAGCGCAGCGTTGGTTTCGTCTTTTTCGTCGTTATAGACCAGACCAAACGAGTAGTTCAGGTGGGTGATCTGGCGAACGTCTAATTTATTGATATCGCCACCCGGTCCGGCGGTGACATCGCCACCCCCGTTAAAGTAGCCCACGGACATCAGGGTACTGGCGGAGGCAACTGACGCGCAAAGCAAGGGTAATGCTGCCAGCAAGGGCAAACGTTTCATACAAGTTCCTCTTTGACTAAACAAAACGACCACGCCACAGAAAAGGCGTGGCGAAAAAACAGCCTGACGAGAATAGCATTGCCGCTTCGCTGTGGATGCGAGGGAGTTCACTTTATGGGGATTGGGGAAGAAATGCCGGGTGGCGCTGCGCTTACCCGGCCTACAAAACCAGAGAAAGTAGGCCGGGTAAGGCGAAGCCGCCACCCGGCTTAAAGGCTTACGCCTGCGTCTCCAGCCAGTCTTCGAGCGTATACAGCGTCGCGCCTTCCGCAGCCATATCCATAAACGCCTGAGCGCTGTCCTGCGGGTGAATGTTCACCCCGCGGCAGCCGTCGGTGATGACGCTGACGGTATAACCTAACTGGAGCGCATCGAGCACGGTAAACTTCACGCAGTAGTCCGTTGCCAGGCCCAGCACAATCAGCTCCGTGATTTCATGGTGACGTAACCACGCGTCCAGCGCCGTTTTCTGGCGATGCCCGTTATCAAAAAACGCGCTATAGCTGTCGATAGCCGGGTTTTCACCTTTATGGAACACCGCGTCGATGGCTTTCTGATTCAGGAGCGGATGCAGCTCCGCGCCTTCCGTCTGCTGTACGCAGTGAACCGGCCAGAAGGTTTGCGCCAGCCCGTCGAGTTCTCCCTGAGTGAAAGGCTCGACGTCGTGCTGGCTGGCAAAGCTGCCGTGGTTCGCCGGGTGGCAGTCCTGGCTTGCAACAACCGCTTCGCCGCGGGCTTTGCACCAGTCCATCAGCGTGTTTGCCACGTCAACGGTGCTGTCACCTTCGGCGACGGCCAGGGCACCGCCCGCGCAGAAATCATTTTGCAAATCGACCAGTAGCAGGGCGCGTTGCTTCATGAGGACTCCTTATTCGTCCGGGGTCAGCTCGCCGCGCAGGTTTTGCATCATCGCGCTGCGAATGGACTGAATGTCCAGATCCTGACTCAGTAAATAGTGAAGTTTAGTCAGCGTTGCCTCAACGGTCATATCGAAGCCGCTGATAACACCCGCATGCGCCAGCGCGTTACCGGTGGCATAGCCGCCCATGTTGACCTTTCCGGACATACACTGGGTCAGGTTCACGACCACAATTCCTCGCTCGCTGGCTTCCTGAAGCTCTTTCAGGAATTCGCCGTTCTGCGGCGCATTGCCTACGCCATAGGAGCGCAGAATCAGCGCTTTCACCGGCTGGCGAAGGAAGTTACGCACCACGTCGGCAGAGATACCCGGGTAGATAGTGACCACGCCAATCGGTTGCGGAGTAATCGGATGCACAATCAGCTCGCCGGCGGTGTTCGGCGCAGGCGGCGTGCCCAGACGACGGATATGAATCCCGGCCTCCAGCAGCGGCTGCAGGTTAGGGGAGGCGAAGGCGTTAAAGCCGTCGGCATGGGCTTTGGTGGTGCGGTTGCCGCGATAGAGACGGTTATTAAAGAACAGCGACACTTCGTTGATCGGGTAATTCGCCGCCACGTACAGGGAGTTCAGCAGGTTGATCTGCCCGTCCGAGCGCAGCTCCGCCAGCGGGATTTGCGACCCGGTGACGATAACCGGCTTGCTCAGATTCTCCAGCATGAAGGAGAGCGCCGAGGCGGTAAACGCCATGGTGTCGGTGCCGTGCAGGATCACGAAGCCGTCGTACTGGTCGTAATGGGCTTTAATGTCATCCGCGATGTGCTGCCAGTCTTCCGGCGTCATGTCGGAGGAGTCCATCAGCGGCTCGTATTCGTGGATGGTGAAGTCAGGCATTTCCGGACGGTGGAATTCTGGCATCAGCGCAAGCTGACGCTGAAGGTGGCCAGAGACGGGGATATAGCCGTTTTCAGAGCGCTGCATACCGATGGTACCGCCAGTGTAGGCTACATAAATCGATTTCTTCTGCATGGTAGTGAGTTCTTGTTCTTCAAAAGAAAAAAATCCCCTCTTCGCGGGAAGAGGGGACGGTTTTTAACGGACGTTCGCGCAGGTCAGGCAAAACGCATAACGACTCTGTGGATCGTTAAAGGCCGCGAGCTTATCGCTTTCCGCCTTCATCGCTTTCGCTGCCGTGGCGACCGGCGCAGGCAGGTAAGCCTGCATCGCCTCCGGCAACATGGCGCGTACCGAGCCGGACATGCTGTCCATGACCATATCGAAGAACGACGGTTCGTCCTGGTAATACTCGATATGCCACTGCTTGAGTTTCGCCAGCTCGGCGGCTTTCTTCACCGCGTCATCGAAGTCGCCCAGGCTGTCGACCAGACCGTTGCTCTTCGCATCCTGGCCGGTCCAGACGTGGCCCTGTGCGATCTGATCAATCTGCTCAGGCGTCTTTTTACGCGAGTCCGCTACCAGGGTGATAAAGCGTTTATAGCCGTTCTCAATGCTGAGCTGCATCATCTCAGAGACTTCCGGCGGCAGAGATTTGGTCACCGACACGTCCGCCAGCGGAGAGGTAGCCACGCCATCGGTATGCACGCCCAGAGAATCCAGGCTGTTCTCCACGGTGTTGATCACCCCGAAGATGCCAATCGAACCGGTCAGCGTGCTTGGGTTGGCCACGATGTAGTTGGCTGGCGTTGAGATCCAGTAACCCCCGGAGGCGGCCATTCCGCCCATGGATACGACGACCGGCTTGCCGGCGGCGCGCGCCGCGGCCAGTTCAGCGCGGATCACCTCGGAGGCGCTGACGCTGCCGCCAGGGCTGTTCACCCGCAGGACAATCGCTTTCACTTTCGGATCCAGGCGAGCATCGCGGATCTGTGACGCGGTTGTATCGCCGCCCACGTTCCCCGGAGTCTCCTGACCGTCCATGATGGCGCCGTTTGCAAACACCACCGCGACGCTGTTACCGCTGTCATCCGGCTTTTTCGTCGAGTAATCATACATGCTGATGGCGCTGTAATTTTTATCCTCTTTGCTCCAGCCAAACTGCTTGCTCAGGGATTTTTCAATCTCGGCGCTGGTGCCCAGGGCATCAACCAGTTTGTTATCCAGCGCATATTTCGCGGTATCACCGTCAACCTTACGCAGGCCTTCGAGCACGCCCTGTGCGCCCGGGAACGCCTGCTCGGGCGTAATCTGGCGGTTGGCGGCAACGGTGCCCAGATAGTTCTGCCACAGCTCGCCAATCCAGCGGCTGTCCGCTTCGCGGGCGGCAGGGGACATATCGTCGCGAATAAACGGCTCGACGGCTGATTTATACGTACCGACGCGGAAGACGTGGGTGGTGACCTTCAGCTTGTCGAGCAGAGATTTATAGTACAGGCCGTTGGTGGCAAAGCCGTGCAGATCCACCGTGCCCTGCGGAGAGAGCCAGATTTTATTGGCGAAGCTCGCCAGATAATATTGCCCCTGGCTGTAGCTGTCGCCCACGGCAATCACCGGCTTGCCGCTGTCGCGGAATTCGCGCAGCGCTTTACCGATGTACTGCATTGAAGGCTGATCGCCTCCGGCAAAATCTTTCAGATCCAGCACGATCCCGGTGATGTTACGGTCGTCTTTGGCCTGGCGGATGGTATCGACGATATCGAACAGGGAATTTTCCTGCAGACGATCTGAGGTTGCGCCAAACAGCTGGCGACCAATCACGCTCAGGCGGCTGCTGGTGGACGGCTTATCAACGATAACGCCGGTGATATCGAGTAATAGCGCGCCGCGCGTTGAATGCTGCGCCTGATTCGCGCTGCTGATATGCATCCAGATGCCCGCGCAAACCAGAACCAGGAAGATGAAGAAGATATTCATCACCAGGTTGCGGACGAAGTTGAGCAGTCTCCACGTCCATTTAAAGAAACCGGCAAAGATTCGCCAAAGGGTTCGCATGTATTCTCCCTAACCAGAAAATGACTGTTTCCGTCGCCACTGGACGGTAATGTTGGGTTATCGTAATGACCCAACCGCCACTTGTCAGCAGGAATCGCCTGCCAGGCTGTAACAAAATCTGCCGTCGTGTTAATTTTGTGAGTAAATTTCAAGAAAGGAGTTAACCAATGGACGCACTCGAACTGCTTGTTAACCGCCGTAGCGCTTCCCGTCTGGCCGAACCTGCCCCGGCAGGCGAGCAGCTGGAGAATATTCTGCGTGCCGGCATGCGTGCCCCCGATCACGGCACGCTGCAGCCGTGGCACTTCTTTGTGATTGAAGGCGAAGGCCGCGATCGCTTCAGCCAGCTGCTGGAGCAGGGCGCGGTTGCCGCCGGGCAGGATGAGAAAGGTATCGACAAGGCGCGCAATGCCCCGTTCCGCGCCCCGATGATCGTCACCGTCGTGGCCAAATGCCAGGCCGACCATAAGGTGCCGGTCTGGGAGCAGGAAATGTCCGCAGGCTGTGCGGTGATGGCGATGCAAATGGCCGCCGTCGCGCAGGGTTTTAACGGGATCTGGCGCACCGGTGCGCTGACCGAAAGCCCGGCGGTTCGTGACGGTTTTGGCTGCGGCGAGCATGACAAAATTGTCGGCTTCCTCTATCTCGGCACCCCGCAGCTTAAAGCCTCCAGCACCATCAGCGTGCCGGACACCACGCCTTTCGTCAGCCGTTTCTGATAACGCACGCTAAACTGTCTGGATTCTGAGCATCTGCCGCAGAATTCAGACAGTCATACTTACCTCTTTATGGAATGAGCGCTACCATAGCGCGATTGAGATGACAGGAGACGTCCATGAGCGAGCAAACCATTCGTTTAACGCAGTACAGCCACGGAGCCGGTTGCGGTTGTAAAATTTCCCCGAAGGTGCTGGAGACCATCCTGCACAGTGAACAGGCGAAGTTTGTCGACCCGAACCTGCTTGTCGGCAACGAAACGCGTGACGATGCTGCAGTTTATGACTTAGGTAACGGCACCAGCATTATCAGCACCACTGACTTCTTTATGCCGATTGTCGACAACCCGTTCGACTTCGGTCGCATTGCGGCCACCAACGCCATCAGCGATATCTTCGCTATGGGCGGCAAGCCGATCATGGCGATTGCCATTCTGGGCTGGCCGATCAACACCATCCCGCCGGAAGTGGCTCGTGAAGTGATTGATGGCGGTCGTTTTGCCTGCCAGCAGGCGGGGATTGCGCTGGCCGGTGGTCACTCTATTGATGCGCCTGAACCGATCTTTGGCCTGGCCGTCACCGGCGTGGTGCCGACCGAACGCGTGAAGCGCAACAGCACCGCGCAGCCGGGCTGCAAACTGTTCCTTACCAAACCGCTGGGCATTGGCGTGCTGACAACCGCCGAGAAAAAATCGCTGCTGAAACCGGAGCACAAAGGCCTGGCAACGGAAGTCATGTGCCAGATGAACCTCGCCGGTGCGGCATTCGCCAATATCGACGGCGTGAAGGCGATGACCGACGTCACCGGTTTTGGTCTGCTGGGGCACCTCTCTGAAGTGTGTCAGGGCGCGGGCGTGCAGGCGCAGGTCTGGTATCAGGACGTGCCGAAGCTGCCGGGCGTGGAGGAGTATATTGCTCAGGGCGCGGTCCCGGGCGGTACCCAGCGCAACTTCGCCAGCTACGGTCACCTGATGGGCGAAATGCCCGAGGAGTGGCGCAACCTGCTGTGCGATCCGCAAACCTCCGGCGGCCTGCTTCTGGCAGTCACGCCTGAGTCCGAAGCCGAGGTACAGGCGACTGCCGCCGAGTTTGGCATTACCCTGACGGCGATCGGTGAGCTGGTGACCGCGCGCGGTGGCCGACCGATGATTGAGATCCGTTAATTCGATGCGGTTGTTTATTGCCGAAAAGCCGAGCCTGGCCCGCGCCATCGCCGACGTGCTGCCTAAACCGCATCGCAAAGGTGACGGCTTTATCGAATGCGGTAACGGGCAGGTGGTCACCTGGTGTATTGGTCACCTGCTTGAGCAGGCGCAGCCGGATGTCTATGACAGCCGCTACGCCCGCTGGAATTTGAACGATCTGCCCATCGTGCCGGAAAAATGGCGCCTGCAGCCCCGACCTTCGGTCACCAAACAGCTTAACGTGATCAAGCGCTTCCTTCATGACGCCGCTGAAATAGTGCACGCGGGTGACCCGGACAGGGAAGGACAGCTGCTGGTGGATGAGGTGCTTGACTACCTGGAGCTGGCGCCGGAAAAGCGCCAGCAGGTGCAGCGCTGCCTGATCAACGACCTCAACCCGCAGGCCGTCGAGCGGGCGATTTCGCGCCTGCGCGCCAACAGCGAGTTTATTCCGCTGTGCGTCTCGGCTTTAGCCCGCGCCCGCGCCGACTGGCTGTACGGCATCAACATGACCCGCGCTTACACCATTCTTGGGCGCAACGCGGGCTATCAGGGCGTGCTCTCCGTAGGCCGTGTCCAGACGCCGGTGCTGGGGCTGGTGGTGCGTCGTGATGAAGAGATTGAGAACTTCGTCGCCAAAGATTTCTTTGAAGTGAAAGCGCATATCGTCACGCCTAAAGACGAACGCTTTACCGCCGTCTGGCAGCCGAGCGATGCCTGCGAATCGTATCAGGATGAAGAGGGGCGTTTGCTGCACCGTCCGCTGGCGGATCATGTGGTTAATCGCATTACCGGGCAGCCCGCTATCGTCACCAGCTATAACGATAAACGGGAATCAGAACCCGCGCCGCTGCCGTTTTCGCTTTCTGCACTTCAGATTGAGGCGGCCAAAAAGTTTGGCTTGAGCGCGCAGAACGTGCTGGATATCTGCCAGAAGCTCTACGAAACCCATAAGCTCATCACCTATCCGCGTTCGGACAGCCGCTATCTGCCGGAGGAGCACTTTGCCGGACGCCACTCGGTGATGAACGCCATTAGCGTGCACGCGCCGGATCTGCTGCCGCAGCCGATCGTGAATCCGGACACCCACAACCGCTGCTGGGATGACAAAAAGGTGGATGCCCACCACGCGATTATCCCGACGGCCCGCGCCAGCAACGTCAACCTGACGGATAACGAAGCGAAGGTGTATAACCTGATCGCCCGTCAGTACCTGATGCAGTTCTGCCCGGACGCCGTATTCCGCAAGTGCGTGATCGAGCTTGAGATTGCCAAAGGCAAGTTTATCGCCAAAGCGCGTTTCCTCGCTGAAGCAGGCTGGCGCACGCTGCTGGGGAATAAAGAGCGCGACGAAGAGAACGACGGCACGCCGCTGCCGGTGGTCGCCAAAGATGACGAACTGCTGTGCGAGAAGGGCGAAGTGGTTGAACGTCAGACCCAGCCGCCGCGCCATTTCACCGATGCGACGCTGCTGTCGGCGATGACCGGGATCGCCCGGTTTGTTCAGGATAAAGATCTGAAGAAGATCCTGCGCGCCACCGACGGTCTGGGTACGGAAGCAACCCGCGCGGGGATCATCGAACTGCTCTTTAAGCGCGGCTTCCTGGAGAAAAAGGGACGCTACATCCACTCAACGGAACCGGGCCGGGCGCTGATCCACTCTCTGCCGGAGCTGGCCGCCAGGCCGGACATGACCGCACACTGGGAATCGGTGCTGACGCAGATCAGCGAGAAGCAGTGCCGCTATCAGGACTTTATGCAGCCGCTGGTCGGGACGCTTTACCAGCTGATCGATCAGGCGCGCAGCACGCCGGTGAAAACGTTCAGAGGGATGGTTGCACCCGGGGGCGGCGCGAAGAAACCGTTTAAAAAGAAAAAGAGCGCGGCGGCCTCTTAAACCGTAGGCCGGGTAAGGCGAAGCCGCCACCCGGCGAAAGCAGCTCTGCGGCCTGAAAAAAGCCCGGTGGCGCTAACGCTTACCGGGCCTGCAAGGGCGAGAATGCAGCGAAAGCTTAAATCACACCCTGCCCAATCATCGCATCCGCCACCTTCACGAATCCGGCGATATTCGCTCCGCGCACGTAGTTGGTTTGCGATGCCTCGCCGCCGTATTCCACGCACGCATGGTGAATATCCAGCATGATATGGTGCAGGCGCGCATCCACTTTCTCCGCCTTCCAGCCGAGACGCGCGGCGTTTTGCGCCATCTCGAGGCCGGAGGTCGCCACGCCGCCCGCGTTGGCGGCCTTGCCCGGCGCAAACAGCACGCCCGCTTCCAGGAACAGGTCCGTCGCGTCGATGGTGGTCGGCATATTCGCCCCTTCGGCCACCGCTTTTACGCCGTTGCTAATCAATGTACGCGCGGCTTCAACATCCAGCTCGTTCTGCGTGGCGCACGGCAGGGCGATATCCACCGGCACGCCCCACGGCTGTTTACCCTCCAGGTAGGTCAGGCCAAGCTCCCGGGCATAATCCGCCACGCGACCGTCGCGGCTGGCTTTGATTTCACACAGGCGCGCCAGTTTCTCTGCCGTGAAGCCCGCTTCATCCACCACCGTGCCGCTGGAGTCAGAGGCGGTCACCACGCGAGCGCCAAACTGCATCGCTTTCTCAATCGCGTACTGCGCCACGTTACCGGAACCGGACACCGCGACGCGCATGCCTTCAAAGCCTAAACCGTGACGCTTGAGCATGGCCTCGGTGAAGTAAACCAGGCCGTATCCAGTCGCTTCCGGGCGGATCAGACTCCCGCCAAACGACAGCCCCTTGCCGGTAAAGACGCAGGCGCTGTTGTTGGAGAGCTTTTTCATCATCCCGGCCATAAAGCCCACTTCACGACCGCCCACGCCGATGTCACCGGCAGGCACGTCGGTGTCAGGACCAAGGTGGCGATAGAGTTCGGTCATCAGCGCCTGACAGAAGCGCATCACTTCGCCTTCGCTTTTGCCTTTCGGGTCGAAATCGCTGCCGCCTTTGCCGCCGCCCATCGGGAGCGTGGTGAGCGCGTTTTTAAAGGTCTGCTCGAAGCCGAGGAATTTCAGAATCGACAGGTTCACGGACGGATGAAAACGCATCCCGCCCTTAAACGGGCCAATGGCCGAGTTAAACTGTACGCGCCACGCGCGGTTAACCTGTACCTGATTGCGATCGTCAACCCACGTCACGCGGAACTGGATCACGCGCTCTGGCTCGACGAGGCGTTCAAGCAGCGACATCTGGCGATAACGCGGGTTTTGTTCAAGGAAGGGCCACAGGGTTGTCATAACTTCTCGTACGGCCTGCGCGAACTCGCTTTGGTGCGGGTCGCGCTGCTGAACATGGGCAAGGAAACTTTCCAGAGAGCGTGTCTGATCCATAGATATAAGAACCTCTTATCGTATTTTATGTGTATTACTTATGCGATTTGTGTTGTTTTTTTGACTATACCACCCGTACCGCTTTGTGAGGCAAGCAGAAATGTATGCCGAAAGGGAAATTAATGAGAGCGTGGGCGTCATAACCAAAAGCGATGAAGAGATAAATTAAAGGTTCCGCTCTGGTTTACCGTTATAGTCATTATCAAGGAACTACAGGAAGATGTGTCTATGAAACGTTATCTACTCACCGCGCTGTGTGCGATCTTTGCCGCAGGCGTGCAGGCCAACCCCATTCTCCCGGACGTAGAGGTGAATGTGCCGCCGGAAGTGTTTAGCTCCAGCGGCCAGAATCAAACGGTGCAGCCCTGCAATCAGTGCTGTATCTATCAGAATCAGAACTACTCGGAAGGAGCCGTTGTGAAAGCGGACGGCATTCTGCTGCAGTGCCAGCGCGACGAGCGCGCCATCAGCACAAACCCGCTGGTCTGGCGTCGCGTAAAACAATAAACGCTTCCAGCAGCGGAATATCCGCGGGGGCTAAGGCGTAGCCAAACGCCTCTTCCGGCGTACACCACGCGAGCGCGCTGTGGTAGTGCGCCGTGAGCTCGCCGCGAAAAGCAGGAACGTGCCAGGCATGCAGGTTGATCAACCGCTGCGACACTTCCCGCTGGTGGCTTGCCACGTATTGCCCCGGCAGGGCGTCAATGCCCAACTCTTCACGCAGCTCGCGGATAAGCGCTTCTGGCTGGGTTTCTCCGGCCTCGACTTTACCGCCTGCGAATTCCCACATTCCCGGCTGGTCTGCATGGGCAGGGCGCTGCGCCAGTAAAATATTGCCGTCTTTTTCGATGATGGCGGCAACGACATCGAGTGTTTTCAGCATGGTCGTCAATAATTGATAGCGAAAAAAGACATATTATCGTGCCCTTTCTCAGAGTCCAGTAATCAGGAGAATCAGGTGAAAGAGACCACCGCCTGGGTTGCCCCCCTCGAAACCCTTCCCGCCAGCCTTAAACCGATTGCCGCCATGCAGAAAAAGCATTTTGGCGCGGTGCTGAATCCCACCCGCTGGTGGGGGCGCATGCCGCGTCTGTTCTGGCTGGTGGCGCTGTTTGTCGGTTTTCTGGAGCGCCGTCACGCGCGACTGACGCCCGTGCTTCGTTCGCTGCTCATGACGCGGGTGTCCCAGCTCTGTCACTGTGCTTTCTGTATTGATGCCAACAGTCTGCGGCTGGCCGAGCGCTGCGGCGCGCTGGATAAGGTTCAGGCCGTGGGCAACTGGCATGACTCCGCCTTGTTCACCGAGCAAGAGCGCGCGGCGCTGGCCTACGCCGAGGCGGTAACCGCCACGCCGCCCCGGGCGGATGAGGCTATCAGAACGACGCTGAAACGCCACTTCACGGACGAGGCAATCACCGAGATGACGGCGCTCATTGCGTTTCAGAATCTCTCCGCCCGCTTTAATGCCGCGCTGGATATTCCGGCGCAGGGGCTGTGCGCCACGTTTAACGAGACTCCCCATGCTTGACCGCCACCTGCACCCGCGGGTAAAGCCCGTGCTGAATCGTCTGGTTTCCGTGCTGGATAAGCCGGGTATCACGCCCGACGGAGTCACCCTGACCGGGTTTGCCGTCGGCGTGCTGGCGCTGCCGTTTCTGGCCCTCGGCTGGTATCCGGCGGCGCTGGTCGCCATCGTGCTTAACCGCCTGCTGGATGGCCTGGACGGCGCGCTGGCGCGCCGGAGAGGGCTGACCGATGCGGGGGGATTTCTCGATATCGCGCTCGATTTTCTGTTCTACGCCCTGGTGCCGTTTGGCTTTGCGCTCGCGGCTTCCGCAGAGAATGCGCTGGCGGCCGCCTGGCTGCTGTTTGCGTTTATCGGTACCGGCAGCAGCTTTCTGGCGTTTGCGGCGCTGGCCGCGAAGCACGACATCGACAACCCCGGCTATGCGCACAAGTCGTTTTATTACATCGGTGGGTTAACGGAAGGGACGGAGACCATCGCGCTGTTCGTGCTGTGCTGCCTCTTCCCGGCACACTTTGCGCTATTCGCGTGGGTATTCGGCGCGCTGTGCTGGCTGACCACCACAACGCGCATCTGGAGCGGCTATGTGACGCTGAAGTCACTCAACCCTTAGAGCGCACTCTCCGGCCCGCGCGCGCCGGTGGTGACCGGGTTCTGCGGGTGACTGCTCCATTCGTACCAGCCGCCGTCATAGACGGCGACGTTTTTCCAGCCCATTGCCCGGGCGTACATAAAGGTTTCTGACGCCCGCCACCCGGTGCCGCAGTAAAACGCGACGTACTGTTCCGGCAGAATATTCCAGCGCTTCCACTGGGCGGCGATATCGTCAGCGCTGCGCATGGTGCCATCCGGGTTATGGAAGTCTTCCATATGGGTCGCGTCGCTGCCTGCGTGACCCCAGCGGGCACCGGCTATTTCACCTTTTGGCTTGATGTAGCTGTAGCCGCTGGTTTCGCCGATGAACTCCGGCCACGAACGAATGCTGACCAGGGAGGCATCCTGACGGTGCAGCATCCCGCGCGCCTGTTCCATATCGACCATCAGCTGCGGCTGGCCGGGGATCGGCGCGCCGAAGTCGGTGGCTGGCGCCACTTTGCCGGGCGTGCCGCGTTCAACCGGGAGGCCAGCATCTGACCACGCTTTCCAGCCGCCGTCGAGAATGCGCACATCCTTCACGCCCGCATACAGCATAATCTGCGCCACGCGCGCGGCGGCGTAAACGTCACGGCCATACAAAATGACGGTGGTGTCGTGACGGATCCCGTGCTTCGCCAGCATCGCTTTCAGCTTGTCGTCGGAGACTTTATTCCACAGCGGCTCGCTTTCCACCTCGTTGGTGTCGATGTAGCCCGCGCCGGGAATGTGGTTGAGCAGGTAAAACTTCGGTGCGCCCCAGGCGGCTTCAATCACTTTCCAGTCACCCGACGGCGCGGCGGTCACGGGTTTACCCTGCTGGAGGCGGTGGATCCACTGCGGGTAAACCAGCTGTTCAAAATGAGGCAGGCGCTGAAGGCGCTCGGGCGTCTGCAGCGCGTCGCTGAGCAGCGAGACGTGGCGGTATCCGGCTTTCTCCAGGCGGGACTTCACCGCCAGGTTATCGTTCTCGTCGCCGTACAGGGCGATGGCCGTCGCAGGCGTAAGCTGATGCTGTTTTGCCCAGCTCGCAATCTGCTCGTCGCTCATTGCGCCCAGCCAGGCGGCAGCAAGGTTGAGTGCGGCGGGTTCATGCCCGGAGGGGCCGCTGAGGGTCTGCGGCCAGCCGTTGTAAAACGCGCTGGGACGGGTGTCGACAGGCGTGCCGTGCTGCGCCTGAAGCTGAGGCAGCGTCATCGCGTTGGCCATATCAGCCGCCAGAGAGGAAAAGGAAGCGAGGCCGCAAAGCAGGGCCAGCGCGGTCAGTTGAGAAACACGTTTCATCGAATAACCTGACGTCAGTAAAAGAGGGGGGCATTGTCGTCTCTCCCGAAACGGAAAACCTTGCGTTAGCACATTATTGCCAGCGAGAGATCTCAATCAGCTCGCCGCCGGGCGGAATATCGTCCTCATCGTGCGTGACCAGCACCACAGGGATATTGCGCGCGCGGACGGCATCAAATACCCATGTCCGAAACGTCGTGCGCAACGTTTTATCGAGGCGGCTGAACGGTTCGTCCAGCAGCAGCGCCTGCGGCTCTGCGAGCAGGGCGCGCAGCAGGCTGACCCGGGCACGCTCCCCGCCGGAGAGGGTGGCCGGATCGCTGGCGTAATGACCGCTCAGCCCGGCGGAATCCAGCGCCTGCTCGACCGCTTCCCGACGCGCGCGCCCGACGATCCGCTCAGGCAGCGCCAGCAGCAAATTTTGCCCGACGCTGAACTGTTCAAACAGCAGCGCGTCCTGAAAGAGGATGCCCAGCCCGCGGGATCCAACGGGGAGGCTATCGCAGCGACGCGCGTCGAGCCACAGTTCGCCTTGCGCCTGAAAATTGTCTGACAGCGCGCCGACCATCCAGGCAAAAAGGGTCGATTTGCCGCTGCCGGACGGCCCCATCAGGGTAACGATCTCCCCGCAGGGAACGCAAAAATTGACCTCGCGGAAAAGCGGTTCGATGGTGAGATCTTTTACCTTCAGCATTATCGTAATCCTTGACGGTAGCGGCCCGCGAGCCGGGATAACAGTGCGGCAAGACCGAACACCGTGCCCGTGACCAGCAGTAATCCCAGCGCCCTGCTAGCGAGAATGGGGATGCTGCCCCCGCTGCTGAGCGCGACGGTTTCGGTGGTCAGCGTGGCGAAACGCCCCGCGCCAAGCCAGAGCGTTGGCATGTATTGCGCCATGCTAACGGAAAAACCGGTGGCAAAGGCCAGCAGCGCAGGGCGCACCAGCAGGGGGCATTTCAGCAGTAAGAATATTTTCGCCCGTCGCCAGCCGAGCGTTCTGGCGGTAAGAATAAGTCGGGGATCGATCCGCCGCCAGGTGGGTTGCAGAACCAGCAGCATCCACGGCAATACCCACAGCAGATGGCTCCAGAGCACGGCGGCATAGTGCCCGTCGAGTCCCAGACGCAAAGCAATATAGTATTGCCCGGTGACGAGCGGCAGCGCCGGAAGGGCAAGCGGTAACCACACCCACACTGCGCCGCGCTGCGGTCCCCATTCCAGCCAGAGAAAAATGACGATGAGGGCGATCAGGCTTGAAAGCAGGCCGAAGGAGAGGCTGGTACCCACGGGACCCACGTCGCCCCCTCGCGCCAGCATCAGCAGTACCGCGGCGCACAGGATGCCGCACGCGGGCAGTAACCCGCTGAATGCCCGCTCAGGCAGGACGCGCTGAGTCCGGGGGCGCGTCCCCGCGAGGTCCGGGATCGTGCGACGCCATGCTTTCCAGAGGCCGTACCCGAGGGCGGTAAGCGCGGCCAGCAGCAGGAGGAGAAGCAGGCACAGCAGCGTCCCTTTTGCCTGCTGCTCGGCGTCACCCTGGCTTAGCCACTGAAAGGCCAGCACGGCCAGGGTGGGCGGGTTGCCGGGCCCGAGAACGATCGCCACATCCACGACCGAAAGTGACCACGCCAGCACCGCCAGCATCACCGCGCCGAGGACAGGGGCGATCGCCGGAAGGATCAGCCAACTGAGCGTCTGAATACGCCCGTAGCCAAAGGTTTGCAGGAGGATCTTCTGCTGCGCGAGCCGTTTTTCCGGCAGTACGGCGTAAATGGCCCACAGTACAAACGCGCTCTCTTTGACCGCGAGCGTCAGGCCCAGCCCGGCGCCGTAGCGGTCAAACGGCGGCGAACAGACGGTGCAGATCTGATAAAACAGACCGCCCTCCGCAAACAGCAGTAACGCGCTGGTGGCGAACGCCACGTGGGGGATCGCCAATAGCCACGGCAGGCGGGTAGAGAGGCGTCGCCAGCGTTGACCGGGCCACAAAAGGCAGATAAGGAAAAGGGCAATCAGCAACGCCCCCAGCGTGGCGATGAGCGTTGAGACCAGCGTGGCAACGGTCGCCTGAGGCAGCTGCGGATCGTTAAGCAGCCGCTGCCAGTTTGTCACGGAAAACGCCGGTGCGAACAGCATGACGCTGGCGGGCAGGATCGGCAGATAAATCACCGCCATCGCCAGCCAGACAAGCCCGTTCAGCGGGTGCCGTAACGACGCAGCCATTCCTGCTCCAGCGCGTTCACCCAGGCGGACTGCGGCTCTGCAAGCACCTGCGGCAGCCCCTGAGGCGTATTGGCCAGCAGCTGTTTCGCGTCACCTTCGGGCAGCGCTTTCGCATTCAGTACGCTCGGGTCTCCCCAGATGGCCGGGTCGGCCTTGCGGATTTGCGCCTGCGGCGACAGCAGGAAATTCGCGACCACTTTTGCACCCGCGCTCGCGTCGGCATTGGCCGGGATAGCCACAAAATGGACGTTGCCGAGCATCCCGCTATGGAAACCAAAGCTGTAGCTGTCTGCAGGCAGTTCGCCGCTCGCCACTTTTTGCTGCGCATGCGCCGGGTTAAAGGTCAGCGACAGGTTCAGACTGCCGCTGGCAAGCAGGGCATCCATCCGCGCAGGTGAAGGGGGAAAGTCTTTGCCTTCGCGCCACAGCCGCGGGTGCAGCTTATCGAGGTAGGCCCAGAGCGGCGCCGTAACGTGGGTAAACGTTTCATCGGGCGCTTTTTGTAACGCCTCAGGGCGATCGGTGAGCGTCAGAAGCAGCTGCTCAAGAAATGCCGTGCCGGTAAAATCGGGCGGGCGAGGATAGCTGACCTTACCCGGGTGCTGCTGCGCGTAAGCCAGCAGCGCCTGAGGATCCTCCGGCGGCGTCGGCATGCTGGCTTTGCGGGCGATAAAGGTCAGCTGCGCGCCGCCCCACGGCGATTCGGCCCCGTCTGTGGGAACAGCAAAATCTTCCGTGACGGGTTTACGGGTATCGACATAGCGCCAGTTTGGCAACGTCTGCGCCCACCCGGTTTGCAGCAGGTTCGCCTCTTTTAACGTGCGGAAGTTTTCGCCGTTGACCCACAGCAGGTCGACCGAGCCGCTGGTCTTACGCCCCGCGGCGGCTTCGGTCTGAATACGTTTTACCGCATCGGCGGCGTCCGCCAGCGGGACGATTTTTAGGGTAATGGCATAGTGCGTTTGCATCTCACCGCTGACCCACTCAAGGTAGCGGTTGACCGCCGGATCGCCGCCCCAGGCGTTAAACCAGACGGTCTGGCCTTTGGCCTGTTGTTGGATAGCGTGCCAGCTCTCGGCGGCACACAGGGGGGCTGCCAGCAGCAGACCGGTCAGAAACGCGCAAAAACGCACACGGCGCATAATGCCTCACTTTTTAGCAGACGGGAGATAACGGGAAAACAGCCAGCGCGTCGCCAGCGGCAATAACCCCAGTAGTGTAAAGGCGATTAGCATGCCCGGCGACAAAATATCGCGCAGCGACGCCACTTTCCCCAGCTCGCGACCGGCGTTGAGAAAGACCACCGTCGCGGGCAGCATGGCGACCTGGCTGACCCACCAGTAGCGGCAGACTCCAATGCGGGTCAGCCCCATCAGCAAATTCACCAGGAAAAACGGGAACAGCGGCATCAGGCGCAGGGCAAAAAGATAGCCCGCGCCGTCATGCGCCATACCGGCGTTCACCGTTTTCATCTGCTGAGTAAACCGTCTCTGGACCCATTCGCGCAGCAGATACCGGCTGGCGAGCATCGCAAGCGTGGCTCCGAGCGTGGAGGCAAACGAGACCAGCACGGTGCCTTCCCACAGGGGAAATAGCGCCCCGCCCAGCAGGGTGAGGATCGCCGCCCCGGGTATCGACAGGGCGGAAACCGCCACATAGAGCGCAAAAAAGATCAGCGCGCTTCGTAGCGGCGCGTGGTCAACATGGGAGAGCAATGCCTGCTGGTGGGTTTTAATCCCGTCCAGGGAGAGCGTGCCTGGGGGAAGCATGACAAACGTCAGAATAAATGCGCCCAGAAGGGCGCACAGGAAAGCGATTTTTCGAATGTTCACGCGTCATTACAGCTTGAATTTAGCCCACACCGGCGCGTGGTCAGACGGTTTTTCCATGCTGCGGATCTCGTAGTCGATCCCGGTTTCGATGCAGCGCTCTGCCAGCGGCGAACTGGCCAGCAGAAGGTCGATACGCAGGCCACGGTTGTCGTCAAAGCCTTTTGAGCGGTAGTCAAACCAGGAGAAGCGGTCCTGCGTTTCCGGGTTGGCGTTGCGGAACGTATCCACCAGGCCCCAGCCCAGCAGACGATCCATCCACTCGCGCTCTTCCGGCAGGAAGGAGCATTTGCCGGTACGCAGCCAGCGTTTGCGGTTCTCTTCGCCAATACCAATATCGAGATCCGTCGGACTGATGTTCACGTCACCCATGATCAGCACCGGATTGTCTTTGTTGAGTTCGGTGGTCAGATAGTTCTGCAGATCCTGATAAAACTTGGCTTTGGCCGGGAATTTGGTCGGATGGTCGCGGCTTTCGCCCTGGGGAAAGTAACCATTAATCACGGTGATGTTCCCCAGCGGGGAAGGCAGCTCCGCCATGATGATGCGGCGCTGTGCTTCTTCGTCATCGCCGGGAAACCCGCGGCGGACGGAAACAGGCGTCTCTTTGGTCAACAGCGCAACGCCGTAATGGCCTTTCTGCCCATGATAGAAGACGTTGTAACCGAGTTTCGCCACCTCTTCGAGGGGGAACATGTCGTCGTGAACCTTTGTCTCCTGGAGACCGATCACATCTGGCTGATGTTGTTCAACGATAGCTTCAAGCTGATGAGGGCGGGCGCGCAGGCCGTTGATATTAAAAGAGACAAATTTCATAGTCGCTGCCAGTGCAAGGTGAATAGTGCATGGATGGTAGCAGAATTTGCGTCAACTGTTATCGGGTTCGACCAATAACTGCGACAGATAATGCCGGTGGTGCAATATTTGCACCATTCTGACGCGTCCCGCCCTCAAACGGGGCGTAAATGACCGATAAATTTCGCGAGCGATCACAATTCCAGAATTATATTTGGCCTGTGCATACTCTTTCTGATTTTCATGCGGCAAAGCGCCGCTTGTCGTAAAAATATTCACTTTTTATGCACTAACAGTGAATAACTCCATATTGTAACTTATTGATATTCTGTTACCTCAACCCGTTTATGCATTTTTATCGCTGGCTGGCACGAAGGCTGCAATCTACATTCACAGTGCAAACACTCAATTATTTAACATTCAAATAACTTTTTATTTACCGGATGAGGTCGCTATGTCTCTGTCAATTACGCGTGAAAATTTCGATGAATGGATGATGCCGGTTTACGCTCCGGCGGCTTTTATTCCGGTTCGTGGGGAAGGCTCGCGCCTGTGGGATCAGCAGGGTAAAGAGTATATCGACTTTGCAGGTGGGATTGCGGTCAACGCGCTGGGTCATGCGCACCCTGCGCTGCGTCAGGCGCTCAATGAGCAGGCGGCAAAGTTCTGGCATACCGGCAACGGTTTTACCAACGAGCCCGCGCTGCGCCTGGCCAAAAAACTGATCGACGCGACGTTTGCCGAAAAAGTCTTTTTCTGTAACTCGGGGGCGGAAGCCAACGAAGCGGCGCTGAAGCTGGCGCGCAAATATGCGCACGATAAATTTGGTACCCACAAGAGCGGCATCGTGGCGTTTAAAAATGCCTTCCACGGGCGCACGCTCTTTACCGTCAGCGCGGGCGGCCAGCCTTCATACTCACAGGATTTCGCACCGCTGCCGCCGGATATTCGCCACGGCATCTATAACGATCTGCAGTCCGCCAGCGAGCTGATTAACGACACCACCTGCGCGGTGATCGTCGAGCCGATGCAGGGCGAGGGCGGCGTGCTTCCGGCGCAAAAAGCCTTCCTGCAGGGGCTGCGCGAGCTGTGCGATCGCCACGACGCGGTGCTGATTTTCGACGAAGTGCAGACCGGCGTGGGCCGCACCGGCGAGCTGTATGCCTATATGCACTACGGCGTGACGCCGGACGTGCTTTCGACCGCCAAAGCGCTGGGCGGCGGCTTCCCGATTGGGGCGATGCTGACCACCGATAAATTCGCCAGCGTAATGACCGTGGGCACCCATGGCACCACCTACGGCGGCAACCCGCTGGCAACCGCCGTTGCCGGGCAGGTTCTCGACATCATTAACACGCCTGAGGTGCTGAAAGGCGTTAAGCAGCGTCACGACTGGTTTGTCGAGCGCCTGAATGCCATCAACAGCAAAACGGGGCTGTTTAAAGAAATTCGCGGCCTGGGGCTGTTAATCGGCTGCGAGCTCACCGCCGAGTTTGCCGGGAAAGCTAAACTTATTTCACAGGAAGCGGCAAAAGTGGGCGTGATGGTGCTGATTGCCGGTGCCAACGTGGTGCGTTTCGCGCCTGCGCTGATCGTCAGCGAGGAGGAGGTGCAAACCGGTCTGGACCGTTTTGCGCTGGCGTGTGAAAAGGTGAAATCCGGGGTGTCATCATGATGGTTATCCGTCCCGTTGAGCGCGGCGATCTCGCCGGGCTCATGCAGCTTGCCGGTAAGACGGGAGGCGGGCTAACCTCGCTTCCTGCCGATGAAAAAACGCTGTCGGTGCGCATTGAGCGCGCCCTGCAAACCTGGCAGGGGACGTTGCCAAAAAGCGAACAGGGGTATGTGTTCGTGCTGGAAGACACCGACACGGGAACCGTGGCCGGGATCTGCGCCATTGAAGTGGCCGTCGGGCTTAACGACCCGTGGTACAACTACCGCGTCGGCACCATGGTTCATGCCTCGAAAGAGCTGAACGTCTATAACGCGCTGCCCACGCTGTTTCTCTGTAATGACCACACGGGCGCCAGCGAGCTCTGCACGCTGTTCCTCGACCCGGCGTGGCGCAAAGAGGGCAATGGCTACCTGCTCTCCAAATCGCGCTTTATGTTTATGGCCACCTTCCGCGATCGCTTTAACGAAAAAGTGGTCGCTGAGATGCGCGGCGTGATCGACGATACCGGCTACTCGCCGTTCTGGGAGAGCCTGGGCGAGCGCTTCTTCTCGATGGAGTTCAGCCGGGCGGACTATCTTTGCGGCACCGGCCAGAAAGCCTTTATTGCCGAACTGATGCCGAAGCATCCTATCTATACCCATTTCCTCAGCCCGGAAGCGCAGGCGGTGATTGGCGAAGTCCATCCGCAAACCGCGCCTGCCCGCGCGGTGCTGGAAAAAGAGGGGTTCCGCTACCGGAACTATGTCGACATCTTTGACGGCGGGCCTACGCTTGAGTGCGACATCGACCACGTGCGCGCGATCCGTAAAAGCCGTCTGGTTGAGGTCTCTGAAGGCCAGCCCGCGCCGGGCGACTGGCCCGCCTGTCTGGTGGCGAACGAAAATTACGCCAATTTCCGCGCCATGCTGGTGCGTACCAACCCGAAATGTGAACGTCTGGTGCTGACGGCTGCAGAATTGGATGCCCTGAAATGTAACGCCGGCGATACGGTTCGCCTGGTGCGTCTCTGCCCTGAGGAGAAAACAGCATGACATTATGGATTAACGGTGACTGGGTAACGGGCGAAGGCGAAGAGCGCGTAAAAACCAATCCTGTTGGAAAAGAGGTGCTCTGGAAGGGGCATGACGCCAGCATCGCGCAGGTCGAACAGGCCTGCCAGGCCGCTCGCCGCGCGTTTCCGGCGTGGGCAAAACAGCCTTTCGCCGTACGTCAGGCGATTGTGGAGAAGTTTGCCGGGCTGCTGGAGGCAAACAAGGCTGAACTGACGCGCATCATCGCGTCTGAGACCAGTAAACCGCGCTGGGAAGCGACAACCGAAGTGACGGCGATGATCAACAAAATCGCCATTTCGGTGAAGGCGTACCACGCCCGCACCGGCGAACAGCACACCGACATGCCGGACGGCGCGGCCACGCTGCGCCACCGGCCGCACGGCGTGCTGGCGGTGTTTGGCCCCTATAACTTCCCGGGGCATCTGCCAAATGGCCACATTGTGCCCGCGCTGCTGGCGGGCAATACCGTTATTTTCAAACCGAGCGAGCTCACGCCATTCACCGGCGAGGCGGTGGTTAGGCTGTGGGAACAGGCCGGCCTGCCGCCGGGCGTGCTGAACCTGGTGCAGGGCGGGCGGGAAACCGGTCAGGCGCTGAGCGCGCTGAGCGATATCGACGGCCTGCTGTTTACCGGCAGCGCCGGTACGGGCTATCAGCTGCACCGCCAGCTGGCAGGGCAGCCGGAGAAAATTCTGGCACTGGAGATGGGCGGCAACAACCCGCTGATTGTGGAAGACCCTGACGATATCGACGCTGCGGTGCACCTGACGATTCAGTCCGCCTTTATTACCGCCGGACAGCGCTGCACCTGCTCCCGCCGTCTGCTGGTGAAACGGGGCGCGCAGGGGGATGCCTTCCTGAAGCGTCTGGTAGAAGTGAGCGCGCGTCTGGTGCCTGCCGCGTGGGATGCCGACCCGCAGCCGTTTATCGGCGGGCTGATTTCCGAACAGGCCGCGCTGAACGTGCTGAAGGCCTGGCAGGATCACGTCGCGCGCGGCGCGAAAACCCTGCTGGAGCCGAAGCAGGTTCAGCCGGGCACCTCTCTGCTGACGCCGGGCATTATTGAGATGAGCGGCGCGAACAACGTGCCGGATGAAGAGGTCTTTGGCCCGCTGCTGTGCGTCTGGCGCTATGACGATTTCGATGCGGCCATTGCGATGGCGAACAACACCCGCTACGGCCTGTCGAGCGGTCTGATTTCACCGCATCGCGAGAAGTTTGACCAACTGCTGCTGGAAGCGCGCGCCGGGATTGTTAACTGGAATAAACCGCTGACCGGGGCCGCGAGCACCGCACCGTTCGGCGGCGTGGGCGCGTCGGGCAACCATCGCGCCAGCGCGTGGTATGCCGCCGATTACTGCGCGTGGCCGATGGCGAGCCTGGAAACCCCTGCGCTGACGCTGCCGGAGACGCTTAATCCGGGGCTGGATTTTACCGGAGGGGATCGTCATGAAAGCGCGTGAAGTTAACTTTGACGGGCTGGTGGGGCTGACGCACCACTATGCCGGTCTCTCTTTTGGTAATGAAGCCTCGACGAAGCACCGTTTTCAGGTCTCGAACCCGAAGCTGGCGGCGAAGCAGGGGCTGCTAAAAATGAAGGCGCTGGCGGATGCCGGTTTCCCGCAGGCGGTGATCCCGCCGCAGGAACGCCCGAACGTGGCGGTATTACGTCAGCTCGGTTTCACCGGCAGCGATGAGCAGGTGGTTGAAAAAGCGGGTACGCAGACGCCGCACCTGCTCTCCGCGGCAAGCTCTGCCTCCTCTATGTGGGTGGCAAACGCGGCGACCGTCGCGCCGTCAGCCGACACGCTGGATGGCAAAGTCCATCTGACGGTGGCGAACCTGAACAACAAATTCCACCGCGCCACCGAAGCGGAAACCACCGAGCGCGTGCTGTGCGCCATTTTTAATCATGACGCCCATTTTGAGGTGCACCAGGCCCTGCCGCAGGTGGCGATGTTTGGCGACGAAGGCGCGGCTAACCATAACCGTCTGGGTGGCGATTACGGCGATCCTGGCGTGCAGCTGTTTATCTACGGGCGCGAGGAGGGCGGTCATTCCGCTCCTGTTCGCTATCCTGCCCGCCAGACGCTGGCAGCCAGCCAGGCGGTCGCCCGCCTGAACCAGGTCAATCCTTCACAGGTTATTTTTGCCCAGCAAAACCCGCATGTGATCGACCAGGGCGTGTTCCATAACGACGTAATTGCCGTCTCTAACCGCCAGGTGCTGTTCTGCCACGAGCAGGCGTTTGCCCATCAGGAGACGCTGCTCGCCACGCTGCATGAGCGCGTGCGCGGCTTCACGCCAGTCCAGGTGCCCACGGAGGCGGTGAGCGTACAGGACGCGGTAGAAACGTATCTGTTCAATAGCCAGCTGCTCAGCCGTGACGATGGCAGCATGATGCTGGTCCTGCCGCAGGAGTCCCGGGATCATAAAGGCGTGTGGCGCTACCTGACGGAGCTGGTGAAGGCCGATAACCCGATTGACGAACTGCGCGTGTTTGACCTGCGCGAAAGCATGGCCAACGGCGGTGGTCCAGCCTGTTTACGTCTGCGCGTGGTCTTGACCCAGGACGAAATGCAGGCGGTGAACCCGGCGGTCATGATGAACGATACGCTCTTTACGCGGCTGAATGACTGGGTCGATCGCTACTATCGCGATCGGCTAACGCAGGCGGATCTGGTTGACCCGCAGCTTCTGCGTGAAGGACGCGAGGCGCTGGACGCGTTATCGACAATCCTGCAGCTGGGATCGGTTTACCCGTTCCAGCGCTAAAGGAGTGGATATGGAAAATTTACTGGCGCTGACCCTGGCCGATGAGATGCCGGAACAGAAAGAGGGGGACGGCCCCTCATTTCGCTGGCGGTGGCTGGGGCGCGGGGTGCTTGAGCTGACGCCGACCGTAAAAAGCGATCTCTCGCTGCTGCTTTCAACGGGTATCCACGGGAATGAAACCGCACCCGTTGAGATTGTTGATCTGCTGCTGCGTGCGCTGTACCGCGATGAGATCGCCCTGACGTGCCGCGTGCTGGTGGTGCTCGGCAATCCACCTGCGCTGGCGCAAAACAAACGGTATCTGGTGAGCGACATTAACCGCATGTTCGGCGGCCGCTGGTCGCAGTTTCCGCAGAGCGATGAAACGGCGCGGGCAGAGTGGCTGGAGAACGTCGTGACCGCGTTTTTTGCCGCCGCGGGACCGGCGCGCTGGCATCTGGATCTGCATACGGCAATCCGCGCGTCTTACCACGTTCGCTTCGGCGTTCTGCCGCAGCGCAATCAGCCGTGGGATGAAGCGTTCCTGAGCTGGCTGGGTGACGCCGGGCTGGAGGCGCTGGTGTTTCACCAGTCGCCGGGCGGAACGTTTACCCATTTCACCTGTGAACATTTCGCTGCGCTGGCCTGCACGCTGGAGCTGGGAAAAGCGCTGCCGTTCGGCCAGAACGATCTGACCCGCTTTGCGCCTACGCATCTCGCCCTTCGGGCGCTGCTGGGAGGAAAGGCGCCCGAGCACGCGCATCAGCCCGTTGAGCGGTATCGGGTTGTACAGCAGATCACGCGCCGCAGCGATGCCTTTCAGCTCCACATGGCCGCGCACACCCTGAACTTCACACCGTTCCGCAAAGGGGCGCTGCTGGCGGAAGATGGCGAGGAACGTTACGAGGTGCAGAAAACCACCGAGTATGTTTTATTCCCTAACCCCACCGTCGCGTTTGGCCTGCGGGCCGGGCTGATGCTGGAAAAAATATCCTGAACCTTTCCCCTCTCATCATCCGGGAGGGGGAAGTAAAAAACTTTTCTTAACGATTAAAGCGCTTGCGCTTGTTTTGCGGAATATTCCTGGTGAATTGCTTTATTATTGATCTTCGCTTCGCTATACTTCTTCTAAATCGCTTTAAAATCATCGTATTGAATATTTTTTGTTGCAACTCTCCACGCTTTATCCTTATTTCCTCCACATTTGGCGAAAATTTGTTTTTTACACTTTCATTGTTTTACCGTTGCTCTGACTAATTGACGATAAACCCCGTAAAGTTAATCTCGTCAACACGGCATAGCGCCGAAGAATAACTGAAAGAAAGGAAATAAATTATGCGTAAGTTTACTGCACTGTTTGTTGCTTCTACCCTGGCTCTGGGCGCTACCAGCATGGCGTTCGCCGCAGATACTGCGACCACTACGACTGCCGCGCCTGCTGAAGGCAAAATGATGATGCATCATAAAGGTCCGGGTATGCACAACGAGATGATGATGTTTAAGGATCTCAACCTGACGGATGCTCAGAAGCAGCAGATCCGCGACATCAAAAAAAACGACCGCGACCAGATGAAACGTCCTCCGCTTGAAGAGCGCCGTGCGATGCATGACATCATCGCCAGCGACAGCTTCGATAAGGCGAAAGCCGAAGCGCAGATCGACAAAATGGCCGAGCAGCACAAAGCCCGCATGCTGGCTCACATGGAAACCCAGAACAAGATCTACAACATTCTGACCCCGGAACAGAAAAAACAATTTAATGCGAATTTTGAGAAGCGTCTGACAGAACGTCCGGCGATGGAAGGTAAAATGCCAGCACCAACCGAATAATCGGTTCACACTCTTAAGACCGCCGGGATCCTGTCCACAAAAGCGCAATCGCTGTGGACAGGACCGGCGGTTTTTCTTTCCTGCCCTCTTGCCTGCCGCCGCCAGCGCGGTATCCTCCTGTAGTCGCTTCAGAGAATGTTTGTAGAGTCATGGCGTTAGAATTTTTATTAACGTTCCGCTAAGGCCTGTCCGTTCTGCTGCCGATACTGTTTCTGTGAATACCCAACGATAACAAACAAGACAGCAACGATAGCGATATCCTTGCCCTGGCACGGGTTGTGCCATTCAGGAGTGGTGATGGAGTTCTTTGATATCCGTAAGATGCCGGTCAGCCTCTGGCGCAATGGTGCAGGCGAAACGCGTGAGATTTGCTGCTTCCCTCCCGCGACGCGCGATTTTCACTGGCGCGCCAGTATCGCGACTATCGCCAGCAACGGCGAATTCTCCTCGTTTCCCGGTGTCGATCGGGTGATTACCTTGCTGGAAGGGGGAGAGGTGACGCTGGATGCGGGTCAGGCGTTCTTCCATACCCTGAAGCATCATCAGCCCTACAGTTTTGCCGGCGATTTGCCGGTGAAAGCGCTGCTATCCGATGGGCGGATGGCGATGGACTTTAACATCATGACCCGGCGCGACTGCTGCCGGGCGAAGGTGCGCGTTGCTGACCGCACCTTTACCACCTTTGGCTCGCGCGGGGGCGTGGTGTTTGTATTAAGCGGGGCGTGGCAGCTGGGCGATAAATTGCTGACGGCCGATCAGGGTGCCAGCTGGGAAGAGGGGTCCCATACGCTGCGTCTGCTGGAGGCTCAGGGCACCTTATTGTTCAGCGAAATCACGTGGCTGCCGGGTCATTGAGCACAATGATCTCAAACTTTCCGGCCAGGACCGGTTTACAGAGAATTTTATAGCCATCGTGGTCAAATCCGGCGGGCGTGCGCAGCAGGGTTGCCGCGTCGTTGATGTCGTCGACGGCGCCCAGCCAGAGCCAGTTGTTGACGATGTGATACTGGGTCATTGTCTCGCCCACTTCTTTTAGCGCAACGGCGCTTTCCCACGGCCAGCAGTTCACGCTGATGGTCGCCAGCCCGGTGAGGAGCCGGGCGTGATGCGCCTCAACGCTCTCTTTCCCGCAGCATGCACCGGCGCAGCGCTTCAGCGCGGATCGAAAACAGGCGCGTCCGCGTGTGGTCGCCTCCAGACCCAAAAGGCTGTAGCAAAGCTGTAGCTCGTCCGCCAGCGTTTGCAGCGCCTGGAGTGCGGCACGTTTATTGGCGAACAGCCCATAGAGATTCGGGGCATGAGAAAAATCGACGTCGCGCGCGTAGACGACCTGCGGCTTGCCATCGTCGATCTGCAGGGAGCAGAGCTGACGGTTGCGGCGCAGGCGCTTATTGAACAGCGGCTGTTGTTCTTTTATCAACCGCGCCTCCAGCAGCAGCGCGCCCATTTCTCCCGCCGTCTGGAACCAGGTAATGCGTCGCGACTGGCGCAGCATGGCGGCCTCGTCCGGCGTGCGCAGATGGGATAACACCCGACTGCGAATGTTAACGCTCTTGCCGATATAAAGCGGCAGGGTGTCGCTTTCACCGTGAAAGATGTATACGCCCGGCTGTTTAGGCAGCGCCTCAAGCCAGGGGCGAAGGTGCTCGGGATATTCGTAGATAGCCGCCGCTTCAAACTCAAGACGCGGGGCGGATTGACGCCTGCTCACATACTGCTCCATATACTGTTCAGGTATACAGTGTAGCAGAGACGGTTTGGTTAAAAAAGAGCCGGGTGGCGCTGCGCTTACCCGGCCTACAACAGCGCGAAACCGTAGGCCCTGCAAGCGAAGCGCCGCTGGGCAAAAATGTTGGCTATTTCTTCCAAAAATCGTCAAACACCGTAATTGGCGTGTGGCGCTTGTGCTCGGTTTTCAGATACCAGCCTTCGATGATTTTCGCGGTACCGTCATCCAGCTTTTTGCCTTCCAGATAATCATCAATGTTGTCATAGGTGACGCCAAGGGCCGCTTCATCCGGCAGAGAAGGGCGATCGTCTTCAAGGTCCGCCGTCGGCGCTTTCTTATAAAGATGCTCAGGACAGCCCAGCGCGGCCAGCAGCTGCTTACCCTGACGCTTGTTGAGACGGAAGATAGGATTAATGTCGGTGCCGCCGTCGCCGTATTTGGTGAAGAAACCGGTAATCGCTTCTGCCGCATGGTCGGTGCCGACGACGACGCCTTTGGTCATCCCGGCGATGCTGTACTGCGCTTTCATGCGCTCGCGAGCTTTCTCGTTGCCGCGAACAAAATCGCTCAGCTCAATGCCCGCTTCGCGAAGCGCCTGCTCGCTTGCCAGCACCGAGCCCTTAATATTAACGGTCAGCACGCGGTCAGGCTGAATGAAGGCAATGGCATCCTGGCAATCCTGCTCGTCCGCCTGTACGCCATAAGGAAGACGCACCGCGATAAACTGCAGCGTCTCATCGCCCGTCTCTTCGCGAAGCTCTGAAATCGCCATCTGGCAGAGTTTACCGGTCAGGGTAGAGTCCTGGCCGCCGCTGATGCCCAGCACCAGGGACTTCAGGAAAGCGTTCTTTTTTAAGTACGATTTTAAAAAATCCACGCTGCGGCGGATCTCTTCATGTGCATCTACCGTAGGCTTCGCGCCCAGTGCCTGAATAATCTCTTGTTGCAGAGCCATCACGCCCTCCATATGCAGTACATAAACAGAATGTGTTAGCTGTTAAAACTAACCCTTTGGGCGAGAAACGACAAGGATCACAGTTTCGAGTGCGCTAATTTGCGCCGTTTTAGCAGGTTATCGTTGTTTTATTAGAATTTTCCGAAATTCGTCTGGCGCAATTCACAAAGTTGAACAATAGTACTTTTTATCCCATGCTTAGATAACACGCTGATAAACAAGAGGACGGAATATGAACAAGAACGTAGCAGGAATTCTTAGCGCAGCGGCGG
This sequence comes from Enterobacter sp. KB-221C9, assembly GCF_041320715.1. Lineage (NCBI taxonomy): Bacteria > Pseudomonadati > Pseudomonadota > Gammaproteobacteria > Enterobacterales > Enterobacteriaceae > Enterobacter > Enterobacter sp. KB-221C9. The sequence continues at coordinate 383,131 of NZ_JBGIWG010000001.1, forward strand.
TACTGACTATGCTGGCAGGGTGTACGGCTTACGATCGCACCAAGGATCAGTTTACGCAGCCCGTAGTAAAAGACGTTAAAAAAGGGATGACCCGTTCGCAGGTGGCTGCGATTGCCGGTAAACCTTCTTCTGAAGTAACCATGATTCATGCGAAGGGGACCTGTCAGACCTATATCCTGGGTCAACGTGATGGTAAGGCAGAAACCTACTTTGTTGCCCTGGATGATACCGGTCATGTGATCAACTCCGGCTATCAGACCTGCGCTGAATATGATACCGATCCGCAGGCACCTAAGGCGCAGTAACCCTGCTTGCCTGAGGATGTTAACAAACCGGCCCATGGGCCGGTTTTTTTATGCATCAGAAAATCTTATTTCTTTGCGCGAATTATTTGCCTGAAATGTGAAGGGAGTCAATAAGCCAGGTCAATGAGAGACAATTTGAGCCTATCCAGAATTATCCCCTGTCTGTACCATTGCGTATACTCACTCCAACGATAAACAACAGTACGCAAGCTACCTGTCTGCCGGGACAGCGAGTCGAGTGATAGCGCGATGGCAGGTAGTCATACAAGAGGGAAATCACGATGGAAAAGAAACATATCTACCTGTTCTGCTCAGCGGGCATGTCTACGTCGCTTCTGGTGTCAAAGATGCGTGCGCAGGCTGAAAAGTATGAAGTCCCTGTGGTGATTGAAGCGTTTCCAGAGACGCTGGCGGGCGAAAAAGGCCAGACAGCCGATGTCGTTTTACTGGGGCCGCAAATTGCCTATATGTTGCCCGAAATTCAACGACTGTTACCGAATAAACCGGTCGAAGTGATCGACTCGGGGCTGTACGGCAAGATTGATGGTTTAGGTGTTCTTAAAGCTGCTGTGGCAGCAATTAAAAAAGCTGCTAATTAATTTTTATTTTTCCCGTCAAAGAGTTATTTCACACACAATACGCCGTAACATGCGTTACGGCATTTAAGGGTATTTTCCTATGAGTAAAGTCATCGCTTCACTTGAAAAGGTACTCCTTCCTTTTGCTGTTAAAATAGGAAAGCAGCCTCACGTTAACGCCATCAAAAACGGCTTTATTAAATTAATGCCGTTGACGCTGGCCGGGGCCATGTTCGTTTTAATTAACAACGTTTTTCTGAGCTTTGGTGAAGGTTCCTTCTTTTATTCATTAGGAATTCGGTTAGACGCTTCCACAATTGAAACCCTTAATGGTTTTAAAGCCATCGGCGGCAACGTCTATAACGGTACGTTGGGGATTATGTCGCTGATGGCGCCTTTCTTTATTGGGATGGCACTGGCAGAAGAGCGTAAAGTGGATCCGCTGGCCGCCGGGTTATTATCCGTTGCCGCTTTTATGACCGTGACGCCATACAGCGTGGGTGAAGCCTATGCCGTTGGCGCCAACTGGCTGGGTGGGGCCAACATCATCTCCGGTATTGTTATCGGCCTGGTGGTGGCAGAAATGTTCACCTTTATTATCCGTCGCAACTGGGTTATCCGCCTGCCGGATAGCGTACCGGCTTCCGTATCCCGTTCATTTTCCGCGTTGATTCCAGGCTTCATTATTCTCTCCATCATGGGGATTATCGCCTGGGCGCTCTCCCACTGGGGCACAAACTTCCACCAGATCATCATGGACTCTATCTCTACGCCGCTGGCGTCGATGGGTGGCGTGGTCGGTTGGGCGTATGTGATTTTCACCTCTCTGCTGTGGTTCTTCGGCGTGCATGGTTCACTGGCACTGGCCGCGCTGGACAGCGGGATTATGACCCCCTGGGCACTGGAAAACGTTGCGCTTTACCAGCAGTACGGCTCCGTTGACGCGGCGCTGGCAGCGGGTAAAACCTTCCATGTGTGGGCGAAGCCGATGCTTGACTCCTATATCTTCCTGGGCGGTACCGGGGCGACCTTGGGTCTGATCATCGCGGTCTTTATTGTCTCTCGTCGTGCCGACTACCGTCAGGTCGCGAAGCTGGCGCTGCCATCAGGCATCTTCCAGATTAACGAACCGATTCTGTTCGGTCTGCCAATCATCATGAACCCGGTAATGTTCATTCCGTTCATCCTGATTCAGCCGCTGCTGGCCGCTATCACCCTGACGGCGTATTACCTGGGCATCATTCCACCGGTCACCAACATTGCACCGTGGACCATGCCGGCGGGTCTGGGGGCCTTCTTCAACACCAACGGCAGCGTCGCGGCCTTCCTGCTGGCGATATTCAACCTCGGGATTGCTACCCTGCTGTACATGCCGTTCGTGGCGATTGCCAACAAAGCCGCCACCATTATTGATGAAGAAGAGAGCGAAGAGGATATTGCCCTCTCACTGAAATTCTAAGATTGACCGGCGCGGGGAAGCCCGCGCCAGCCACAAGGAGCTTAAAAATGTTAGATTTGGATAGTATTGTCGCAGACGAAGCCGTCGAGAACGATCTCGAAGAAGTGGTGATGGGGCTTATCATCAACTCCGGACAGGCCCGCAGCCTGGCCTATGCCGCGCTGAAGCAGGCCAAGCAGGGGGATTTCGCCGCCGCGAAAACCATGATGGAACAGTCCCGCACGGCCCTGAACGAAGCGCACCTGGTGCAGACAAAGCTGATTGAAAGCGACCAGGGCGAAGGGAAGATGAAGGTCAGCCTGGTGCTGGTCCACGCGCAGGATCACCTGATGACCTCGATGCTGGCGCGTGAGCTGGTGGCGGAGCTCATTGAGCTTCACGAGAAAATGCACTGAGTCGGATTTCGCAGCAGGAGGTCAGCACGATGGAAATTAAAACCGCACTTGAACAGCAGCTGTTTAACGGCAAAAATTTTCACGTGGTTATCTACAACAAAACGGAGAGCGCCAGTGGTCTGCACCAGCATGACTACTACGAATTCACGATTGTTCTGACCGGCCGCTACTACCAGGAGATCAACGGTAAGCGCGTCCTGCTTGAGCGAGGGGATTTTGTCTTCCTGCCGATGGGGTCTTATCACCAGAGCTTTTACGAATTTGGTGCCACCCGTATTCTGAACGTGGGCGTCAGCAGACGCTTCTTTGAGAAGCACTATCTGCCGCTGGTGCCGTTCTGCTTTGTGGCCTCCCAGGTCTATCGGGTCAAAAACGAGTTTATGACCTGGATTGAAACGGTTATCGCCTCGCTGAACTTCCGCGACAATGAATTTGATGAGTTTATTGAAACGGTGACCTTCTACGTGATGAACCGGCTGCGCCACCATCGTGAAGAGCAGCAGGTGACGGATGATATTCCGCAATGGCTGCGCGGCACCGTTGAGCTGATGCACGATAAAGGCCAGTTCAGCGAAAATGCGCTGGAAAATATGGTCTCCCTGTCGGGGAAATCCCAGGAATATCTGACCCGTGCGACGCAGCGCTATTATCGTAAAACACCCGTGCAAATTATTAATGAAATCCGCATTAATTTTGCCAAGAAACAGCTGGAAATTACCAACTACTCTGTTACCGATATTGCGTACGAGTCAGGATACAGCAGTCCCAGCCTGTTTATTAAGACCTTTAAGAAATTAACTTCATTCACACCGAACAGTTACCGGAAAAATTTAACGGTAATTAATTAACTTTCGGCGGATTACCCGCCACAAATATTGCTTTAATGGCTTGCCCAAATAGCGGGAAGAGTACGCTATACCTTGCAGGCGATTAACCTGATACGCTAAGGGAGATATTATGCAGAAGAAATTAAAAGTCGTAACCATTGGTGGCGGCAGCAGCTATACCCCGGAATTACTTGAAGGTTTCCTGAAACGTTATCATGAATTACCGGTCAGCGAATTATGGCTGGTGGACGTTGAGGAAGGTCAGGAAAAGCTGAATATTATTTTCGACCTGTGCAAGCGCATGGTGGAGAAAGCGGGCGTGCCTCTGACCGTGCATAAAACCCTGGACCGTCGTCTGGCGCTGAAAGATGCAGATTTCGTGACCACCCAGCTGCGCGTGGGTCAGCTGAAAGCGCGCGAGCTGGACGAGCGTATTCCGCTGAGCCACGGCTATCTCGGTCAGGAGACCAACGGCGCGGGCGGCCTGTTTAAAGGCCTGCGTACCATCCCGGTCATTTTCGACATCGTCAAAGACGTGCAGGAGATTTGCCCGAACGCGTGGGTGATTAACTTCACCAACCCGGCCGGGATGGTGACCGAGGCGGTCTATCGTCATACCGGTTTCAAACGCTTTATCGGCGTCTGCAATATTCCGATTGGCATGAAGATGTTTATCCGCGACGTGCTGGCGCTGACCGACGGTGACGATCTCTCTATCGACCTGTTCGGCCTGAACCACATGGTGTTCATTAAAGACGTTATCGTGAACGGAAAATCGCGCTTTGCCGAACTGCTCGACGGCGTGGCTTCCGGTCGCCTGACCGCGGCATCGGTGAAAAACATCTTTGACCTGCCGTTCAGCGAAGGGCTGATCCGCTCGCTGAACCTGCTGCCGTGCTCGTACCTGCTTTACTACTTCAAGCAGAAAGAGATGCTGGCCATCGAAATGGGCGAGTACTATAAGGGCGGCGCGCGCGCGCAGATCGTTCAGAAAGTCGAGAAGCAGCTGTTCGATTTGTATAAAGATCCGAACCTGAACGTTAAACCGAAAGAGCTGGAGCAGCGCGGCGGGGCCTACTACTCCGATGCGGCGTGTGAAGTGATTAACGCCATCTACAACGACAAGCAGGCGGAACACTACGTCAACGTGCCGCACCACGGCCATATCGACAATATCCCGGCGGACTGGGCGGTTGAGATGACCTGTATCCTGGGACGCGATGGCGCTAAACCGCATCCACGCATCACCCACTTCGATGATAAGGTCATGGGTCTGATCCACACCATCAAAGGCTTTGAAGTGGCGGCAAGCAATGCGGCGCTGAGCGGCGAGCTCAATGACGTGCTTCTGGCGCTGAACCTCAGCCCGCTGGTGCATTCCGACCGCGATGCGGAGCAGCTGGCCAGCGAGATGATCCTGGCGCATGAAAAATGGTTGCCGAACTTTGCCGCCACGATCGAGAAGCTGAAGTTCAAACACCACTAAGAGGACGCACAATGGAAAACCTGCTGATCGTTAATGCTGATGATTTTGGCCTGTCGAAAGGCCAGAACTACGGCATTATTGAAGCCTGTCGCCGGGGTGTGGTGACCTCTACCACGGCGCTGGTGAATGGTGAGGCGGTTGAACACGCGGCGCAGCTGAGCCGCGAGGTGCCGGAGCTGGGTGTCGGCATGCATTTTGTGCTGACGCTCGGGATGCCGCTTTCGCCAATGCCGGGCCTGACGCGCGACGGCCAGCTGGGAAAATGGATTTGGGAACTGGCGGAGCAGGGCGCGCTGCCGCTCGAAGAGATTGCCCGCGAGCTGGAGCGTCAGTTCAACCGCTTTGTTGATGTGTTTGGTAAGGCGCCGACGCATATCGACAGCCATCACCACGTGCACATGATCCCGGCGATTTTCCCGATTGTCGCGGAGTTTGCACAGCGCAAAGGCGTGGCGATGCGCGTGGATAGGGAGGCGCGCGGCGTGCCGGACTGCGCCGTGACAACCACAGAGGGCTTCAGCAGCGCATTTTACGGTGACGAGATCGACGAAGCGCTGTTCCTGAAGGTGCTGGATGATTCCGCCGCTCGCGGTGAAAAGTCCGTAGAGGTGATGGCGCATCCGGCTTTTGTCGATAACACCGTGCGGAAAAGCGCCTACTGCTGGCCGCGCCTGGCGGAGCTGGACGTGCTCACATCGTCGTCGCTGAAGTATGCGATTGCCGAGCGTGGGTATCGGTTGGGGACGTTTGGGGATCTTTGAGATAAAGCCCGATGGCGGCTTCGCCTTACCGGGCCTACAAAACCAATCGAAATGTAGGCCGGGTAAGCGCAAGCGCCACCCGGCTTTTTTTACGCCGGTATCTGGTCAATCTTACTGCTGCGTGACCAGACGCGGTGCGCGGCGAGCAAATCAAACAGCTTCGTCATAAAGGCATCGTCAACGTTGTCTCCCTCGACAATACCGTCCTCACCCTGATCGGCCACCTTCAGCTGCGCCTTAAACTGCCGCGCGTCGCCGGAAAGCGCGATCGGTTTCAGGTGCTTATAGGCTTCCAGCAGATAATACACGGCGTCACCGTTGTTCAGCAGGCTGTCAATATCCCCGCACGGCACAATCACCGCATCGACGGTCAGCGATGGCGCCCCGGCAAAGGTTGCGGCCACCGGCAGCACGGAGCCGTCATCGGCGGTCACTTCCCCCATGCGGGAATAAAGCAGTTTCGCATGTACGCCCTGGGTTTTCAGCGCCTGCATGATCCCCAGCACGTCGCTGGCGCGGGTGTTGTCGTTCAGCAGGATGGCGACCACGCGGCCTTTAATCGATCCACCCGGCACGGCATACAGGCTCAGGGACGGATCTTTCTTCACGCCGTTAACCTCTTTCGGCGGCGCAAGGTTGCGCTGCTCATCGGTCAGCGTAATACCCAGGTTATCCGCAACGCTCTGGGCGAGCTGAATATCAATGCGCGCCAGCTGATCGACCACCCGCTCGCGAATGTAGGTTCGCACCACTTTACTCAGCTCAAAGCTGAAGCCGCCGATAATGTGCTGCTGCTCAATCGGCGTCTGGCTGTTCCAGAACAGGCGAGGGTGGGCGTAATACTCGCCGAACGACGGGCTGCGCTCGCGAATTTTGTTGCCGTCGATACGCTCCTGGTACGATTCGAATCCACCGCGTTTCGGCGCCGGCGGCGTTTCACGCGGCCAGTTATCGTTGATGGAGTTCGGCTCATAGTTAGCCGGGTTGGTATCAATATCCTGACGGTGCATCCCGTCGCGCTGGAAATTGTGGTACGGGCAGGTTGGGCGGTTAATCGGAATTTCGTGGAAGTTCGGCCCGCCAAGACGGCTGATCTGCGTATCGGTATACGAGAACAAACGACCCTGCAAAAGCGGATCGTTGGTGAAATCCAGCCCCGGTACGATATGCCCAGGGTGGAACGCAACCTGTTCGTTTTCGGCAAAGAAGTTATCCGGGTTGCGGTTGAGCACCATTTTACCCACCAGTTGAACCGGCACCAGCTCTTCCGGGATCAGCTTCGTCGGGTCAAGAAGATCGAAATCAAACTTAAATTCGTCCTCTTCCGGTATGAGCTGCAGGCCCAGTTCGTATTCCGGGAAGTCGCCCGCTTCAATGGATTCCCACAGCTCGCGGCGATGGAAGTCCGGGTCGCGTCCGGTCAGCTTCTGCGCCTCGTCCCAAACCAGCGAGGCTTTACCCGCCACCGGCTTCCAGTGGAAACGGACAAACGTGGCTTTACCCTCGGCGTTGATCAGACGGAAGGTGTGGATGCCAAACCCCTCCATGGTGCGATAGCTGCGCGGAATGCCGCGGTCTGACATCGCCCACATCACGTTGTGTAAGGTTTCAGGCTGCAGGGAGACATAGTCCCAGAAGGTGTCGTGCGCACTTTGTCCCTGCGGTATGGCCCAGTGGGGCTCCGGTTTTACCGCATGGACAAAGTCAGGAAATTTATGCGCATCCTGAATGAAAAACACCGGGGTGTTATTGCCCACCAGATCGAAAATACCCTCTTCGGTATAAAACTTGGTGGCAAAGCCGCGGATATCCCGAACCGTATCTGCCGAACCGGCGCCGCCCTGTACCGTGGAGAAGCGCACAAATACCGGAGTGATTTTGTCCGGGTCAGAGAGGAAATCCGCTTTGGTGATCGCTTTCAGGCTCTTGTATGGCTGGAAGTAGCCGTGCGCAGCGGAACCGCGCGCGTGAACGATGCGTTCCGGAATTCGCTCATGGTCGAAATGGGTGATTTTTTCCCGCAGGATAAAGTCTTCCAGCAGGGTTGGCCCGCGCGCGCCTGCGCGAAGGGAGTTCTGATCGTCAGCAATGCGCACGCCCTGATTGGTGGTGAGCGCAAAACCTTCGCCGCCTTTACGGTGTGGCTCAAGCGATTTGAGCTTCTCGTTTCCCGTGTCTGGTGATTTCACGCTTCCCGGTGCGGTAGGCTGTTCGCCTGGCGCGGAAGGGCCAGGGGAGGGGCGGTGAGATCCGTCAGCAGGGGCGAGAGAGTCCATACCCGGTTGAGATTCCTCAGTGCCATGAATCGGTGATTGATGTGTTTTATCTTTGTTCGACATTGCACGCTTCTCCTTTATCCATTGCTAAAAACCCTATTAAGGATAGAACAATGTCGCGAGATGGCTCGCGAACTAAGAGTTTTCACATGCCGTCATTAGCGAAAGGAGCCATCCCACCCACTCGGAGCGCGACGGAAGGCAACAGGATCGGCTATCATAGAATTTTCCTGCTTCAAGAATTTGCTTTAGTGAACCAGTCGCTTATGAAACCTCTTCGTCAACAAAACCGCCAGGTTATTAGCTATGTGCCCCGCGTTGAGCCCGCGCCGCCTGACCATGCCCTGAAAGTGGAGGGTTTTCGCGATGTCTGGCAGCTGCGGGGGAAATACGTGGCCTTTGTGCTGATCGGCGAACACTTCCGTCGCTCTCCCACGTTTACGGTGCCGGAGTCAGCGCAACGGTGGGCGATGCAGATCCGCCAGGATGAAGAGGTTGAAGAATAACAGCCATAAAAAAACCGCCATCAGGCGGTTTTTTTATTTCTAAAGTGATTAGCGGTGCGCCAGCTCGGCGTCGTCTTCACTTTCCAGAATCGCTTTGTCGGTCTGCTTCAGCCACTGGCTGGTCAGCGTACCGGCGGTCATGGAGCCGCTCACGTTCAGCGCGGTACGACCCATGTCGATCAGCGGCTCAACGGAGATCAGCAGCGCGACCAGCGTCACGGGCAGACCCAGAGCAGGCAGCACAATCAGCGCGGCGAAGGTTGCACCGCCGCCAACGCCCGCAACGCCTGCGGAGCTGATGGTAACAATCCCGACCAGCGTGGCAATCCAAACCGGATCCAGCGGGTTGATGCCCACCGTCGGGGCGACCATCACGGCCAACATCGCCGGGTACAGGCCCGCACAGCCGTTCTGACCAATGGTCGCACCAAAGGAAGCAGAGAAGCTGGCGATAGACTCCGGCACGCCCAGGCGACGGGTCTGTGCTTCCACGTTCAGCGGAATAGAGGCTGCGCTGGAACGGCTGGTGAAGGCGAAGGTCAGCACAGGCCACACTTTGCGGAAGTATTTCAGCGGGCTGACACCGTTCACGCCCAGCAGGATGCCGTGCACCACGAACATAATGCCCAGGCCCAGATAAGAGGCGACAACGAAGCTGCCCAGCTTAATGATGTCCTGCAGGTTAGAGCCGGCAACCACTTTGGTCATCAGCGCCAGCACGCCGTAAGGCGTCAGTTGCATGACCAGACGAACCAGCTTCATCACCCAGCTTTGCAGGGTGTCAATCGCGGTCAGCACGCGTTCGCCTTTTGGCGCGTCGTCTTTCAGCAGCTTCAGCGCCGCTACGCCCAGGAACGCGGCGAAAATAACTACGCTGATGATCGAGGTTGGGCTCGCACCGGTCAGGTCAGCAAACGGATTCTTCGGAATGAAGGAGAGCACCATCTGCGGCACGGTCAGGTCAGCCACTTTACCAACATAGTTGGTTTGAATCGCGGTAAGACGCGCCGTTTCAGCGGTACCCTGAACCAGACCTTCTGCGGTCAGGCCAAACAGGTTGGTAACCAGCACACCCACCAGCGCGGCAATCAGCGTGGTGAACAGCAGCGTACCAATGGTCAGGAAGCTGATTTTGCCCAGCTGGGTTGCGTTATGCAGGCGCGCAACGGCGCTCAGAATAGAGGCGAACACCAGCGGCATCACGATCATCTGCAGCAGCTGGACATAGCCGTTACCGACGATGTTGAACCACTGAATAGAGTCTTTCAGAACTGGATTATCGGAGCCATAAATTGCCTGTAATGCCAGACCAAATACGACACCCATGGCCAGACCAACCAGCACTTTTTTCGCCAGGCTCCACTGTTTGTGGCGCGCCTGCGCGAGAAGCAATAGCAATACAACGAACACAACGACGTTCGCGATGAGTGGAAAATTCATCCCCGTTCTCCTGATTTATTATTGGGTCGGTTTTTACCGATCCTGTTGGCGGAAGGTTAGCAGAAGTGTGATGTAGCGCTTATATCCAAATGGAATGGTTTATGACAAATGGGATAATTTTGTCGGTTTACTGTTCAATTTGGTGATGAATAAAGCGATTAAACTGAAATTGCAGCGAATTAATCATCTGGGATGACCAGCGAACTGCACTGTTTTCGGGCAATGTTTGCGGCATCCAGACGGCGTAAGCAAACAGCGCCATGCACAGTGCACGCTCAAGCTGGTTACCTTTCTGCGGTGCGAGGATGGGAAAACGGAAACGCCAGCGGCAGGGCCACAGCAGCGGCACGCCCGCAGGCGTCAGCATATCGGCGAGAATATGGCTTAAATAGCCCAGCACCATTCCCTGAATGGCATCGGCGGGGACTATCCAGCTTTCGGGCACCTTTAAATAGAAAAGCGTCAGCAGGCCAAACACGGCCAGCAGGCTGTGCGTAAACCCCCGGTGGCCGAACGCGCGGGCGATGGGTTTCGACACCCACTTCAGGCGCTGCCCGAGGAAGGATTTCGGATGGTCAATATCGGGCAGCAGACAGGTCAATACGGCGGAAGGGACAATATGCCACCAGTCCCCCTGTGCCAGCACGGGGGTGAGTTCAGCGTTTTTGGCAAATACTGCGCACGCAATAGAAAAAAGCAGGTGGCCTTCCGCCGTCATGATAAAACCCACAAAACTGTCAATTCATACAGTATAGGGTTTTTATACAGTAGGCGGAAGAGGTGACGGTGTAACTGTTTGTCACAAACCGGAGAAGGGCGTTAACCGCCCTGCAGGTGATGCGCCGTAAGTTCTGCCAGTGAATTAAGCTTCACATCGGCAAGGGCAAACCGTGGATCGTGACGGCCTTCTTCAGCGGGCACCACAATGGAGCGCATCCGCGCCGCCTTCGACGCCACCATACCGTTAACGGAATCTTCCAGCGCAACGCAGTTGAGGGGATCCAGGCCCAGCTTCGCGGCGCAGTCCAGGTAGACCTGCGGGTGCGGCTTGCTGTAAGGCAATTTTTCAGCGGACGCCAGCGCGTCGAAACTGTCGCGCAGTTCAAACATCGTGAGCACTTTTTCCAGCATATGCAGCGGTGAAGCCGAGGCCAGGCCAACCTTCAGCCCCTGGGCTTTACACAGTGCAACGGCCTCGCGTACGCCGGGCAGCAGCGGCCTGTTCTCTTCTACCAGCGAAATGGCGCGGCTGATAATGCGCGCGGTCACCTCATCGCGATCGGGACCCACCCACGGCTGTTGGGCAAACCACAGGTCAACCACCATATCAATGCGCAGGCCCAGCGTATCGGGTAGTTCATTACGACGGCTGATATCCACGCCCAGGCTGGCCATCACATCCAGTTCGGCGCGATCCCACAGCGGTTCGGAATCGATCAGTAATCCATCCATATCAAAAATTGCGGCAAGAATTTGGCGCGGTGTCGACATCACAACGTCTCCTTTTCCAGGGTGTTCGACAGACGATACGTGCTAAGCACTATCTGCAATTTAGCATATTGCTTTTAAAGAGCGGGCGAAATTGATGACCAGCAGGTAGACTTAGGCACAAATAACGCGTCTTTATGAAGAGGAACTGATGACGTATCAACAAGCTGGACGCATTGCGGTCTTAAAACGCATTGCTGGCTGGGTGATTTTTATTCCTGCCGTCATTTCTACGCTGATTTCTGTACTCAAATTTATGTACGATCACAGCGAAAAACAGCCGGGTATCAATGCGGTAATGCTTGATTTCGCTCATGTCATGATTGAGATGATGCGTTTTAATACGCCATTTTTGAATGTTTTCTGGTTTAACTCACCCACCCCGGATTTTCATCAACAGCTGAACATCGGCTTTTGGGTGATATACGCCCTGATCTTTGTCGCGCTGGCACTGCAGGCCTCTGGCGCGAGAATGAGTCGCCAGACGCGCTTTTTACGCGAAGGCGTTGAGGATCAGTTGATTCTGGAGCAGGCCAAAGGCCCGGAAGGAATGAGTCGGGAGCAGATTGAATCCCGCATTGTTGTGCCGCGTCACACCATTTTCCTGCAAATTTTCCCGCTCTATATTCTTCCCGTCATCATCATTGTGGCGGGATACTTCTTCTTCTCACTGCTCGGTTTTCTGTAAGCGATAAGGGTGGCGGCAAGGCCACCCGTTCTCTACTCAGGCGGCAAGCATACGCTCAAGCGCCCGCTGCGCGTTAACAAGGTGTTCTCCGCCAAAAAGAATGGCTCGGTTCATCAGCGTATAAAGCTGATACACCGGCTGGCGGTCGAGGAAACCGGGCGGCAGGGGGGAAACAGACTGGTATCCGTCGTATATTTGCGGCGGCTGCTCCGGATGAAGCGGCAGCATGGCAAGGTCGCACTCTCTGTCACCCCAGTAGCAGGCCGGGTCAAAGATGTAGGGGCCGTTGGGACCCAGCGCGCAGTTATCTGACCACAAATCCCCGTGAAGCAGCGACGCCTGAGGCTGGTGGGATGCCAGACGCTGTTGAACGTGCTCGACGATGGCATCAATATTGCCAAATTCCAGCCCTTTCTCGGCGGCCAGCTCAAGCTGCCAGCCAATGCGCTGCTCGGCAAAAAATGTCGACCAGCGACGCTGCCAGGCATTGGGCTGTGGCGTGGTAGAGAGATCGTTGTCAAAATCGAGACCAAACTGCGGCTGGTCGCTCCATTGATGCAGGCGCGCTAGCTGTTGGCCGAGGATGAACGCATTATGGGCATCCAGCGGCCGGGCGGGGAGATACTCCATCACCAGGAAGCTGTAGTCGCGGTCGCTCCCCACGGCCAGAACCTGCGGGACCGTCACCGTTTTACTGCGCGACAACAGCTCCAGCTGGTCGGCTTCGGCGGTAAATATCGGAAGCAGCTCTCGCTCATCGCACTTAACGAAAAGATCGCGCCTTGCGTAGCGTAAATGCCACGCGGCGTGGATTTCACCGCCTGGCAGTTCGTTACGCAGTTCAATTTCACCTTCACCCAGCTGCTCACGTAAAAGATGACTGATAGCCTGCCACATGTTGTCTCTCCCATGTTGTCTGCCAGATCATAAAGTTAGCGCATAACGGCGGTAAAAAAATACGAACTAACGCACACCTGAGCGGTTTAAATTCATACAGCGCACTTATTGTTCTTTTTTCCGCCAGCTTTCCCAGGTATCCACTTCGATTTCGGCAGGCTTGTCGGTCACGCTCTCCACCAGACTGGCGGCCAGCGCATGAACCTCTTCCTGGCTCAGGGCGGCGATCAGACCAAATGCCAGGGTGCCTAAATCATGAATATTGCCCTCGTCATCCGTCAGGGTGAGGAGAAAATTAGCCCGGGTGAAAGCATTGTTGAGCTCATTCAGCTCGGTCAGCGATGCTTCATGAAGGTTGATGGTCACGACGTAACGTGTGATGTCACCACTGCTCATAATTCACCTCATTGTTATCATGGAAGTTTTCTTAGCATAGTCGATAGTTTGCGTTTGGCGACTCAGAGAGGACATTCCCCTCCGTAAAGACGAAGGGGAAAAGGCGTTAATTTCGGGACAGGTAATCGACGATTTTTTGCGTATCGGCAAGTGAACAGAGACGCGTGCCCTGGTTGATGGTTGCGGCGCTACCCGCCGCCACGCCGTAGCGCGTCATTTCAAGCAGCGACGCGCCCTGCGCCAGTTTTAGCGTCATCGCGCCCACCATGCTATCGCCCGCGCCAACCGTGCTCTGGCTCTTCATCGGCGGTGGGACAACCTGAACGGACGATGATTCATCGACTGCCAGCGCCCCCTGAGGGCCAAGGGAGACGACTACGCGTCGCGCTTTGCCGCTGCGTACCAGCTCCTGCGCGGCGGTGCGAACATCATCAGGCTGCGTCAGTTCGCGGTTGACCAGCGCGCTTAACTCTTTCTGGTTGGGTTTGACCAGCTCCAGATTGCCCGGCACCAGGGCCGCCTGCAGGGCCTCGCCGCTGCTGTCGACAATGCAGCGAATACCCCGCTGCTGTACCGCCTGAATCAGCGCCGTTAATTTTTCCGTGCTTACGCCGGGCGGCAGGCTGCCGCTTATCACCAGCAGCGCGCCGCTTTCTATCGTCAGCACTTTCTCTTCAAGCTGACGAAACTCGTCATCGCTGAGTTTCGCGCCCGGCATGACAAAACGGTACTGCTCGCCGCTGGACCCCACGTGGACATGCAGGTTTTGCCGCGTCCAGTCTTTGGCCTCGACGGTCTCTACGGCCACCTGTTCATCTGCCAGCAGAGAGACCAGGTGTTCGCCGGTGGCACCGCCGATGGGGAAAATGGCCGTGGCTTTGCCGCCAAGGTGCGTAATGGCGCGCGCCACGTTGATCCCGCCGCCGCCGGGCTCAAAGACCGGGGCGCTACAGCGCAATTTACCTTCCGGGTAAATCTGCGGCGTCAGGGTGGCGGAATCCAGGGAAGGGGAGAGCGTCAGAGTATAGATAGAAACCATCATTACCTCCTTTTAGCATGGGTTCTTATTAGCCTGGCATCATTTGTCAGGAAGGCAATGTAAATAACAGTATGATTTTAAATATGAATACTGACAAAAAGTGAGGCGGGGGATATATAAAATAAAACGCTTTTTGAGATCGTTCTTATTCAAAAAATGAAATAAGAAAACATTGCTATGTTATTTGCGGCTTTTTATAATTTGTTACCTTTCTCTGGACGCCTTGTCATTGATCCTCAAGAAAGATTCCGGGACCGTGTGGTCTCTTTTTTTGTTGTACGGACTCCTTAATAAAATGAAGCTTTTAAAGACAGTGCCCGCTGCACTGATGCTGGCGGGTGGCGTGTTTGCGGCTATGAACGCGACCGCTGATGATACCGTTTTTACTGTCATGGACGATCCTTCCACCGCGAAAAAACCGTTTGAAGGTAACCTGAACGCCGGGTACCTGGCACAATCCGGTAACACGAAAAGCTCTTCTCTGACGGCGGACAGTACGCTCACCTGGTACGGCAACACCACCGCCTGGTCTCTGTGGGGTAATGCCAGCAACACTTCCGCTAATGACGAACGTTCTTCCGAGAAATATGCGGTAGGCGGACGTAGCCGTTACAACATGACCGACTATGACTACCTGTTTGGACAGGCAAGCTGGTTAACCGACCGTTACAACGGTTATCGCCAGCGCGATGTGTTCACCGCCGGTTATGGTCGCCAGTTCCTGAACGGTCCGGTACACAGCCTCCGTTTTGAATTCGGTCCGGGTGTGCGTTATGACGAGTACACCAACGGCGATACCAAAACCCAACCGCTCGGTTACGCTTCCGGTACCTATGCCTGGCAGATGACTGACAACACCAAATTTACCCAGGGTGTTTCTGTATTTGGTGCCGACGACACGACGCTGAACTCTGAGACGGCGCTGAACGTGGCTATCAACGAACACTTTGGTCTGAAAGTGGCCTACAACGTGACCTGGAACTCTTCACCGCCAGAATCTGCGCCGGATCATACCGACCGCAGAACCACGGTATCACTGGGTTATAGAATGTAATGAAAGCGGGCCGACGATGATGTCGGCCCGTTTATTGTCTGTGGCTTTTTGACGTCCCTTCTGATGACCTGTTTTCGCCCCTAGCCCCAAATCATTGCCGCCCAACGGAGTAGCAGCATTGCGCCGCAGATGGCAATCAGCACCAGCACCATTTTCCAGTGTTTTACGGCAAATCGTTTTGTTGGCATAACCTAATCCTTGTTCGTTGATACCCACAGTCTACCAAACAGGGCCGAAATATGCCCCTTCTCGGGATCGATTAGGTTATGCCAGCGCAGGGTTCGGCTCAGAACCAGTGGAATCGTTCGGCGAGAATCAACAATAAACCTGTGGCGGAAAGGACATTCAATATCACAACCGTTCTGCTGGATACGTTCATGGTATGCACCTTTGGGTTTAAAGACCTGTTCAAGAGTAGCCCTGCATCTCAGAAATGCGAGCGCCGGGGAGATGCAACCTGCAAATTCGTGCGAAAGTGCCATCCCATCAATCTGGCCGCAGAGGGTGCAATCTCCTTTGCGTTAGTGTTAACATTACGTCGCTTGCCGTAAATCCGCATTAATCTGAATTCGGCAGGTGAATGATGACGAACCAATTTGACGATTGTTGGTCAGATGGTGTCGTAATCTATTGTCAAATCACGATTATTTTCTTTGTATATGCTCTTATGTGTGGGGCATCACTGCAAATAAGGATATAAAATGCCTGTAATTACTCTTCCTGATGGCAGTCAACGCCATTTCGACCGTGCTGTTAGCCCAATGGATGTTGCCCTGGACATTGGTCCTGGTCTCGCGAAAGCGACTATCGCTGGCCGTGTTAACGGTGAGCTGGTGGATGCCTCCGATCTGATCGAAAACGATGCGACGCTTGCAATCATCACCGCGAAAGACGAAGAAGGTCTGGAGATCATTCGTCACTCCTGCGCGCACCTGTTAGGTCATGCCATCAAACAGCTGTGGCCAAACACCAAAATGGCGATCGGTCCGGTTATCGACAACGGTTTCTACTACGACGTTGACCTCGACCACACCCTGACTCAGGAAGATATCGACGCGCTCGAAAAACGCATGCACGAGCTCGCCGAAACGAACTATGACGTCATCAAGAAGAAAGTCAGCTGGCACGAAGCGCGTGAAACCTTCGTGAAGCGCGGCGAGAGCTACAAGGTCTCTATTCTTGACGAAAACATTTCGCATGATGACAAGCCTGGCTTGTACCATCACGAAGAATACGTCGACATGTGCCGTGGACCGCACGTGCCGAACATGCGCTTCTGTCATCACTTTAAGCTGATGAAGATCGCGGGCGCCTACTGGCGTGGCGACAGCAACAACAAGATGTTGCAGCGTATTTATGGTACCGCGTGGGCCGATAAAAAAGCCCTGAACGCGTACCTGCTGCGCCTGGAAGAGGCGGCGAAGCGTGACCACCGTAAAATCGGTAAGCAGCTTGACCTGTACCACATGCAGGAAGAAGCGCCGGGTATGGTGTTCTGGCATAACGACGGCTGGACCATCTTCCGTGAACTGGAAACTTTCGTACGCTCCAAGCTGAAAGAGTACCAGTATCAGGAAGTGAAAGGCCCGTTCATGATGGACCGTGTGCTGTGGGAAAAAACCGGCCACTGGGACAACTACAAAGATGCGATGTTCACCACCTCGTCTGAGAACCGTGAATACTGCATCAAGCCAATGAACTGCCCGGGCCACGTTCAGATCTTCAACCAGGGTCTGAAATCCTACCGCGACCTGCCGCTGCGTATGGCGGAGTTCGGTAGCTGCCACCGTAACGAGCCATCAGGTGCGCTGCACGGTCTGATGCGCGTTCGTGGCTTTACTCAGGATGATGCGCATATCTTCTGTACTGAAGATCAGGTCCGTGATGAAGTTAACGCCTGTATTCGTATGGTCTACGATATGTACAGCACCTTTGGCTTCGAGAAGATCGTCGTCAAACTCTCAACGCGTCCGGAAAAACGTATCGGTAGCGATGAGACCTGGGATCGCGCAGAAGCGGATCTCGCCGTGGCGCTGGAAGAGAACGGCATTCCGTTCGAATACCAGCTGGGCGAGGGCGCATTCTACGGTCCGAAAATTGAATTTACCCTGTATGACTGCCTCGATCGCGCATGGCAGTGCGGTACTGTACAGCTGGACTTCTCCCTGCCGCAGCGTTTAAGCGCCTCTTATGTTGGCGAAGACAACGAGCGTCAGGTACCGGTAATGATTCACCGTGCAATTCTCGGTTCTCTGGAGCGCTTCATCGGCATCCTGACCGAAGAGTTTGCTGGCTTCTTCCCAACCTGGCTTGCGCCAGTGCAGGTCGTGGTGATGAACATTACCGATTCTCAGGCGGATTACGTTAAAGAATTGACGCAGAAACTGCAAAATGCGGGCATTCGCGTAAAAGCAGACTTGAGAAATGAGAAGATTGGCTTTAAAATCCGCGAGCACACTTTACGTCGTGTCCCGTATATGTTGGTCTGTGGTGATAAAGAGGTGGAAGCAGGCAAAGTTGCCGTTCGCACCCGCCGTGGTAAAGACCTGGGGAGCCTGGACGTAAGTGAAGTGATTGAGAAGCTGCAACAAGAGATTCGCAGCCGCAGTCTTCAACAACTGGAGGAATAAGGTATTAAAGGCGGAAAACGAGTTCAAACGGCACGTCCGAATCGTATCAATGGCGAGATTCGCGCCCAGGAAGTTCGCTTAACAGATCTTGAAGGTGAACCACTGGGGATTGTGAGTCTGAGAGAAGCGATCGAAAAAGCTGAAGAAGCTGGAGTAGATTTAGTTGAAATCAGCCCTAACGCCGAACCGCCAGTTTGTCGTATCATGGACTACGGCAAGTTCCTTTATGAAAAGAGTAAGTCTTCTAAGGAACAGAAGAAGAAGCAAAAAGTTATCCAGGTTAAGGAAATCAAATTCCGTCCTGGTACCGACGATGGCGATTATCAGGTAAAACTCCGCAGCCTGATTCGCTTTCTGGAAGATGGCGATAAGGCCAAGATCACACTGCGTTTCCGCGGTCGTGAGATGGCCCACCAACAGATCGGTATGGAAGTGCTTAACCGCGTCCGTGACGATCTGAGTGAACTGGCAGTAGTCGAATCCTTCCCTACGAAGATCGAAGGCCGTCAGATGATCATGGTGCTCGCTCCTAAGAAGAAACAGTAAGGCCTTCAAGCAGCAAAATCTGTGGAGCCTTCGGGTTTCATAGGTTTTGTTCGCCTATGTTTCGTTTATTTAACAATGCGAAGTGGAAGTTATTAAGATGCCAAAAATTAAGACCGTACGCGGTGCTGCTAAGCGCTTCAAAAAAACCGGTGGTGGTGGATTTAAGCGTAAGCACGCAAACCTGCGTCATATTCTGACCAAAAAATCTACTAAGCGTAAACGTCACCTGCGTCCAAAAGGCCTCGTTTCTAAAGGCGATCTGGGTCTGGTTATCGCGTGCCTGCCGTACGCATAAGCCGTTAACGTTTAATTTTTTTACTAAGAATATAGATACAGGAGAGCACATATGGCTCGCGTAAAACGTGGTGTAATTGCACGTGCACGTCACAAGAAAATTTTGAAACAAGCTAAAGGCTATTACGGTGCGCGTTCACGCGTTTACCGCGTTGCCTTCCAGGCTGTTATCAAAGCAGGTCAGTACGCTTACCGTGACCGTCGTCAGCGTAAGCGTCAGTTCCGTCAACTGTGGATTGCGCGTATCAACGCAGCAGCACGTCAGAACGGTATTTCTTACAGCAAATTCATCAACGGCCTGAAAAAAGCCTCTGTTGAAATCGACCGTAAGATCCTGGCTGACATCGCAGTATTCGACAAAGTAGCGTTCACCGCTCTGGTCGAAAAAGCGAAAGCAGCACTGGCATAAGCCAGTTGAGAGAGGGAGCTTTGCTCCCTCTTTTGTTTTAACATCATCAGAACATTGACTTTTACCCGTCCAGGCTTTTCAATAAGGTCTTAACGGTTTTTACCAGACAAGGTAACGCAAGCATGAATGCTGCTATTTTCCGCTTCTTCTTTTACTTTAGCACCTGATTTCAGGAGGCTAGCGCGTGAAAGATGAAACGAAAAACAGCGCCAGATAAGCCTCCTGATGGAGGCTTTTTTTGTGCCTGAATTTGAGAGAATAACTCCACCAAATCGGTGTCTGCACCGACATAATGAGGAAAATCATGTCACATCTCGCAGAGCTGGTTGCCAGTGCAACAGCCGCCATTAATCAGGCCTCAGATGTTGCCGCGTTAGACAATGTCCGCGTCGAATATCTTGGGAAGAAAGGGCACTTGACCCTTCAAATGACAACCCTGCGCGAGCTGCCGCCAGAAGAACGCCCGGCAGCCGGTGCGGTGATTAACGAAGCCAAAGAGCAGGTACAGCAGGCGCTGAACGCGCGCAAAGCCGATCTGGAAAGCGCGGTGCTGAATGCGCGTCTGGCCGCAGAGACGATCGACGTTTCTCTGCCGGGTCGCCGTATCGAAAACGGCGGTCTGCATCCGGTTACCCGCACCATCGATCGCATTGAAAGTTTCTTCGGTGAGCTCGGCTTTACCGTGGCGACTGGCCCGGAAATCGAAGATGATTACCATAACTTCGACGCCCTGAACATTCCTGGCCATCATCCGGCACGCGCTGACCACGACACTTTCTGGTTCGACGCTACGCGTCTGCTGCGTACTCAGACCTCCGGCGTTCAGATCCGTACCATGAAGGATCAGGAGCCGCCAATCCGTATTATCGCGCCGGGCCGCGTCTATCGTAACGACTACGATCAGACCCACACCCCAATGTTCCATCAGATGGAAGGCCTGATTGTTGATAAAAATATCAGCTTCACCAACCTGAAGGGCACGCTGCACGATTTCCTGAACAACTTCTTTGAGGAAGATCTGCAGGTTCGTTTCCGTCCATCCTACTTCCCGTTCACCGAACCGTCTGCGGAAGTTGACGTGATGGGTAAAAACGGCAAATGGCTGGAAGTGCTGGGCTGCGGCATGGTGCATCCAAACGTGCTGCGCAACGTGGGTATCGATCCGGAAGTTTACTCCGGCTTTGCCTTCGGCATGGGCATGGAGCGTCTGACCATGCTGCGCTACGGCGTGACCGACTTACGTGCATTCTTCGAAAACGATCTGCGTTTCCTCAAACAGTTTAAATAAGGGCAGGACAGAACAATGAAATTCAGTGAACTGTGGTTACGCGAGTGGGTGAACACCACGCTGGACAGCGACGCGCTTTCTAACCAGATCACCATGGCGGGTCTGGAAGTGGACGGCGTTGAGCCGGTTTCCGGTGCCTTCAACGGCGTGGTCGTCGGCGAAGTGGTAGAGTGCGGCCAGCACCCTAACGCTGACAAACTGCGCGTGACAAAAGTGAACGTGGGCGGTGACCGCCTGCTGGATATCGTCTGCGGTGCGCCAAACTGCCGCCAGGGCCTGAAGGTGGCCGTGGCGACCGTCGGTGCGGTGCTGCCGGGCGATTTCAAAATTAAAGCGGCTAAGCTGCGCGGCGAGCCGTCTGAAGGCATGCTGTGCTCCTTCTCCGAGCTGGGTATTTCCGACGACCACAACGGCATCATTGAGCTGCCGCTGGATGCGCCAGTCGGCACCGATATCCGTGAATACCTGAAGCTTGATGACAACACCATCGAAATCAGCGTCACGCCAAACCGTGCCGACTGCTTAGGTATCATCGGCGTGGCGCGCGACGTTGCCGTGCTGAACCAGACCGAGCTGAACGCGCCGGACATTGCACCGGTTGAAGCGACCATCAGTGACGTGCTGCCTATTCAGGTTGACGCTGCGGATGCTTGCCCGCGCTACCTCGGTCGCGTGGTGAAAGGCATCAACGTGAAAGCGCCAACCCCGCTGTGGATGAAAGAGAAGCTGCGCCGCTGCGGTATCCGCTCTATCGACGCCGTGGTTGACGTGACTAACTACGTTCTGCTGGAGCTGGGCCAGCCAATGCACGCGTTCGATAAAGATCGTATCGACGGCGGCATCGTTGTGCGCATGGCGAAAGAGGGCGAAACCCTGGTTCTGCTGGACGGCAGCGAAGCGAAACTGAACGCCGACACCCTGGTGATTGCTGACCACAGCAAAGCGCTGGCAATGGGCGGTATCTTCGGGGGCGAGCACTCAGGCGTGAACGACGAGACGCAAAACGTCCTGCTGGAATGCGCGTTCTTCAGCCCGCTCTCCATCACCGGTCGCGCACGCCGTCACGGCCTGCATACCGATGCCTCTCACCGCTACGAGCGCGGCGTTGACCCGGCGCTGCAGTACAAAGCGATGGAACGTGCGACCCGCCTGCTGATCGACATCTGCGGCGGTGAAGCGGGCCCGGTTATTGACGTGACCAACGAAGCGACCCTGCCGAAGCGTGCCACCATCACCCTGCGCCGCAGCAAGCTGGATCGCCTGATTGGCCACCACGTTGCCGATGCGCAGGTGACCGACATCCTGACGCGTCTGGGCTGCGAAGTGACCGAAGGCCAGGACGAGTGGAAAGCCGTTGCGCCATCATGGCGTTTCGACATGGAAATTGAAGAAGATCTGGTGGAAGAAGTGGCCCGCGTTTACGGCTACAACAACATCCCTGACGAGCCTGTCCAGGCAGGTCTGGTGATGGGCACCCACCGTGAAGCCGACCTGTCCCTGAAGCGTGTGAAAACCATGCTGAACGACAAAGGCTACCAGGAAGTGATCACCTACAGCTTTGTTGATCCAAAGCTGCAGCAGCTGATCCACCCGGGCCAGGAGGCGCTGATCCTGCCAAGCCCAATCTCCAGCGAAATGTCCGCGATGCGTCTGTCTCTGTGGACGGGCCTGCTGGGCACTGTCGTTTATAACCAGAATCGTCAGCAAAACCGCGTGCGAATTTTCGAAAGCGGTTTGCGCTTTGTACCGGATAATCAGGCAAATTTAGGCATCCGTCAGGATCTCATGCTGGCTGGCGCCATCAGCGGCAACCGCTATGAAGAGCACTGGGACCTGGCAAAAGGCACGGTTGATTTCTACGATATGAAGGGCGATCTCGAAGCGATTCTGGATCTGACCGGTAAATTATCTGAAATTGAATTCCGCGCAGAAGCTATCCCTGCTCTGCATCCGGGCCAGAGCGCAGCCATCTATTTAGACGGCAAACGCGTTGGTTTTATTGGGGTTGTTCACCCTGAGCTGGAGCGCAAGCTGGACCTGAACGGCCGTACCATCGTGTTCGAACTGGAATGGACCCCGGTGGCTGACCGCGTTATTCCTCAGGCTCAGGACGTCTCCCGCTTCCCGGCAAACCGCCGTGATATCGCGGTTGTGGTCGCGGAAAATGTACCCGCAGCAGATATTTTGGCCGAATGTAAGAAAGTTGGCGTAAATCAGGTAGTTGGCGTAAACTTATTTGACGTGTACCGCGGCAAGGGCGTAGCAGAAGGTTTCAAGAGCCTCGCTATTAGCCTTATCCTTCAGGATACCAGCCGTACACTCGAAGAAGAGGAGATTGCCGCTACCGTCGCCAAATGTGTAGAGGCATTAAAAGAGCGATTCCAGGCATCATTGAGGGATTGAACCTATGGCGCTTACAAAAGCTGAAATGTCAGAATATCTGTTTGATAAGCTTGGGCTTAGCAAACGGGATGCCAAAGAGCTGGTAGAGCTGTTTTTCGAAGAGATCCGTCGTGCTCTGGAAAATGGTGAGCAGGTAAAACTCTCCGGTTTTGGCAATTTTGATTTGCGAGACAAAAACCAACGTCCGGGCCGTAACCCGAAGACGGGGGAAGATATTCCCATTACAGCCCGCCGCGTGGTGACCTTCAGACCCGGCCAGAAGTTAAAAAGCCGTGTCGAAAACGCAACGCCCAAAGCAGAGTAATATGAACTAACTAAAAAGGCCGCCCACGCGGCCTTTTTTCTTTGCGCTCTCCGGCAAACCCGCCGTAAAATCAATTACATCACACGCTACTAAAACCATACACATGCTTGATTATGCCCATCGCCAGCACCGTTCCGATAAGCGTCGCCTGCTTTTGCTGGTGCTGTTGCTCATTGTCGCCGCGGGCGTGAGCCTCTGCGCCGGAGACAGATGGATAGGGCCTGAAAGCTGGTGGGGGCCGGACGGGCAGCTCTTCGTCTGGCAAATTCGCCTGCCGCGCACCGTCGCGGTGGTTCTGGTGGGGGCCGCGCTGGCGCTGTGCGGCACCATTATGCAGGCGTTGTTTGATAACCCGCTGGCGGAGCCCGGGCTTCTTGGCGTGTCGAACGGGGCTGGCGTGGGTCTGATTGCGGCGGTGATGCTGGGCGGGGGAGAGCTCTCCGGATGGAGTATTAGCCTGAGCGCTATTCTCGGTGCATTACTGATCACAGCGATCCTTCTTCGCTTTGCCAGACGGCACTTATCGACCAGCCGCCTGCTGCTTGCCGGCGTGGCGCTGGGGATCATCTGTAGCGCGTTGATGACCTGGGCGGTCTACTTCTCAACATCCTTTGACCTGCGTCAGCTGATGTACTGGATGATGGGCGGCTTTGGGGGCGTTGACTGGCGCCAGGGCTGGCTGATGGCGCTGCTGGTACCGGTCATCGTGTGGGCTGTCCTGCAGGCGCAGCCGCTGAATATGCTCGCGCTGGGTGAAACCTCTGCCCGCCAGCTCGGCATGCCGATTGGGTTCTGGCGTAATGTGCTGGTGATCGTCATTGGCTGGCTGGTCGGCGTCAGCGTGGCTCTGGCGGGCGCGATCGGTTTTATCGGGCTGGTTATTCCGCACATGCTGCGCCTGTGTGGCCTCACGGACCATCGGACCCTGCTTCCGGCCTCGGCGGTTGCCGGGGCCGTCACGCTGCTGGTGGCCGATATCATCGCCCGGCTTGCCCTGACGGCCGCAGAGCTGCCGATTGGCGTGGTGACCGCCACGCTGGGCGCGCCGGTATTTATCTGGCTACTATTAAAAGCTGGACGTTAAATCAACTAGCCGTAAGACAACCTGAGGGAATGCTATGCAGTCAGAAATCCTGAATACCGAAGTGACCACCATTGACGGCGAGAAAACCACGCTGGAAGGCTACAAAGGCAACGTGTTGCTTATCGTCAACGTGGCATCCAAATGTGGCCTGACGCCGCAGTACGAGCAGCTGGAAAACATTCAACAGGCCTGGGAGAAAGACGGCTTCACCGTGCTGGGCTTCCCGTGCAACCAGTTCCTCGGCCAGGAGCCGGGCAGCGAAGAGGAGATTAAAACCTTCTGCAGCACCACCTATGGCGTGACGTTCCCGATGTTCAGCAAAATTGATGTCAACGGTGACGATCGCCATCCGCTTTATGCAAAGCTGATCGCTGCCGCGCCGAAGGCCGTTGCGCCGGAAGGAAGCGGTTTTTATGAGCGCATGGCCAGCAAAGGCCGCGCGCCGCTTTACCCGGACGACATCCTGTGGAATTTTGAGAAGTTCCTGATTGGTCGCGACGGCCAGGTGGTTCAGCGCTTTTCGCCGGATATGACCCCTGAGGATCCGATCGTCATGGAATCGATCAAGCTGGCGCTGGCGAAATAATGTCGTTGCTGATGCAGCTCACGGACGTTGCCGAGAAGGGACGTCTGGAGCCGATAACCGGTACCGTCAATGCGGGCGAAATCCTGCATCTCGTCGGGCCAAACGGTGCGGGGAAGAGCACGCTGCTGGCACGGATGGCAGGCATGACCGACGGAGAAGGGCAGATAACGCTGCTGGAGCATACGCTCGCCGACTGGTCGCCGGTCTCGCTGGCGCATCGGCGCAGCTACCTCGTGCAGCAGCAGATGCCGCCCTTTGCGATGCCGGTCTGGCACTATCTGATGCTGCATTTGCACGACAAACAACAAACGTCACTGCTGACGGACGTGGCCGCGGCTCTGGGGCTGGAAGATAAACTGTCCCGGCACGCCAGCCAGCTTTCCGGCGGAGAGTGGCAGCGGGTGCGCCTGGCGGCCGTCATCCTTCAGATCCACCCGGCCGGCAATCCTCACGGGCGGATGCTGCTTCTCGATGAGCCCATGAGCGGTCTGGACGTGGCGCAGCAGGCGGCACTGGATACGCTGTTAAGCGCCCTGAGCCGAAAAGGCATCGCCGTGGTGATGAGCAGTCATGACCTCAACCACACCCTGCGTCATGCCCATCGGGTGTGGCTGCTGTCGAAGGGAAAGATGATCGCCAGCGGTGCGCGTGATCGGGTTCTTACGCCGCCCCATCTTGCCCGCGCGTACAACATGTCGTTCCGCAGGCTGGATATAGAGGGACATAAGATGCTGATTTCTACCGGGCAGTCGTAACCGTTTCTTGCCTCTTAGCACAATTGCACGCTAAATTACGAAAAGAACAAAAAAAGCAGAGGATTCGTCTGAAAATGCGATTCTGGTTTCTCCTGATGGCCACACTCTTTCTTGCGGGATGCAGTAGCCATCGTGCGCCGCCGCCTAACCCACGGCTTTCAGATTCGATCACCGTCATTGCCAGCCTTAACGATCAGCTGAGCAACTGGCGCGGCACGCCTTATCGCTACGGCGGAATGAGCCGCGGCGGGGTTGATTGCTCCGGCTTCGTTCTGATGACGTTTCGCGATAAGTTTGATTTACAGCTTCCGCGCGAAACGCGCAAACAGGCAGAAATTGGCACTGAAATTGATAAAGACGATCTTCTGCCCGGCGACCTGGTTTTCTTCAAAACCGGATCGGGTGAAAGCGGTCTTCATGTGGGAATATATGATACAGACAATCAGTTCATTCACGCCTCGACCAGCCGCGGCGTGATGCGCTCTTCTCTTGATAATGTTTACTGGCGTAAAAATTTCTGGCAGGCACGACGTATATAGCCTTTGTCGGATACTCCTCTTATGACGGCATGGTAGTAATAAATCATGCCGTTTTTTCTCAAATAAGATGCTTAAAGTTAAATTTGCCTAAAATTAGCGAATCCTGCATGTGTCTGTTTTATCTAAAACTGGCTATTATTCTGCAACCAGGATAAAATTATTTTAGATTCAGGGATAAATCTGAAAATTAATACGGAACTAATGAAATTAATCTTATTAAAATCAAGACAGTGGAATTGTGTCGGCAATTGCTCCAGGATGTCCTCTCTCATCTTTAATGCGGGGCGAGTGCAATGATTATTACGCTAGATAATGCTTACCAGTCTGAACTGCTGCTTTTACCTGCCCGTAATAGCGCGGGTGAGCTTAAAGGTTTAGAAATTCTGGTTAACTTTACTGGCGTCGGCAGCGATGTGCGGATCCCCACTGAGCTTGTTATCCCTCGGCTTTCAGCGGCTGAAGAGTTAGCGCTGTTTAACGAAAAACTGCAATTGCTTGATACCTGTAAACTGTTTTTTATTCAGCATCAGTTAATTGCATGGATCAATATTACACCTGCAATAGTTGAGTTTTTATTAAGTAATGGAAACGCTGTTTCAATCCTTGAGCGTTATCCGTTTCTTGAGTTTACTGTTAATGAGAACTATCCAGGTTTAAATAACGGGAAGGACGATCTGCTGCTGGCGAGAATGGCGATCCATTTCCCGTTGGTCCTGGCAAACTTTGGCGCAGGCGCTGCATCGCTCAAAGCGGTCTATGATGGATTATTTAAGCGAGTCATCCTTGATAAAGGCTTCATTCAGCAGCGTGCCCCGGAACTCTCTTTTGAGCCATTTATGCGCGCCATCCTCTGGCAAATCACGCCGCACTGCCAGTCAGTGATCGTCTCAGGCATTGACGACCACGGCCTGTTGCAACGCGTTTTGTCCTTCAATTTTGGCGCAATGCAGGGGGCACTCTGGCCAGCCGTCTCTGCAGAACACGTCACTACGCTGGTTCAGCAGCGATAACCCTTTCTTTCGCCCGTGTTTAAGTGCCGGTAAACCCTCTACACTAAAAGCAGGAGGACCTATGACCCTGTCTTTTACTGCTCACTGGCATGACGAGTTGCCTGGCTTTTACACCGCACTCAAACCAACACCGTTACAAAATTCACGCCTTATCTGGCATAACGATTTGCTGGCAGAAGAGCTGGCCATTCCGCCTGAGCTCTTTCAGCATTCAGAGGGCGCAGGCGTCTGGGGCGGTGAAAGGCTTCTCGCCGGTATGCAACCTCTGGCTCAGGTCTATAGCGGACATCAGTTTGGCGTCTGGGCGGGGCAGCTGGGCGACGGCAGGGGCATCCTGCTCGGTGAACAACAGCTTCCCAACGGGGAGACGGTTGACTGGCACCTGAAAGGCGCAGGCCTTACTCCCTATTCGCGAATGGGCGACGGGCGTGCGGTACTGCGTTCAACTATTCGCGAGAGCCTGGGGTCAGAAGCGATGCATGCCCTGGGTATCCCCACCACCCGCGCGCTGTCGATTGTTACCAGCGATACGCCGGTTGCGCGCGAAACGATGGAAAAAGGGGCAATGCTGATGCGCATTGCGCAAAGCCATTTGCGCTTCGGCCATTTCGAGCACTTTTACTATCGCCGCGAGCCTGACAAGGTTCGCCAGCTTGCGGACTTTGCCATTCGTCACCACTGGGCGCATTTGCAGGACGAGGCGGATAAATACGTTCTCTGGTTCAGGGATGTGGTTGCCCGTACCGCAGCCCTGATTGCCCGCTGGCAAACGGTAGGCTTTGCCCATGGCGTTATGAATACGGACAACATGTCGATCCTCGGGCTGACCTTTGATTACGGTCCGTTTGGTTTCCTGGACGATTACCAGCCCGGCTATATCTGCAACCATTCCGACTATCAGGGACGTTACAGCTTTGACAATCAGCCGGCGGTCGGCCTGTGGAACCTGCAGCGGCTTGCGCAAACCCTGTCGCCGTTTATTGACGTTGATGCCCTCAACGATGCGCTCGACAGCTATCAGGACATTTTGCTGCGGGAATATGGCACGCTGATGCGCAACAAGCTGGGGCTGGTGACGCAGGAGAGGGGCGATAACGACATCCTCAATGGCCTGTTTGCCCTGATGGCGCGTGAGGGCAGCGATTATACCCGTACCTTCCGGATGCTGGGCCAGACGGAGCAGCACAGCGCGGCCTCGCCGCTGCGCGACGAGTTTATTGACAGGCAGGCGTTTGACGACTGGTTTGCGCAGTACCGCTCGCGGCTGCAGCAGGAGCAGCTGGATGACGCTGTCCGCCAGACGCAGATGAACGCGACGAATCCCGCGATGGTGTTGCGCAACTGGCTGGCGCAGCGGGCGATTGAGCAGGCAGAGCAGGGGGAATACGACGAGCTACACCGTTTGCATCTGGCGCTGCGCGCGCCGTTTGCCGACCGGGATGATGACTACGTCAGCCGCCCGCCTGACTGGGGCAAGCGGCTGGAGGTCAGCTGCTCAAGCTAACCCTGTTTGCCGGGTGGCGGCTTCGCTTCACCCGGCCTGGACATCACTGCGCAACCCATCCGCCATCCATATTCCACGCGGCGCCGCGAACGCTCACGGCGCTGTCGCTGCACAAAAACAGCGCCAGTTCACCCAGCTGCTCAGGGGTGACAAACTCCCCCGAAGGCTGTTTCTCTGCAAGGAGCAGATCGCGCGCCTGCTCCGGCGGCACGCCCTCAGCGATACGCTTATCGATTTGCTGTTGCACCAGCGGCGTCAGTACCCAGCCTGGGCAGATGGTATTGGCGGTAACACCGGTGCGGGCGGTTTCCAGCGCTAGCGATTTCGTAAAGCCCACTACGCCATGCTTGGCGGCCACGTAGGCTGACTTCTCTTTTGACGCGACCAGCCCGTGAACGGAGGCGATATTGATGATGCGCCCCCAGTTTTTCTCGCGCATGGCGGGGAGCGCCAGCCGGCTGGTGTGAAATACCGAAGAGAGATTAATGGCGATAATGTCGTTCCATTTCTCCACCGGAAACGCGTCAACCGGGGCGACATGCTGTATCCCGGCGTTGTTGACAAGAATGTCCACGCCGCCAAACTGCGATTCGGCGTAGCGCATCATGGCTTCAATTTGCAGCACGTCACGCAGGTCTGCATCGTGATAGCCCGGCGTTTTGCCCAGTTGCGCAATCTCTCCTCTTGCTGATCCGCTGTCGCCGAAACCGTTGAGGATCAGCTGCGCCCCGGCCTTCGCCAGTACGCGGGCGATCCCCAGCCCAATGCCGCTGGTCGAGCCTGTCACCAGTGCGGTCTTACCGTTCAGATTCATCTTTCTCTCCTTACACAATGCCGGTCAGATAGAACACGGCAATGACAAAAAGCACTGCCAGACTTTTAATGATGGTGATAGCAAAAATGCCGCCGTAGGCCTGACGATGGCTCAGGCCGGTAATCGCCAGCAGGGTAATCACCGCGCCGTTATGGGGCAGCGTATCCATCCCCCCGCTCGCCATTGAGGCCACGCGGTGCAGCACCTCAAGCGGGATATTGGTTGCGTGGGCGGCGGCGACAAACGAGTCGGACATGGCGGCGAGCGCAATACTCATCCCGCCGGACGCCGAGCCGGTGATCCCCGCAAGCACCGTCACGCTGATGGCCTCATTCAGCAGCGGATTAGGGATGGCCGCCAGCGCTTTGGATAACACCAGGAACCCGGGCAGGGCGGCGATAACCGCGCCAAAACCGTATTCCGAGGCGGTATTCATCGCCGCCAGAATAGCACCGCTCACCGCGGTCCGGCTGCCTTCAGCCAGACGACCCCGGATATTGCGAAAGCCAAAAATCAGCACCAGCACGATACCGGAGATCAGCGCCGCTTCCACGGCCCAGATGGCGGTGATCTTGCCCACCTCGGTCACAATCGGTTTCGCCAGTCCTGGCAGAGTAAGCTCGTGTGTCGTGCCGTACCAGCCTGGGATCCAGCGGGTAAACAGCAGGTTCAGTATGCCCACCACCAGCAGCGGGGAGATAGCAATCAGCGGATGCGGAAGGTTAATGTTATCCGGCGTTTCGGGCTCATTTTTCAGATCCGTGCCGTAGCCTTCGTTGTTATTGAACGCCTTACGACGCTGGCGCTCCAGCCAGAGCAGGCCAAAGACGATAATAAACAGAGAGCCGATAAGCCCCAGCCACGGCGCGGCCCAGGCGTTCGTACCAAAGAAGCTGGTGGGGATGATATTCTGGATCTGCGGCGTGCCGGGCAGGGCGTCCATGGTAAACGAGAATGCCCCCAGCGCCACGGTGGCCGGGATCAGCCGCTTGGGGATGCCGCTCTGGCGGAACAGCTCCGCGGCGAAAGGGTAAACCGCAAACGCCACCACGAACAGCGACACGCCGCCGTAGGTTAACAACGCACACACCAGGACAATCACCGGAATGGCGTGGCGACGACCGAGGATCTGAATCGCGGCGGCGACGATGGAGCGTGAGAAACCGGAAAGCTCAATCAGCTTGCCAAAAACGGCTCCCAGCAGGAACACCGGGAAGTAGAGCTTGACGAAGCCCACCATCTTTTCCATAAACAGGCCGGTAAACGTCGGGCCGACGGCACCCGGATCGGTCAGCAGCACGGCGCCGAGCGCCGCAATCGGCGCAAACAAAATAACGCTGTATCCGCGATAGGCCGCCAGCATCAGCAGCGCCAGCGCCGCCAGGGCAATTAACACACTCATTACGACTCCTCACTTTAATTATTATTCGGGTACCAACGAGATGCTTAACGCTCGACGGTGAGAGCAATGCCTTGCCCGCCGCCTACGCACAGGGTGACGAGCCCTTTTTTAACGTCACGGCGCTGCATTTCGTACAGCAGCGTCACGAGGATGCGGCAGCCGGAGGCGCCAATCGGATGACCCAGGGCGATAGCGCCGCCGTTAACGTTCACCTTGCGTTCATCCCAGCCGAGCTGCTTGCCCACCGCCAGCGCCTGGACGGCAAAGGCCTCATTGGCTTCAATGAGGTCCACGTCATCCAGCGTCCAGCCCGCCCGCGACAGTGCCGTCCGGCAGGCGCTGACCGGTCCGATACCCATCACCGACGGGTCAACGCCCGTCACGGCGTAGCTCACGATGCGACCGAGAATGGGCAAACCGCTCTCCCGCGCTTTTTCGCCGCTCATCAGCAGCACCGCAGCGGCACCGTCGTTGAGCGTGGACGCATTTCCGGCCGTGACCGTGCCTTCCTCCTGCAAAAAGGCGGGGCGCAGCTGCGCCAGCTGCTCAGCGGTGGTGCCTGGCCGGGGCTGTTCGTCACGGCTGACGATAAGCGGCGGTTTTTTACCCTGCTGCACCGTCACCGGCGCAATCTCGTCGTCAAAGCGACCCGCTTCGATGGCGGAGGCCGCTTTGTGCTGCGACCGGGCGGCAAATGCGTCCTGCTGCGCGCGGGAAATGTCATTCTCACGGGCGACGTTTTCAGCGGTGATCCCCATGTGGTAATCGTTGAATGCGTCCCACAGACCGTCGGTAATCATGCTGTCCTGCAGGCCCGTATGGCCAAAACGCAGCCCTGAACGCGCGCCGTCCAGCAGATAGGGGGCGCTGCTCATGCTCTCCTGACCGCCAGCGATCGCCACATCCGCGTCGCCGCAGCGGATCGCCTGCGCGGCGAGCTGCACCGCTTTTAGGCCCGCGCCGCACACCAGGTTGACCGTTGTCGCCGGTGTGCTGACGGGCAATCCGGCGGTGATGGCCGTCTGGCGCGCAGGGTTTTGCCCGCACCCGGCCGTCAGAACCTGTCCGAAAATCAGTTCATCTACCTGTTCTGCGCTAAGACCGCTGTTCTCCAGCAGGTGCCGCACCGCGGCGGCCCCCAGCTCAACCGCCGAAAGGGACGATAGCGATCCGCGAAAACTGCCAATGGGGGTTCGGGTTGCCCCGACAATCATGACCTCTTTCATCGTGAGTCCTCAGTTGAAGCGCATCTCGCGAACGTCGTCCGCCACGGTCATTTTCCCGGCCGTCTTAGCCGCAATTTCGTCGATGCTGACGCCGGGGGCGTATTCGCGCAGGATGAATGCGCCGTTCTCGATCTCAAGCAACGCGAGGTCGGTTAAGACCCGACGGATACAGCCCGCGCCCGTGAGCGGCAGCGTGCAGCGCGGCAGCAGCTTTGACTCACCGCTTTTCGAGGCGTGGGTCATCACCACAATGATGTTCTGCGCCCCGGCGACGAGATCCATCGCGCCGCCCATGCCCTTCACCATCTTTCCGGGGATCATCCACGAGGCGATATTGCCCTCGACGTCCACTTCAAACGCGCCCAGCACGGTCAGGTCGACATGACCGCCGCGGATCATGGCAAACGACTGGGCCGAGTCGAAAATGGCCGCGCCGGTGCGCGCGGTCACGGTCTGTTTACCGGCGTTGATCATGTCGGCGTCAAGGCTCTGCTCGTCAGGAAAAGCCCCCATCCCCAGCAGCCCGTTTTCCGACTGGAGCATCACGTCCATCCCGTCCGGAATGTAGTTCGCCACCAGGGTAGGGATGCCGATCCCCAGGTTGACGTAGTAACCGTCGCGCAGCTCGCGGGCGACGCGCATGGCCATCTGTTCACGGGTTAACATCGTCACACTCCTTCCGCGCGCAGCGTGCGCTGTTCAATGCGTTTTTCAAACTGGCCGACAATCAGCCTGTCGACGTAAATTCCCGGGGTATGAATGGTCGATGGGGGCAGCTCGCCCGGAGGAACGATCTCTTCCACCTCGACGACCGTTATCCGGCCCGCCGTTGCCATCAGCGGATTAAAATTTTGCGCGGTATGCCGATAGACAACGTTGCCGTACCAGTCCGCTTTCCAGCCCTTAATGAGCGCAAAATCACCGGTAATGGCCTCTTCAAGGATGTAGTGCTTCCCCGCAAACTGGCGCACGTCTTTGCCGACAGCCACGGGCGTGCCGTAGCCGGTGGCCGTGTAAAATGCCGGAATGCCCGCGCCGCCCGCGCGCACCTTTTCCGCCAGCGTGCCCTGAGGCGTGAGTTCAATCTCCAGTTCGCCGCTCAGCACCTGCCGCTCGAACAGCGCGTTCTCGCCGACGTAAGAGGCCACCACTTTGCGAACCTGACGCGTTTCGAGCAGTAGCCCGAGACCGAAACCGTCCACGCCGCAGTTGTTTGATACCACCGTCAGATCTTTCACCTGACGGCGTCTGACCTCTGCAATCAGGTTCTCCGGAATACCGCACAGGCCAAAGCCGCCCGCCAGCAGGGTCATCCCGTCCGTCAGCCCATCCAGCGCCTGCGCATAGCTGCCGACGCGCTTATCCAGTCCCGCCATAGTCATCCCTCCCGTTAACCGTGCCGGTATCATTAGGGGCGGCGACTCATTTGTTAATTTTGAATTTGTGACCCACTCATTTGGTTTTTTTATTAATTTCCTGTTAACTAAATTTTTTCAATTAGTTAACAGGATGAAAAATGAGAATGAGTGTCAAACAGTTACGCGCGTTTTTAGCGGTAGCTCACACTCTGAATTTCGCGCACGCCAGCGAACGGCTGAATCTTTCCCAGCCGGCCCTGAGCCTGACCATTAAAGCGCTGGAGGACACGCTCGGCGGACCGCTGCTGCAGCGGAGTACGCGCAAGGTCGCGCTGACGCAGGAGGGAGAGACGTTTTTGCCCATGGCGCGCCAGCTGCTTGCCGACTGGGATAACGTCGAAGAGGCGATGCACCAGTGCTTTACCCTGCAGCGCGGTAAAATCTCGGTCGCCGCCATGCCGTCGTTTGCTGCGAATGTGCTGCCCGAGGTGCTAAAAGCGTTTCGCGATCGTCATGCCGGGGTCAACGTCACCGTGCATGACGTTATTAACGAGCAGGTGATCGAGATGGTGCGCGAAGGGCGGGTCGAGATGGGCATCGCCTTTGAGCCCGCGCCGACGCACAACCTGCTGTTTACCCCGCTGGGCCTCGACAGGTTTGTGGCCATTGTGCCGAAAGACTCCTCGCTGGCGGGCAAAAAGCGCCTGACCTGGGAAGAGCTGCTGACGCTGGATTTCATCACCCTGCAGCGCCCCTCTGCGGTGCGTCTGATGATGGAAGAGGAGCTGGCGCGAAGCGGCAGAAAGCTGGACGTCGCGCTGGAAAGTCATCAGCTGGTGACGGTCGGGAGAATGGTCGCGAGTGGCCTCGGCGGCAGCGCCGTCCCGGCGCTGTGCGAGACGCAGATGGCGTCGCTGGGCGCGGTCTGTATTCCGCTGGACAGCCCGCCCATTGAAAAGTGTATCGGGGTGATTCATCCAGGGCACACGCAGCTCTCTAAGGCGGCGCATGCTCTGCTGGAAACCCTGAAAGATTTTTACCAGCCCGATCAGGGGGCGAGAAACACCTGAGGCGCGGCGTGAGCCGGATGCCTGCCGACGATAACCTGCGCGCCGTACCAGCGCGCCAGCGCGTCGGCCTGCAAAACGGTTTCCGGTTCTCCCTGGGACACGATTGTGCCGCCATGCAGCAGCAGGATGCGGTCCGCCCACAGCGCAGCCAGATTAAGGTCGTGCAGTACCGCGCAAACGTGCAGATGCCCCCGACGGGTCAGGGACTTCAGCAGGCGCAGCAGATGCTGCTGGTGATAGAGATCCAGCGCAGACGTGGGCTCATCAAGGAACAGCCAGCCGCGCGGCGCGCCGTCGCACCAGAGCTGAGCCAGCGCGCGGGCGAGCTGGATGCGCTGCTGCTCGCCGCCGGAGAG
This sequence comes from Enterobacter sp. KB-221C9, assembly GCF_041320715.1. Lineage (NCBI taxonomy): Bacteria > Pseudomonadati > Pseudomonadota > Gammaproteobacteria > Enterobacterales > Enterobacteriaceae > Enterobacter > Enterobacter sp. KB-221C9. The sequence continues at coordinate 418,304 of NZ_JBGIWG010000001.1, forward strand.
TGCGGCAAAGTGCCTGCCCGCCAGCGGTAAACAGCTGGTGACGGCCATGACCTCCTCAATAACCGACGCTTCAGGCGTGCGGGTCCAGGGCGCTCGCCCCATACCGACGACCGCCTCAACCGGCCAGTCAAATCCGAGCTGCGTGTTCTGGCGCATTACCGCCCGGTAGCGGGAGAGCCTGTCCGGCTGCCAGGCCGCAAGCGGTGTGCCCGCCAGGCTGCACCGTCCGCCCGCAGGTTTAAGGTAGCCGGTCAGCAGCCGCAACAGCGTTGATTTCCCGGCGCCGTTGGGGCCAATCAGCGCCACCAGCTCGCCCTGAGATAAGGTCAGCGACACGTCGTTAATCAGCGTGCGTTGTCCGGCGCGAAAAACAAGGTTTTCTGCACAGTAGCGTTCAGCCATGCGCACCTCCGCGACGAAAGATAAGCCACAGAAACCACGGCGCGCCGAGAAGGCTGGTCAATAAGCCGACCGGCATTTCCGCCGGGGCGACCAGGCTGCGCGCCAGCGTATCGGCAACCAGCAGGAGCAACGCGCCGGCCAGCACTGAGCCGGGGAGCACGGCCCGGTGGTCGGCTCCCAGCCACATTCGCACCAGGTGCGGCACCACCAGGCCGACGAAGCCGATCACGCCGCTGACCGCAACGGCGGCGGCCACCAGCAGGGCGCTGCACAGCAGCAGGATCCGCTGCACGGCGGCAACCTCCACGCCGAGGTAGTGCGCCTCTTCGTCGCCCAGCTGCAGCAGGTTGAGGGCGCCTGCCAGACGCCAGATAGCCAGCGCGGTGGGGACCATCAGCGACGCGACTGCCAGCAGGGTTGGCCACTGCGCCTGGCCGAGGCTGCCCATTCCCCAGAGCGAAAGCTGGCGAAGCTGGGCATCATTGCTGAGCCATGACAGCACCCCGACGGCCGCGCCGCACAGGGCGTTGATGGCAATTCCCACCAGCAGCAGGCGCGACAGGGAAGCGTCATGCTGTCGGCTGAGCAGGAAAATCACGAAGGTGGCGGCCAGCGCGCCGAGAAACGCCGCCAGCATCGGGGCGTACAGCATCACCAGTGCAGGCAGCGAGAGCGGAAGCACCACCCACAGCGCAACGGCGAGCGCCGCGCCGCTGCTGATGCCGAGCAGTCCCGGGTCCGCCAGCGGATTGCGAAATAGCCCCTGCATCACGCAGCCCGCCAGCGCCAGTGAACCGCCGATCGCCAGCGCCAGCAGCACGCGAGGCAGGCGGATCGTTAGCCAGATCTGACGCAGCGCCTCGTCGCTGCCGTTCCACAGCAGGCTGACCGGCAGGCGTAATGCCCCAACCCCGGTCGCTGCGAGCGTCATGATGGTCAGGATCGCGGTGAGCATCCATAACGATAAGGTTATCCGCCGGGACATCAGGGCAGCTGTTCCGCTTTGGCACGCAGCTGCTGGATGGCTTCCGGCGTTCGCACGCTGAAGCCCAGCAGCGCCATATCGTCAATCGCCAGCACCTGCTTATTCCGTCCCGCCGGGGTTTGCGCCAGGCCGGGCAGCGTCCACAGATTCGCTTCACCGCCCAGGGCGCTGAGACCGTCCTGAGAAATCACCACCAGATCGGGTCGGCTGGCGATCGTGCCTTCCTGAGACAGCGGCTGATAGCGGGTGAACCCCTGCATCGCGTTCTGCAGCCCCGCCGCACGAATGGCAGCATCCGCGCCGGTCTGTTGTCCGGCGGCCATGGCGGTCATCCCGCCGTGGTTGAGAATAAACAGCACCCGCTTGTTGAGCGGTGACGCGGGCAGTGCCGACAGCGCCTGGCGCAGCGTGCTGCGCAGGACCTCCCCCTCGGCCTCGCGGTGCGTCGCTTCAGCGACGATCCGCACCTTTTCGTCAATGACGTTCAGGTCGTTACCGGCAGGAACAGCGATCACCCTGACGTGGCTTTGCTCAACCTGCTTTAGCGCCAGAGACGGCTGCGCCTGAGCGCTGGCCAGCACCAGCGTGGGGCGCATGGATAAGATCCCTTCCGCATTGAGCTGGCGCAGATAGCCCACGTCAGGCAGCGAATTCGCCGCCTGCGGCCACTGGCTGGTGCTGTCGCGCGCCACCAGCGAGGACGCCGCGCCGAGAGCGTAGACAATCTCGGTGACGTCGCCGCCGAGCGTGACGATTTTCTCCTGCGGCGCTGCAAAAGCCAGCAGGGGCAGGGCGCTGAGCAGGGCAAGCCACCGCTTCATGCGGCCAGCCCTTTCGCCGTTAAGGCGTCAATCTGGCTGCGCCACTGGCTCTGCTCCGGTTCGCCTTCCGTACGCTGGCCGTACAGCTGGGCGATTTGGGTTCCATCGGCGGCAAACAGCTCCAGGCTGGTGACATGCCCGTCAGCCGTCGGCTTGCGCGTGACCCACGTTTCCGCAATGGATCCTTCAAGCAGATGCAGGGTAAAGGTTGGGTTAAAGACGTTCAGCCAGCCTTTCATCGGCACCAGCTTTTCCACCGCGCCGGTGAAGATCTGCACGCAGCCGCGGTTGCCGACGAAGACCATGATTTCGTTACCGTCCCGGCGCGCCGTCTCCAGGAGCTGCGCCAGCGCGGTGTTTTCTACCCGGCAGGCCAGATCGTCACCCACCAGGCGAAACGCCTGCTGGCGGCTGAGGTTATGGCGCTTGAGCAGGCTGAAGAACTGATGAACGTCGGTCATGGCGCGCCACTCTTTGTCCACACGCGCGGCATCCGCATTTTCAGCGTGAGCCGGGGCATCGGCCATCCTCAACGCCAGCGGCGGGTTGTCGGCAAAGATAAAGCGGGTCAGCACGTCGCCCCAGGCGGAAACGTCGGTGTTGTCCGTGGCGTAGACCTTCAGCAGGGCATCGCCCTGGTGGTCGAAGAACTGGATGCTCTGCCGCTCGCCGCGGGCGGTGGCTTCACTGATGTGAAACGCGCTCGCCCACTGGTTGAGGAACAGGCGCAGATCCAGCGCGCGCGGGTTCAGCACCAGCCCGGCGTGGCCGTTCAGGTGCTGGTTGGTGAAGTTCCCCACCTGTTCGTGAACGGCGTATTCGTTGCGGCAGATACATTTGGTTTCGCCCACCGCCTCCAGCGCGGCCAGGATCTCGCGGATTTCACCGCGCAGTCGCCAGGCGTCGTGGCCCACGCGGGCAAAGGTCAGCTCTGCTTCACTGATGTTCATTAACCCCGCGACGTCGCGCGCGTACTTACCCGGGTTGGCTTCTTTTAGCTCAAGCCAGCGCGTGTAGTGATTCATTGTCTCTTCCTTCTGAATAGTTGCCCCGAAGGGAATTACCACTGATAGCTTACGAAAATCTTGCCGTTACGACCGTCCTGCGGAATGCCCTGAGGTGACCAGTAGGCTTTGTCGAAAGCGTTGCCCAGCACCAGCGTGGTGGTCACGCCTTTCAGCTTCTCCTGGCCTTTATAGCTGACGTAGAAGTCGTTGACCGCATAGCCCGGCTGCTTGCTGTAGCTGCTGCTGATATGCGTTGAGCGATCGACAAAGGTGCCAATCCAGCCGACGGAAAAACCGCTTTGCGCCACCGGAACGTCCAGCTTGCTGGTGACGGTATCCGGGTTGATGCTGGAGATGTACTCGCCCGTGTCGGTGTCTTTCCCGCGCGTGCGGTTATAGGCCAGGTCGAGGTTGAAGAGGTCGGCCGAGTATTTCGCCATCATGTCCCAGCCCCAGATTTTGGCGTTCGGGACGTTATAGGACATGGTGGTCGCCGCCGCAAAATCGACGGTGGTGGAGATATAGTCTTTGGCTTTGGTGTCGAAATAGCTGGCTTTAAACTCCAGCGCATCGTTGGCAAGCATCAGATCGTCAAAGCGCAGGCCAAAACCAAACTCCTGCGTTTCGTTGGTTTCCGGGCGCAGGTTCGGGTTTGGCACCCAGTAGTTGGTATAGAAGCGGCCAATGGAGAAGTGTTTGGCGTCGTTATACATCTCGCCCATGGTCGGCGCGCGGAAGGCCTGCGCGTAAGAGCCAAACAGCATCAGCCAGTCGGTCGGGCTGACGGTTAACCCGGCGCGGGATGACCACTTATCGGCATCCACATCATCGTAGCCGTGGCTGCTGCCGCGGTAGTTGTCATAGCGCGTGCCGCCCAGCAGGGTAACAGGCAGATCGCGCAGGGTGATCTCATCCTGCAGCCAGCCGGAGCTGAAGTCGATTTTCGCGTCCGGGAAGCCGGTGGTTGCCCCGCCCGGATGTTGCTCCTGACGATAGTATTCCCCGCCGTAGGTCAGGAGGTGTGCTGCAAAGGTGTCGGTGAACAGGCGGGTGCGGTTTTCTACCTTGCCGCCTTTGGTGGTCTGCTTGCGAAACTCACCGCTGCCGTCGATGTTCTGGGCATTAATGCGCGCTTCGGACCAGTAGACCTTCGCGTCGGCGTCCAGCCCGTCGTACCCTTCCGGTGCAATGTGGTAGCCAACCTGCGCATCGCGCTGGATGGTGGAGCGGTCGGTCATCGGGTTACTGCTGTCCGCCCCGGTGGTTTGCGGGTTTTTCGGCTCCTGAGCGGCGTTGTTGTAGTAGCGCAGGGAGCCGCTCAGGGTCTGGGCCGGGTCGATTTTCCAGCTGCCTTTCGCCAGCATGTTGTTGATGGATTCGTCGTTAGGCGCGGTTGCACCGTCGCTCTGGCGGATATCACCGCGATCCCGGCTGGACCAGGAGACCAGACCGTCCAGCGTATCGGTGCGGCCGTAGGCGCTGGCCCCCATCCCGAGGCTGCGATCGCCCGTCGCGCCCGTTCCAAACACGCGGTAGCCGCTGTTTTTACCCGGCTCGAGCAGATCGTTGGCATCGGCGGTGTCATAGGAAATCACGCCGCCCAGCGCGCCGCTGCCGTACAGCAGGGCCGACGGGCCGCGCACCACCTCGATACGTTTGATTAGCGCGGGATCGAGGAAGGTGCTGTTCAGGTGGCCGGTATCGGTTCCCTGGCGCACGCCGTCAACCAGCACCAGCACGCCGCGACGGTCATAGCCGCGCAGGTTTACGTCCTGCCCGTTGGTGCGCCCGGTACCGTCCAGCGTCAGGCCGGGGACGTTACGCAGCAGGTCGGCCGCCGAGCTGGCGGTCTGTTTCTCCGGCGCGCTGGCGTCAATCACGCTCACCATCATGGGCGCTTCAAAGGCGCTGCGGGCGTTGCCCGTGGCGGTGACGGTAATGTCGTCTGCGGCGGCGAACGCGACGCTCGGCAGGGTACTGGCAATCGTCAGCGCCAGAAGTGACGGACGTAAAGATGCGGAAGGCAGGTGTGGCATAGCAACTCTCCATAAGAAGTGAAAAGCGCTGGCTGCCTGGGTATCACCTGGGTGGCTGGCGTATTTTTAGGTGTTGTTTATTTTGTGAGGATCAGTTTTCCGGCATGGGTCTGGCGCAGAAGATAGCGCTGTCCGTCATGCTCGATAATGACCCGTCCCTCATCGCCGAGGAGGGTTTTGCTGTCAATCCGACGCTCGGCGGGGGCTGGCGCTGTGTGTGTTTTTGCTGGCGTTGCCGCGCTGTTATCCGTACGTGACATAATGTTTATAAATAGCAATCAATGTAACAATGATAATCATTATCAATAAACTGCAAATTGACGGCAAGCGTTTTTGTGAAAAAAGGGTGAGGGGATCAAATTTGGGGGTGAGGTGCGGTCTGATGCCCTCACCCCGACCCTCTCCCACAGGGAGAGGGAGAAGGGCAAGAACCGTAGGCCGGGTAAGCGCAGCGCCACCCGGCAGGATTTTAAAAGCGCGCGTCCACGGCTGAAGCCAGCTTCTCCAGCAGCAGTTCGCTGTCTTCCCAGCTCAGGCACGGGTCGGTGATCGACTGGCCGTAAACCATCTGCTGTCCGGCAACGATTTTCTGCGTGCCTTCCTTGATGAAGCTCTCGGCCATAATCCCTGCAACGGCGGTTGAACCGCTGCGGATCTGCTGACAGATCTCATCGCAGACGTCCAGCTGGCGGCGATGCTGCTTCTGGCAGTTGCCGTGGCTGAAATCGACCACCAGATGTTCCGGCAGGTCGAACTCGGCCAGCGTTTCGCAGGCCGCCGCAATATCTTGTGCATGGTAATTGGGTTTCTTCCCGCCGCGCATAATGATATGCCCGTACGGGTTGCCGCTGGTCTGGTAGATGGTCATGTGGCCGCTCTTGTCCGGCGACAGGAACATGTGGCTGGCACGGGCTGCGCGGATGGCATCCACCGCGATGCGGGTGTTGCCGTCCGTCCCGTTTTTAAAGCCGACCGGACAGGAAAGGGCGGAGGCCATCTCACGGTGGATCTGGCTTTCGGTCGTGCGCGCGCCAATCGCGCCCCAGCTGATCAGATCGGCGATAAACTGCCCGGTCACCATATCGAGAAACTCGGTCGCCGTTGGTACGCCCAGCTCGTTGACCTGTAAAAGCAGCTTCCGCGCCAGCTCGATACCGTGGTTAACGCGATAGCTGCCGTTGAGGTCTGGGTCGGAAATCAGTCCCTTCCAGCCCACCACGGTGCGCGGTTTTTCAAAGTAGGTGCGCATCACAATCTCAAGGCGATGCTGGTACTTATCCCGCAGTCCCTGAAGCCGTTTTGCATAATCCATTGCGGCATCCAGATCGTGGATGGAGCAAGGCCCAATCACCACCAGAAGACGTTTGTCTTCACCATTCAGGATTTTTTCAATGCGGCGACGGGAAGCCGTCACGTGTTCCGCGACGGCGGCGGAAACAGGGTGCCGCTGTGCCAGTTCAGCCGGCGTGACCAGGCTGTCAATGCGCGCAGTGCGGAGTTCATCGGTTTTATTCATGGAATGTCTCAGAAAATTTTTGCTTCATCGGCAGACTACCGGGAAGTGATGGCCATCACCTTAAACCAATCCCTGCTGATTTCAAGTTCGGGGCGACACCGCCCCGTTGTTGCCGATGATGATACCTGAATCTGAGCTAATGTACTAGCGTATTAGTACATTCGGCGATTAAGCCCCATGATGTCGAGAATTTTGGTGGCAATCTCTTCAACCGAATAGTTGGTGCTGTTCAGCCACGGGATCTGGTTTTTGCGGTACAGCGCTTCCACTTCGGAGACCTCCATTCGGCACTGGCGCATGGAGGCGTAGCGGCTGTTCTCGCGGCGCTCTTCGCGGATGGCGGCGAGGCGTTCCGGGTTGATCGTCAGGCCGAACAGCTTGTGCTGCAGCGGCTTCAGGGCGGCGGGTAGCACCAGGTTATCCATGTCATCAGCGATAAACGGGTAGTTTGCGGCGCGAATGCCAAACTGCATCGCCAGATAGAGGCTGGTTGGGGTTTTGCCGCAGCGCGACACCCCAAGCAGGATCACCTGCGCCTGGTCGAGATTACGCAGAGAGATACCGTCGTCGTGGGCAAGGGTGTAGTCAATGGCGGCGATACGCGCGTCGTACTTAATCAGGTTGCCGGGGTTAAGCCCGTGGGTACGGTGGGCGATAGGGGTCGGGTCGAGCTTCAACTCGCTCTGGAGCGGAGCCACCAGCGCCTGCACGATATCCTGGCAGAAGCCTTCACTTTGCAGAATGATGGCGCGAATCTCGGGGATCACGATAGAGTAGAACACCAGCGGGCGGACGCCGGTCTGCTGGTAGATGGCGTCAATCTGGTCCTTCACCGCTTTGGCGCGGCTCTCGTTTTCGACAAACGGTAGCGTGATGCTGTTAATCGAAACGGGAAACTGCGACATCACCGCGTGGCCCAGCACCTCGGCGGTGATCGCCGTACCATCAGAAATATAAAAAACGTGGCGATCGACAGCACTATCCATTTTACTCACCCTGAATATCAGACCTAATTGTCTGAAAGCATAAATTAAAAAAGTAAATTACACAGCAAAGAACTTGTCCTAATTATAAATGAAACGATGTTTTTGATTTTCCTGAAAAGTGGATTTCATTTTTCAAATAGCGACTTTATTTTTGGGGTTTCTGGCTGAATATATAGGAATCATCGGGTTATTGGCTGGTGGGAAAGTATCCGAAAAGTTGAAATTTTAAATTGCTTACACGATTCACCGTTTTTTTAGCGGAAATAATTATGCCAGTATAAATACGTAGTCAGGTGTTACTTACTCCGATCAAATATCACAAAAGGATTGTTTCGATGTCCAACAATGGCTCGTCACCGCTGGTGCTTTGGTATAACCAACTCGGCATGAATGATGTAGACAGAGTTGGGGGCAAAAATGCCTCCCTGGGTGAAATGATTACAAATCTGTCGGGTATGGGTGTCTCCGTACCGAACGGGTTTGCCACGACCGCCGATGCGTTTAACCTGTTTTTAGACCAGAGCGGTGTAAACCAGCGCATTTACGACCTGCTGGATAAAACGGATATTGATGACGTTACCGAGCTTGCCAAAGCCGGGGCGCAGATCCGCCAGTGGATCATCGACACACCTTTCCAGCCGGAACTGGAAAAAGCCATTCACGACGCGTACAACCAGCTCTCTGCTGACGATGCGCAGGCCTCCTTTGCCGTGCGTTCCTCTGCAACTGCAGAAGATATGCCGGACGCCTCGTTTGCCGGACAGCAGGAAACCTTCCTGAACGTCCAGGGTTACGATGCGGTGCTGGTGGCGGTGAAGCACGTGTTTGCTTCCCTGTTCAACGACCGCGCCATCTCCTATCGCGTGCACCAGGGCTACGACCATCGCGGCGTGGCGCTCTCCGCTGGCGTGCAGCGCATGGTGCGCTCTGACGTGGGCTCATCCGGCGTGATGTTCTCCATTGATACCGAATCCGGCTTCGACCAGGTGGTGTTTATCACCTCCGCGTGGGGTCTGGGTGAGATGGTGGTGCAGGGCGCGGTAAACCCTGACGAATTCTACGTCCACAAGCCTACGCTGGCCGCTGGCCGCCCGGCGGTGGTGCGCCGCACCATGGGCTCGAAAAAAATCCGCATGATCTATGCCCCGACCCAGGAGCATGGCAAGCAGGTTAAAATTGAAGATGTCCCGCAGGAGCAGCGCGACCGCTTCTCCCTGACCGACGCCGAAGTGCAGGAACTGGCGAAGCAGGCGGTACAGATCGAAAAACACTACGGCCGTCCGATGGACATCGAATGGGCGAAAGACGGGAACACCGGTAAGCTGTTTATCGTGCAGGCGCGTCCGGAAACCGTCCGCTCACGCGGTCAGGTGATGGAGCGTTATACGCTGCACGCGCAGGGCAAAATCGTGGCGGAAGGCCGTGCCATCGGTCACCGTATCGGTGCCGGTCCGGTCAAAGTGATCCACGACATCAGCGAGATGAACCGTATTGAGCCAGGCGACGTGCTGGTGACCGACATGACCGACCCGGACTGGGAACCGATCATGAAGAAAGCGGCGGCTATCGTCACTAACCGCGGCGGTCGTACCTGTCACGCGGCGATCATTGCCCGCGAGCTGGGTATCCCTGCGGTTGTCGGCTGCGGTGACGCCACCGAGCGCATGAACGACGGGCAGAACGTGACCGTCTCCTGTGCCGAAGGCGATACCGGCTACGTGTACGCCGATATTCTCGACTTCAGCGTGAAGAGCTCCAGCGTAGACACCATGCCGGACCTGCCGCTGAAGATCATGATGAACGTCGGTAACCCGGACCGCGCGTTTGACTTCGCCTGCCTGCCGAACGAAGGCGTTGGCCTGGCGCGTCTGGAATTTATCATCAACCGTATGATTGGCGTTCACCCGCGCGCGCTGCTGGAGTTTGACGATCAGGATCCGAAGCTGCAGAACGAAATCCGCGAGATGATGAAAGGCTACGACTCGCCGAAAGAGTTCTACGTCGGCCGTCTGACCGAAGGGATCGCGACGCTGGGCGCCGCCTTCTATCCGAAACGCGTGATCGTGCGTCTGTCTGACTTTAAGTCTAACGAATACGCCAACCTGGTAGGCGGCGAGCGCTACGAGCCTGAAGAAGAGAACCCGATGCTGGGCTTCCGCGGGGCCGGACGTTACGTTGCCGACAGCTTCCGCGACTGCTTCGCGCTGGAGTGCGACGCGGTGAAACGCGTGCGCAACGACATGGGGCTGACCAACGTCGAAATCATGATCCCGTTCGTGCGTACCGTGGATCAGGCGAAAGCCGTGGTGGACGAGCTGGCGCGTCAGGGCCTGAAGCGCGGCGAGAACGGGCTGAAGATCATCATGATGTGCGAAATCCCGTCCAACGCCCTGCTGGCCGAGCAGTTCCTGGAGCACTTCGACGGCTTCTCTATCGGGTCGAACGACATGACGCAGCTGACGCTGGGCCTGGACCGCGACTCCGGCGTGGTTTCCGAGCTGTTCGACGAGCGCAACGAAGCGGTGAAAGCGCTGCTCTCCATGTCCATCCGCGCGGCGAAGAAGCAGGGTAAATACGTCGGGATCTGCGGTCAGGGTCCGTCCGACCATGAAGACTTTGCCGCATGGCTGATGGAAGAGGGGATTGATAGCCTCTCCCTGAACCCGGACACCGTGGTGCAAACCTGGCTGAGCCTGGCGGAACTGAACAAGTAACGTCACGCTGACCCGAAAAGGCGAGGATATTATTCCTCGCCTTTTTTATTTCATTTCTTATTTGCTCCCCATCACAAATAAAACAAAAAACCAAATATCATAATTTGTCTGTTAATTTAGACAATTGTTAGCGCGCAAAGCGTTGCTAATACTTGAGCCTTACTGCGCATTTCCCTTAAGAAGATGCGCAACTGGTTGAAATACGTTTTAACCTGATAAAAAGGCAAATAACAATGACACTCTCCTCTGTATTGCGTACCAAAGATAAAATAGGCTATGGCTTAGGTGATATGGCCAGCGCGCTGGTCTGGCAAACGGCAACGTTATTTCTCGCTTATTTTTATACAGACGTGTTTGGGCTCCCCGCTGCGATTATGGGCACCATGTTTTTAGTGGTGCGCGCGATCGATGCGTTTGTCGACCCGTGCATTGGCGCGCTGGTCGATCGTACCCGGACGCGTCACGGCCGTTTCCGTCCCTGGCTGCTGTGGTTCGCCATCCCGTTTGGCGTGAGCTGCCTGATTACCTTCTATGTGCCGGACGCTGGGCCGACGGGGAAAATCGTTTATGCCTGCGTGACCTACGCGATTTTAAGCCTGATTTACTCCGCGATTAACGTGCCTTACTGCGCCATGCCCGGCGCGCTGACGCTGGATCCGCGCGAGCGCCACTCTCTGCAGTCGTGGCGCTTTGGCCTGTCGTTTATCGGCGGGCTGATTGTGACGGTTATCGCCCTGCCGCTGGTCTCATTGTTAGGCCAGGGCAACGTGCAGAAAGGCTATTTCTATGCCATGAGCCTGATGGGGCTGCTGGGAATTGTGCTGTTCTTCTGCTGTTTCCTGATGACCCGCGAGCGTTATTCTCCGCGCAATGATACCTCCGGCTCCATGGTCACCGATTTAAAACTGCTGGCCGCGAACAGCCAGTGGCGGATTGTGTTTCTGTTTAATATTTTGCTGTTAACGGCGGTGGTGACGCGTGGTTCCGCCACCCTGTATTACGTGAACTACGTGCTGTTGCGCCCGGATCTGGTTTTTGCCTTTATTGTTTCCGGCATGGTGGCCTCCTTAAGCGGCGCATTATTATCTGAACGGCTGCTGGGGAAATTTGACCGCGTACGCGCCTATCAGTGGACCATTATTTCCTTCGTGATTTTCGGCGCGCTGATTTTCTTTCTGCCGCCTTCGCAGGTGTGGCCGATCTTTGGCCTGAACATCGTCTTTAGCTTTATTCAAAACCTCACCACGCCGTTGCAGTGGACCATGTTCTCCGATGTGGTCGACTACGAGGAGCATCGCAGCGGCCGCCGCCTGGACGGGCTGGTCTTCTCCACCGCGCTGTTTGCCATCAAGTTTGGCCTGGCGCTGGGCGGGGCGGTGGTCGGCTGGGTGCTTGGCATGGTGGATTACGCCCCGGGGCAGGCAACCCAGGCGCCGAACGTTCTCTCGACCATCAGCGCGCTGTTCACCCTTATCCCGTGCGCGCTGTTCCTCTGCATGGTCGCGCTGCTTGCCATCTACAAGCTCAACAGCCGGCTGGTGGATTCCATCGCCCGGGAGTTGGCCAGCAAGCGTGAAGTCAGATCCGAAGCGGGGCAGCTTAGCCCGGCAACCCCTTCCGCACTACAGGAGTAAAACATGACAGCTATCTATAAGGACGTGGGACGTCCCGTGCACGAGCGCGTCGCCGATTTACTGGCGCGCATGACCCCAGAAGAGAAGTTCGCCCAGATGCACGCGTACTGGCTGATCCTCGATGAAAACGGTAACCACCGCGAGCGCAGCGACCTCAGCGACGAATTCGCCGGCGTGAGCGAGCAGGCGTCGCTTAGCGAACGGCTGAAGCTGGGCGTCGGGCAGATCACGCGTCCGCTGGGCACCCACATCGTTGACGCGAAAACCGGCGTGCGCGCCGCGAACCGCCTGCAGCGGATGATGATGGAAGAGACGCGTCTTGGCATCCCGGCGCTGTTCCATGAAGAGTGTCTGGTGGGGCTGCTCTGCAAAGACGCCACCCTGTTCCCGTCGTCATTGAACTACGGTTCGACCTGGGATCCGGAGCTTGTGCAGCGGGCGGCAGAGCAGATTGGCAAAGAGGCGCGCTCCGTTGGCTGCCAGCAGGGGCTTGCGCCGGTGCTGGACGTGTCCCGCGACGTGCGCTGGGGGCGTACCGAAGAGACCTTCGGGGAAGATCCCTGGCTGGTGGGCGTGATGGCAACCGCCTACGTGAAGGGCTTACAGGGCGATAAACGCGACCTGCTGGCGACCCTGAAACATTACGTGGGTCACTCGTTCAGCGAAGGGGCGCGCAACCACGCGCCGGTCCACCTGGGCTTTAGCGAGCTGAACGACACCTTCCTGCTGCCGTTTGAAATGGCGGTCAAGCTGGCAAACGCCGGTTCGGTAATGCCTGCGTATCACGATATTGATAACCAGCCGGGGCACAGCGACAGCTTCCTGCTGACCACCGTCCTGCGCGAACAGTGGGGATTCGACGGGATTATTGTGGCGGATTACGGCGGCGTCAGCCTGCTGCACCAGCATCATGGGATTTCCCACGACGCGGCCGAATCTGCCGCGCTGGCGTTCAACGCCGGGCTGGACGTTGAGCTGCCGAAAGACGACTGCGCGCGGCATCTGGCGGAAGCGGTAGAGCGCGGGCTGATCTCTATGGCGAAGGTCGATGAGATCGTGGCGCGCGTGCTGACCGAAAAATTCCGCCTGGGGCTGTTTGAAAAGCCGTACGCGGATGAAAACGGTATCGATCTGCAAAACAATTTAACCCGCCAGGTCGCGCGGGAGGTGGCGACGAAATCTATCACGCTGCTGGAAAACAACGGCATTCTGCCGCTCGGCGGTAAACCCCGCGTGGCGGTAGTGGGGCCGACGGCAGACGATCCGCTGGCGTTACTGAGCGGCTACAGCTTCCCGGTGCATTTGATCATCAGCGATATGGTGGAAGAGACCTCGCAGGTCACGACCCCGCGCGCGGCGCTGGAGCAGTATCTCGGCGCATCGAACGTCCGCTATGCCAAAGGGTGCCACATTATCGAAAAACGGATGGCGGGCGCGCCGGTCTTCCCGGGCGACAGCGGCGGCAAACCGATGCAGCAGTCGCCGGTTTCGCTGAGCACCGCACTCATCCCCGAGGCGGTAAACGCCGCGCGGGAGAGTGACGTGGTGGTCGCCTGCGTGGGCGATCTCGCCGGGCTGTTCCAGAGCGGTACCGTGGGGGAAGGTTCCGATACCGATTCCCTGAACCTGCCGGGCGTGCAGCAACAGCTGCTGGAAGCGCTGGTCGCCACCGGTAAACCGGTGATTGTGGTCATGACCGGGGGGCGTCCATACAACCTGCAGGGTCTGGAGGATAAGGTTGCGGCGCTGATCGTGGCGTGGGCGCCGGGGCAGGAAGGGGGCTGGGCGATTGCGGAC